>CAZVWH010000067.1:0-16361 GCA_964631175.1 uncultured Pirellulales bacterium | reverse complement strand
CTAACCAAACCAGCGATATTAATCCTTGGACTTTGCCTGAGCAGCGAGATAGTTTATAACTATTTTCCACCGAATTTAGTACGAACGCTGTAGAGTGAAGACCGTGCAGTGATAAACAGAGTCTTTTTGTCCTTTCCACCGAAAACAATGCTAATCGGTCTCTGTGGAACCTTGATTGTATCGATTTGTTTTCCTGACGGATCGAAAACAAGAATTTGGCCGGCGGCAAGATAAATATTATCCTGGCCATCGATCGCAATATTCTCTCCGCCCTCATCGGCAAAGAGCTTCCCGTCAGACAGCGTGCCATCAGGCCCTACAGTGAAAGCAAAAGTTTTCAAATCTGCTTCGTTAGTGACATAGAAAGTTTGCCCCGGCATGACCCTGGCAATTCTGAAGGCCCTTATCAGATCAGCCGTTCTTATGCCCCAGGACGTGGCTCCGGTGGTAAATCTTGAGCTGGCCGGAATAAAGATTGTGCCATCAGGTGAGATATAATGGAATTCTTTTTGCTGCATTTCCCTTCGTATAAAAGCCGCCTCATCCGTCCACGACCAGCGGTTAATCGGCAGATAAGCTGCCATATCCTGTCGCGGTTGGGCCGGCTCAGGCACAAGACGTCTAATCTCACTGTTTGCATCTTCCGGATCGAATGCAAATACTGTTCCGTTGCCCTTGTATGCAACAACTATCAAGTTGTCGGCTTTGTCAAAAGCTAAAACCATCGGCTGCTCTGGAATCTTACGTACTACTTCCGCTTTACCATTCTCCTGCGACCAACAATAGATGTTAAGCTCGCGAGCGTCAGAAAAATAAAGTTCGCCTTTGCTGTTTACAGCAGCCCCGGCAATATTCATAAATCCATCTGCGAGTTTTTCAACTTTCGCTCCTTCAGCTAAAACAACCGTGCCGGTTTTCGGCATAGTGGGTTTAATGTCACTGGATACGTCCAGTACTGCGAACTCTTGATCGCGGATTTCAACGCCCAAATCAGCCTCATAAAGTGCACTTTCAAAAGCAACTCGACTATTACTATAACAGTGGAAATTTCTGAACCTGATGTCACTGGAGTTTGTGACCTTTATCGCATGCGGATACGGAACAAAACAACTGATCACGCGATAGAAGAATGTATTGGCAAACTGAATATTGCTCGAACTATCTATTTCCAAAGGCAGAGCTTCTGGCCCTTCCTCGCGTTCTTCCTCGAATTGTAAAGCGAAAAATTTCCAGTTGGAAGAGTTTCTAATGATCATTTCATTTTTGACATGATGCTCGGAAGACATTGCATACAGCCGGCCGCTCGTTGATGTATCTGTAATAAACATTCCGGATTTTGCAAAAACATTTGGAGTCCAAATGTCCTTGAATGTTCCGCCGCCACCGTCGGTAACCCAGAGACTCGCCGGTTGGCTGTTCCAGGTATCTTTGCTGCGGCGCCAGTTACGGCCTCCGGCTTGAAGATTCGTTCCGTGTCCGCCGTGCAGGCGAACGTCATTCATCATAGAGTCCGCACCAGCCATCCATTTCACTGCGATCGCACGAGTATTGACCGCGCCTGTATAGATGCCGATACCTGTTATAATATTAGTTCCGCCCTTAGGAGCTTCAATAACCGGTTTAGGCTCACCGGGACCGTGGAAAGCAGGTGTTTCGTCCGGGACATTAATTACCGTTGCCGAAGGATGCAGCGCAATCAGAACGGTATCAGGCCGCAGCGTAAGCGTATCACTTATATTATACAATCCTATTGGGAAATATAGCGTGCGATACTTTGCAATAGCGTCTTTCAGTGCAGCGGTGTTATCCGTATTTGCGTCCCCGATGATTCCCAGCGTGCTTACGTCGACCCATGTGTCGCGCGCGGGAAGGTCGGGGATGTCCGATTTTACAGGTGCCGGTAGCGAGCTGACTTCTTTCGCTACGTAAGTTGTTTTAATTTCCCTTTTCGCACCGAGCGACTCAATATGCAGGCCATGGGAGAATTGCTCCACAACATACATCTGGCCTTTGCCTTCAACCGTCTTGCCGCTTCTACGGAAACTGGCCAGAACCGGCACGTTCTGACATGCGACATTTTGAAGGTTAATCTGGTTACAGGGATTGTATTCGTTACTGATAATTAGTGCCGGACCCGTGATATTTTCAAATCGAGCATCACTGATCCACAGCTCATCGAGCTGACCAGCGAAAACTTCTACCGCTGTTGGAACGTTCCTGATTTGAGGACGTACCAATGCAAGCCCCGACTTCTTAAGACCTAGAGCCGCTACGCTTTGTCCCTCGAAAGTGCAATCGATAGCCAGAAGTGGCCAACCCGGTGCAGATCTTCCGGAGGTTATGCCGTACCGGCCGCCGTAGAAATGCAGGTCCTCGACCTCGTTGCCGAAATCATCCAGACCTGCCCTGGCCGAGCCAAGCCGAAAATCCATGTGAGAGAGATAACAGTGCTGCGCGACGTGGAAGCGAATTCCGATGGCCGCAGGATTGCCCGGGCCGATTTCGATGTCAATATTGCTCATGGCGCTGTAGAACGTGCCGGGGTTACCGTCCCGCGGCAGGCCGCTGCCTCTTGCTCTTCCGCCGGAGAAATATAATATGTATTTATCCGTCCCTTCCTGGTAACCGGGAGTGTTTTCGCCGAGCTTAAATACCGGTCGTTTGGCACCGTAGCCGATTAAACGAATGCCCGGCCAAACGTAAACGGTTTTTGAAAGTAAATATGTACCTTCGGGAATGAAAACAACGCCGGCCCTGTTGGCCGAAGCTTTGTCAATTACCGCCTGTAAAACTTCGGTATCATCGCCGATGCCATCGGCACGTACAGAGAAATCGTCCTTTGTTAGATAGACCGCACGGGGATCATCCAATCGGGTAGTGTAAAACGATTTTCCACCAAGGGATTCTGATGAAAAGATGATATTGATGAGAGTGAACCAAGTTAAAATTGTTTTGATGTGCATCTCGTGCTTCCTAAAATGGTCGTTGACAAAAACTCATTAACGATAATAATGTGATAATATAGAACTCGGATATACCTTACAACAGAAAAAAGCTAATAAAGCGCCGTCTGCCCAGCGGGCAATCAGCACGATACTCTCGATTCTTTATACACTTGCCGAACAACGTGACATTGATGCGTCAAAATTCCTCTTTTAGATTCAATTCATCCCGAACTATTATTCCGCCCACCCATAACCGGCCCAATTACCACACATTTTAGATTTTTCCTGACGGCATAGTGGTAAATTGGGAACAAATATAATTAAGATTTTTGCCTTTCAATAACAGTTAGTTAAGGAAGGAGGCAAAACATACCGAAAAGCATTATCATAGGCAAATAAATATTATAATGGAACAAAGGTAAAAATCATCTTTGTTTGTTCTTTTAAATCTTGTTTTGTGTTTGTGGGGGTAAGGTGGTAGTGTGCACCTCGTGTGTCAAATCAGGAGTATATTATCGAATTCATGCTAAGATCATCCGCAACCGCTGAATTTGATCCACCTATGAAATATGCGGGTTAGTACCTGGGTTGTGATTGATGTATGCTACAGTAAGGCGGTGCTGAAATAACGTTCCGCCCGATCTGGCAGAACAGTTGTTATGTTGCCACCGATTGTCTGAGCCAGCTTTCGTGCTGCCCAGACGTTTGCTCCTGAGCTGATACCGACTAACATGCCAAAGTCTCTGCTAAGTTGGCGCGTTGTATCTATAGCATCATCATCGGAAACCTCAACTACATCATCAACGAGAGAAACATCAAGCACATCCGGTACAAAACCATCGCCTATGCCCTGGATTTGGTGCAGACCCGGCTCATGACCCAATAGTGCCGAGTGGTTCTCAGGCTCAACAGCAATGATTTTGACGTCTTTCTTGTGTTCCTTGAGGAATTTACCGACTCCCTGTAGGGTCCCTCCACTGCCGACCCCAGCCACGAAGCAGTCAACTCTTCCGTTCATTTGTCCCCAGAGTTCAGGGGCAGTTTGCTCATAGTGCACGCGGGGATTTTCTGGATTCTCGAACTGCTGTGGAACGTAGATATGTTTGTCCTCTGCGGCCATTTGCTCCACAGTTTTCACAGCACCTGATAGACCTTGCTCATCGGGTATAAGAACGAGCTCTGCTCCGAGGGCCTTTATGAGCTTCTTGCGTTCTTCGCTCATGCCTTCCGGCATAACGATACGGACACGGTAGCCCATCAGCCGACCCACTAAAGCCAGACCGATGCCGGTATTGCCGCTACTGGGCTCGACTATTATGGAATCTACGTCGAGTTTACCGTCCCGCTGGGCGGCCTTGAGCATTGCTAAAGCAACGCGGTCTTTGATACTGCCGCCAGGATTTAGAAACTCGGCCTTGGCAAATATGTTTTCGCCCTTTAGCTGCAATAGCGGGGTATTGCCAATTAATTCGAGGATGTTATCTGTAGGCATAAGCCACCCAAAGATTTTTCAGATAAAAAATGCGATAACTAATTTCCGAACGCAAGTTAAGTACCTCCATGGGTAATAGGCATGCACATAGGACCCAGCAGGGCACGCAAATTAGGTCCACCTAAGATATATAATAAGCTGAAATTTAACGGCTGGCAACTGTAAATTTATTTTTTAGAGCGTCTAACCTCCACTGCGGCTAACTTCTCATAGAACTGTATAATACCACCGTGGTCATTGTCTGCCTTTCCGTCAACCTTAAGTGCCTGCATAATCTCCATTACACCGCTGGCTAAAGGCACAGGTACACCAATCTCATGGGCAGTGTCCAGGGCATTTGCCAAATCCTTGATATGCAATTCAATTCTAAAGCCGGGCTTAAAATTGCCGTCTAAGACCAAAGGCATTTTGGCATTGAGGACAGTGCTGCCGGCCAGTCCACCACGGATGGCCTGGTAAACCCTTTCCGGGTCCACACCAGCCTTTGTTGCCAGAACCATTGCCTCCGACATTGCAGCAATATTTAATGCTACGACTATCTGATTTGCAAGTTTAGTTGTATTGCCGCTGCCAATATCGCCGACCAGAACAGCAGAAGCACCCATGACCTTGAGAATTTCTTCGACCTGCTCGAAGACCTCTTTTTTACCGCCAACCATAATTGAAAGCGTTCCATCTTTGGCCTTTGGCTCACCACCACTAACGGGTGCATCGAGCATTTCAACGTCAATCTTACGGGCTTCGGCGGCGACCTCTTTAGAGACCAGTGGAGCAATTGAGCTCATATCAATCAAAATCATGCCCGCTCTTGCACCGGCTAAAACTCCGTTTTCTCCAAGTACAGCCTTTTTTACATCGGGCGAATTAGGCAGCATTGTAATTACAGCTTCACTTTGTGCCGCGACATCCTTGCTGGACTTACCTTCTTTAGCACCGGCTGCTACGACCTCTTTCACCGGCTCGGGCCTGATGTCATAAACAGTAAGGGCAAAACCCGCTTTAATCAGATTCATTGCCATGGGCTTACCCATGATTCCTAATCCGATAAACCCTATTTTTTTCATTGTTTCTATCCTAAAAAATTCATAATAAAATTTTATTCAACCGGGATCAAAACCACCTTGACCGCTTTTTTATTTTCTACCAGTTCAAATGCCTCTTCCCACCGATCAATAGGAAGCTCGTGTGTGATCAGACGCTCCAGGTCGATTTGGCCTTTGCTCATTATTGTAAGACATTTTTCCCAGACATCCCAGGTATGGCTGAAATGTCCCTTTAAGGTGACAGATTTGGCAATCAGCGGATCAAGGCTTAAATTGACTGGTTTCGGGCCCCAGCCGATCTTGGTGATCTGACCGCTTGGGCGTATAGCATCCATTGATAATTTCAACGTTTCGGCAGAACCGGCAGTATCTACGATTAAATCTGCACCGTAGCCATCGCCCAGAGACATGATTTTGGGCAGAGCGTCTTGCCTGCTGCTGTTAATGGTGATTGTAGCGCCGAAGGACTTTGCAAGTTCCAGTCGGTTGTCGTCACCTTCTGTGCCAATGGCGATGATTTGGCTTGCTCCCGAGAATTGTGCCATTTTCATACACAATAACCCAATCGGCCCCGGTCCTATCGCAACTACCGTATCGCCAGGGTTTACGGTGCTGTTACATATAACTGACTTATAGGCCACACATAATGGCTCGGTTAATGATGCCGCCTTTAGCGAAACGTTGTCCGGGACTCTGTGCAGGATTCTACCTGGAACCTTGACATATTTGGTAAATGCCCCGTCAAGGTGAAAACCAAATCCTTTTCGTTCCCTGCAGAGGTGATAATTGTTGGTGCGGCAGAGGCTGCAATGACCACAGTAGTCTGCATGGGTTTCAGAGGTAACACGATCTGCAACCTTGAATTTACTTACTTGTTTACCGGCTTTAACGATCTTGCCTGCGAATTCGTGTCCTAAAATAAAAGGACAATTAAAATCGAACAGTACCGTGTTTCTGTGCATGTGCGGGTCAGTGCCGCAGACGCCAACGTATGCTACTTCTACTAAAACATCATTCGGGCCAATTTCCGGAACTGGTACTTCTCGCAGCTCTGTTGCATTAGCCACATTATCATATTTGACTACGGCCTTCATTGTTTTCATATAATGTATACCTCCGACTATCCTAAAACCTTTTTTACCGCTTTGACAATCTCGGTATCAGTAAGGCCATAATGAACCAGCAGCTCTTCATAGCTCAGCGCCGACTGGCCAAAGCAATCCTGTATGGCGACGGCCTCTATCGGTATAGCCCTGCCTCTCAAAATAAAAGCAACAGCACTGGCAAGTCCGCCAATTATTGTATGCTCCTCGACTGTGACAATTCCTTTTACTCCATCGGCCAATTCTTTGATTGTCTCTTCGTCGATTGGTTTCAAAGTGCTGACATTGACAATCCGCAGGGATATACCCTGTTTTTGAAGGGTTTCAGCAGCTTTGAGCGCCTTATAAACCATATAGCCGTGGGCAAAGATTGTAACATCCGACCCTTGCCGTATCACAGATGGTTTGCCGATTTTGAATTCCTGACTCTCACTGGAAACATCCGGCACTTCATTACGAGGGATGCGAATATATACAGGGCCTTCGTGTTCGACAGATGCTTTTACAATCTTTTTTGTTTCTATGCCATCAACAGGAGACAGGACGGTCATATTCGGTATCGCCCGCATAATAGCAATGTCCTCAATGCCCTGATGAGTTGCGCCATCACCGAAATCTGAAATTCCGCAGCTTGAACCTATAATCTTAACGTTTACCCTGCCGATACAAACACTGACGCGAATTTGGTCATAAGGCCGACCGGCAGCGAAAACAGCGAAGGAATTTACAAACGCAATCTTATCGCAGAGCGCCAAACCGACTGCGGTAGAGATCATATTCTGCTCTCCAATACCCATCTCAAAGTAGCGCTCAGGAAACTCGTGCTCGAAAAGACGGGTCATAGTAGATTTGCTAAGGTCGGCATCCAATGCCACGATTCGCTCATTTTCTCTGCCCAGCTCTACAAGCGTTTCGCCATATACCTTTCTACAATTTTGCATATTCATTAAAACTTATCCTCAGTCCTCAAATAGTCGGCGTGCTGTTTCATACTGCTGCTCTGTCATTATTCCATGGTGGAAGTCTGCTTTACCTTCAGCAAAAGGCACCCCTTTGCCTTTCACGGTATTAGCGACAATCATCACCGGTCGGCCTTTTAGTTTATCGGTTCTGTCCAACGCATCAGCTATTTGCTTGATGCTGTGTCCGTCGATTTCTAACACATGCCAGCCAAATGCCTTCCATTTTTCAGCGTGTGGATTAGTGTCGTAGCGCTCAGCAACAGGACCGGTTGCCTGGACTCTATTTTTGTCCAGAACGGCCACAAGGTTGTCCAGCTTATAAAAAGCTGCTGTCATTGATGCCTCCCATATCTGTCCCTCAGCAAGCTCTCCATCTCCCACAATGCAGTAAACTGTATAATCCTTTTTATCAAGTTTTCCTGCCAATGCCATTCCACAGGCAACGCTGAGCCCCTGTCCGAGTGAGCCGGTGTTTGCTTCGATGCCCGGCACTCTTAACATCTCAGGATGCCCCTGGAGTATTGTGCCGAGCTCCTTGAGGGTGCTTAATTCTTTTTTTGGAAAATATCCACATTCTGCCAGGGCCGCATATTGTGTCAGCGCAGCATGACCTTTGCTCAGCACAAGTCTGTCTCTATCCGGCCATTTTGGGTCCCTGGGATTATGGCGCATCTTGTGGAAGTAAAGCACTGCGACAATATCGGCAATCGAGCACGAGCCGCCCAGGTGGCCGGGCTTGCCCGCTCCAATCATCATTACGATATCATATCGCAGTTTCCTCGCTATTTTTTCCAGCTCTGCTATTTTTTCAGCGGAAACCGACATAACTGCCCTTCTCTTAAAACCATTCTCTGTTGATGTCATTTCGAGCGAGCCGCAGGTGAGTCGAGAAATCTGTTTTTGAATAGATTTCTCCACTTCACGATGCTCAGCATCGCTTCGGTCGAAATGACGGTGGGGCTTTTCAACAAAGCATTAAAACCACTTAAACATTCCTATTAAGAAATTGCGATAGTAACAAACAAAGTTGCGATACGCAATGAAACTTTTGGAGAAACACGGATAGATACGGACATTAACACTGACTGGCACAGACTATTCATTTCGGCGAATACAGAGGATTTTGCTGTTGAAAAAGGATTCAGTTTGGGTAGAATTTTGAGTCGAATATGATTATGTGAAGAAAAAAATAAATAGCAGACTGTAGTCACGTCCGAGGGTAAATAACAATGGAACCTAAACTATCTGGACAAGAAGAACAATTCCAAAATCTCGAACGAGATGCCTTTCGTTTCGCCGCCGAGGGGAAATTTGGTAGGGCATTAGAAAAACTTGATATGGCGATGAAACTTAAAACTCTTTGGTATCACGTTTTCTATAAAGTGGTATGGCTTTACAGTACTAACGATACTAATAAGCAGAACGACGCAGCTAAGCTAATAGACGACGCTGTTATAAACTTTGAAAAAGAGGAGCAGTTTTATTTTCTCTGTCTTCGGGCTGAGTTTCGTTTTAAGTTGGCTATAAAGGCTGCTGCTACCGCCACCTTATCGGGAATAGATAATGCGGTAAAACAACTACAATTGGCATTTTCAGAAACAGATAGGGCCCAGTACCTACTATTACAGAATAAAATTAAAGTAGATGAATTAAGAAAAAATATACCTGAGGATTTAAGAAATACTTTCCCGGTTTTCCTTAATTTAGACGACTTGAGTGGTCATTTACGAACTTTGCATTCAAGCATTGAAGTCATAAGGCATTCACTTTTGCTCTTCAAATTGATGGCCGAAACAGAAAAGAGAGTGAACGCCGAAATTGAGGCAACAAAGTCCAGAATAGAATCAGAGAGGGTAAGGACAATAGAGCTATTAGGAATATTCACGGCTATTTTTGCATTTATTTTCGCAGGGGTACAAATATTTACAAGAGTATCTCTTTTAGAAGGACTTGTTTTGCAGTCAGGTATGGCTCTCGTAATGATTATATTTTTCTTGGGTTTTCATATGGTTATTGAACCAAAAGCGAGAACTGCACTTTTGAAAGGAACCCTAATCGTTCTTCTGCTTGGTCTATTATTTGGACTTCCTCTTTACGCGAAATATTTGCAAGACACACCAATAACAAAATCTGAAATGGTTAACCCGGTGCAACATCAAAGAGTAGAACCGAATATCATCCAGGATGTAAATAATAAGAAATAATGGGAACATCTAACATTTTTTCAAACTATGTTTCGACCAGCCCATACACATTTCAAATTATAAATCATCAATAAATTTCGTGTTAGTCAGTGTCTTTCCGTGCCAAAAAACCTCGGTGTCCTCTGTGGCAAATATTATCTGAGGTTTGTCAGCGCAAATTTCCTCGTTGCCTCGGCTAATAAACTCTCGGCATTCGCAATTGCATAATCCAGGTCCATTGTTTCTTCTGCGGCGCTGACCGCGGCGGTAATTCCAAAATCCCGCCACTGTTGTTTTGGTAGCTCAACCTTTCCGGCGATAACCGCGACCTTCGCCCGGTTTAGCTTTGCGGCTTTTGTTACGCCGGATACAACTTTACCCCGCAGCGACTGTGAATCAAATCGCCCCTCACCTGTAATGACCCAATCTGCATCGCTGATTTCTTTGGCTAAGCCACTCTCCTTTATAATTGTCTCTACCCCACTGGCCAGCTTTGCATCCATAAAGGCAAGCGCACCTGCTGATAGTCCTCCAGCCGCACCGCCTCCGGGGATTTTGTGTATTTGTATTCCTAATTGATGTCTGACTACCTCGGCAAGGTGATTTAATCCGGATTCGAGCCGTTCGACCATTTCAGCAGTTGCGCCTTTTTGCGGGCCAAAAACTATAGCCGCTCCATTTTTGCCGCAAAGTGGATTGTCAACATCACAGAGAACTTCAATCTCGGGCAAATCTATTTTCTCAGGCCTGATTATCCTATCAATATATTCCAACTGTCCACCGCCAAAACCAATTGTGTTGCCATCCGGATCCAGGAACTTCCATCCAAGAGCCTGAGCTGCACCGACTCCGCCGTCAACTGTTGCACTGCCGCCGACTGCCAGCAGAATCTTGCCGGCACCATAGTCCGCGGCTGCCCGAATGAGCTGGCCCGTCCCAAAGGTGGTTGTTTTAAGGGGATTAGATTGTCCCGAGCTCAATAATTCCAAACCGCTTGCCTTTGCCATTTCTACCAAAGCAACTTTTGTATCTGGGAAAAATGCAAATCCGGCACTGACCTGCATTAGCGGCAATGGGCCCATAGTTTTTATCTCAACCCATTTTCCTCCGCGAGCAGCCATCATGGCCTCTGCAGTTCCTTCTCCACCGTCAGCCATTGGAATACTGACTATTCTTAGCTCAGGGTAAATCGACTGTAAAGTGTCTTTTACAATCTTACAGGCACAAACTGCACTGATACTCGATTTAAACGAATCCATTGCAACTATGATTTTCAATTTATTTACCCTCTAAAGAGTTCTGACAGCAAACCCTGTTAGAAGCCCTTCATCCTTCTAACGGGACTCACACGGGGCATTCTAACGGCTTAAACAGGATTTAACATAACAAGGATGTCAGTAGAATTCAACTGCCCAAGATATTAAGATAACGTCCAATCTTACGTGTCAGTTTTGTTTTTGTGCCATCTAAGGAGCTGGCGTTCGGATTTCCGTGCAGGACTCAGGCGTGGAAATTGCAAAATAAGATATCCCTTCTGAAATCTTCTCAAAAGAAAAAGGTTGACTTTTTAGGTTAAACTCCTTAAACGAAACACACATGCCAAAAGGACCGCATCCTAAGAAAGACTGAAGAATTGCAGAGAACAAAAAATGAACAAGATTATCGATGTACAGATAGGCCAAGTGAAGGCGTCCCAGGGCAAAGCAATCTTGAGATCGAAGGCTATAGGTTCCTGCATTGCCATTGTTGCCTACGACCGGGTCAGATTGATTGGGGCTCTGGCGCACGTAATGCTGCCGGGTAGGGCTCCTGCGGGGAAGAAACGCGGCGTAAAAACGAGATATGCCGCTGATGCCATCGATGCAATGCTCACTCAGATGACCCAGTTAGGTTCAAAAACTGACAATATCAAAGTGGTCCTGGCTGGGGGGGGAAATGTACTCGGTAGAGAAGATGACACGATTTGCAGAGACAATGTGGAATCGGTCCTGGAATTGCTGCTGCAAAAGCAGCTCAGCGTGCAAGCTCAGGCAGTCGGAGGAACAGCCAGAAGAAGTGTTTCTCTCGATGTCGAGCGTGGAATTGTATTCTGCACCGAAGGTAACGGCAGCAAAATGCAACTGTACAGGGCATAAAAAATCTCAGGATAGGATTGTTCCTGTCCCCGCCATGGCGGGGACATCAAATTAGGAGGGACAATGGGTAAGCAAAGAAAACGTCCGCCGGACAACGATAGGTTAAGTGCTATCGAACAACAACTTAGGGCTGCGAATCAACAATTACGGGCCAGCCAGCAGCAGCTTAGAGCTGCCAATCAGCAGATGGAGGCCAGCAATCAACAACTGCGCGCCGGCGAAGATGAGCTGCGCAAGGTTAACCAGGATTTGAGAGGGCGCGTTAAAGAGTTGGATTGTCTCTATGGTCTGTCCCAACTGGTGGAGCGGCCTGATATAGTATTAGACGAGATTTTCCAGGGTTTCGTCGAGTTGATTCCCAACGGCTGGCAGTATCCTGAGATTACATGCGCACGAGTGGTCTTTGAGGGTGAGCACTTCAAAACACCCAACTTCAAGGAAACTAAGTGGAGGCAACTGGCGGATATTGAACTACTTGGCAAGAAGGCGGGGGCACTGGAGGTTTACTACCTGAAGAAAAAACCCGAATTAGATGAAGGGCCCTTCCTGAACGAGGAGAGGAAGCTTCTAAACGCCCTTGCTGAGCGATTAGGGCGCATCGCACAGCGCATCAAGGACGAGCAAGCTCTCAAAGCAGCGTACCAACAGTTGCGAGCGGATGAGCAGCAGCTCAAAGCCGCTAACCAGCAGCTACGTGCAAACGAGCAGCAACTCAAAGCCGCTAACCAGCAGCTACAGGCAAACGAGCAGCAGCTTAGAGCTGCAAACCAGCAATTACAGGCCGAAGTCAGGGAGCGTAAGAAGACCGAAGAAAAAATTGAAGCAGCACTTAAAGAAAAGGAGGTGCTGCTAAAGGAAATTCACCATCGAGTTAAGAATAATATGCAGTTAATATCGAGCATTCTGAACAGTCAATCCAAACACATCGAGGATGAACAAGCATTGATGATGTTCAAGAATGGCCAGAGCCGTATTAGGTCAATGGCACTGGTACACGAAAAATTGTACGAATCCGAGGATTTAGCTGGAATTGATTTTGCCGAATATATACGCAGCATTACAACTTATTTGTTCAGCCTCCATAAAATTAGTGAGGCCGTTCGATTGAATGTAGATATCAAAGATATTTTACTGGATATCAATACGGCAATTCCCTGTGCTTTGATTGTTAATGAAATTGTTTCAAATTCGCTAAAATATGCCTTTCCAGAGGGCATAGAAGGCGAAATATACATAGGACTTCATTCAAATAAGCGTGACAAGCTCATACTGATTGTCAAAGATAATGGCATTGGATTTCCAAAAGAGCTGGACTTTAGAAAAACTGAATCCTTAGGTATGCAGTTAATAATTATGTTAGTAGAGCAGCTTGAGGGCACAGTAGAGCTTGAAAGAAAAGAGGGAACAGCATTTACTATTACGTTTGGAAAAACAAAAACCTAAGGATGGGAAGGCAATCAAGTGGCAAGTGCAAAGATATTAGTTGTGGAAGATGAAAGAATTGTCGCCAAAGATATACAGGATACGCTGAAAAGTCAGGGATATGATGTTCCTGCTATTGCCTTATCCGGAGAAGAAGCTATTCAAAAAGCAGCCGAGATACAGCCGGATTTGGTATTGATGGATATAGTGTTAAAAGGCAATGTCGATGGTATAGAGGCCGCCGAGCAAATCCGCGATCGTTTCGATATTCCTGTGGTGTACCTCACTGCTTATGCAGATAAGGAAATAGTAGAGCGGGCAAGGATAACAGAGCCATTCGGTTACATAATCAAACCGTTCGAAGAGAGGGAATTACGCACTAATATTGAGATAGCTCTTTACAAGCATAAGGCGGAGGAGGCGCTGCGGGAGACGAGTCAAACGCTTGAGGCAGTGTTTCAAGCGTCGCCGTTACCCATCGTTGCTTTGAGCAGAGATCGAATCGTAAATATGTGGAATCCAGCGGCTGAGCGAATCTTCGGTTGGGGCGCACAAGAAGTCATAGGACGTCAATATCCTGCTATCCCTAAAGATAAAATGGATGAAGCTAATGTCTTGTTCCAGCGTGCGCTGAAAAGCGGATTAACTGAAGTGGAAACACGTCGACAGCGGAAAGATGCTTCCATGATTGACGTCAGCATCTCAGCTGCTCCGCTGCGTGATGTTCGCGGTAACATTAATGGCACTATGGCGGTAATCGCTGATATCACTGAGCGAAAGAAGGTAGAAAATGCGCTAAAAGATAGCGAAGCACGATTACGCGAACTGTTTGACCAGGCTCCGGTTGGATACCACGAGCTTGACGCTAAAGGGCGCATTACCCGCGTCAACCGCACTGAGCTTAATATGCTTGGTTACAGTGCTGAGGATATGGTTGGCCGAGAGGTGTGGCAGTTTATTATAGAAAATAAAACATCTCAACAGGCCGTCACCGACAAGATATCAGGCGCCATACCGCCCGGACGGGCCTTCGAACGCACATATCGGTGCAAGGACGGAGCTACAATACCTGTTCTCGTTGAGGATTATCCTTTGAGGGACGAGACGGGCCGTATTGTGGGCATTCGTTCCACAATCCAGGATATCACCGAGCGCAAGAAGGCAGAGCAGACTTTATGCGAGCAAAAGGAAATACTCCAGACCATTCTGGATAATATTCCTGTCATGATAGCTTTTTTGGACCCAAATGGCGTTCACAAGTGGGTTAATCAAGCATGGCAAAAGAAGCTTGGCTGGTCTTTGGAGGAGGCTCAAACGCAGGATGTTCTGCAGGAATTTTACACCGACCCGGAATATTATCAATATGTTGTGGATTTCATAGGCAAGGCCGAATCCAGATGGAGTGATTTCAGGACACGCAGACGCGACGGAACAGTGCTTGATACCACATGGACCAATGTCCCTCTCTCGGACGGTTCCAACATCGGAATTGGCTTGGACATCACCGAGCGCAAGAAGGCAGAGGAGGCGTTGCGGAAGAGCGAACAGAAATATAAAGATCTCTTTGAGAACGCACGAGAGGCGATAATAACGGTTGATCTGGATGGAAGAATTACTAACGTAAATAAGCTGGTTGAAGAATACGGCTTCAAGAGAGAGGAATTGTTTGGGAAAAACCACTTTGAATTTATTGTCGAGAAGTACAGGGCCAAAGCAGGTAAGGGTTTTGAGAGGTTGGTTCACGGCGACATAGTCCAAGGTGAGATGGACGTAATTACTCCCAAAGGAATCGTCACCGTAGAGTACAGAGATAATCCAATAGTATGGGCAGGAGAAGTTATTGGCGTACAGATAATTTTGACGGACATCACCGAGCGCAAGTGGGCAGAACAATTACTGCGGAAAGAGCGAGACAAAGCTCAAAAATATCTTGATGTTGCAGCGGTTATGATGGTGGCTATCGATGCTGAGCAAAGAGTGGGCCTAATAAACAAAAAAGGCTGCGAGATTTTAGGCTATAGTGAGGACGAAATCCTTGCCAAAAACTGGTTTGATAATTTTCTGCCCGAAAGCGTTAGGGAGGAGGTAAGAGACATCTTTGAAAAGACGGTACGTGGAGAGATTAGCCCACTTGAGTACTACGAAAATCCTATTCTGACAAAGAGCCGCCAAGAGCGATTAATCGCTTGGCACAATACCATATTAAGAGACGAAAAGGGAGAAGTTATTGGCACTTTAAGTTCCGGCGAGGACATTACGGAACGCAAGCGGACAGAAGAGCAGCTACAAAGACAAAAGAAAGAGCTCCAAGTTATTCTCGATTCTGTACCGGCATCGATTCTGTATAAAGATAAAGAGAATCGATTTATTCGCGTCAATAGAATCTGTGCCGAGCTGGTGGGCAGGCCTATAGAAGAGATAGAGGGCAAATCCTGTTTTGAGATTTTCCCTCATGATCAGGCAGAGGCTTTCTGGAGAGACGATAAGGAGGTAATTGCAGGACATCCAAAAAGAAACATTATCGAGCCTGTTGAAACTCCTAAAGGTACAAGATTGGTTCAGACAGACAAAATACCTTATAGGGACGAAAAGGGCAATGTAATTGGAGTAGTAGGTTTTGCTATTGACATTACCGAGCGGAAGAAAGCGGAACAGGCCCTGCGGGAAAGCGAGCAGCGTTTCCGTACACTGTTTGATCAGGCGGCTGAGTCTGTTGTCTTAGTCGATAAGGAAACGCTGGCTTTAGTGGATTTCAATGAACGAGCGCATCAGAATCTTGGATTTAGCCGGGAAGAATTCAGAAAGCTGACAGTGCCGTATCTTGAAGTCATGGAGTCTGCTGAAAACGTCAAGAAACATGCGGAAAAGGTTATGCGGTCGGGTGAAGATACATTTGAAACCAAACTAAGAGCAAAGAATGGTCAAATCCACGACTTCTTAGTAAAGACCAGAACAGTTTCATTAGGCGGAGAAGATTATTCCCTTAGTGTATGGAGTGACATCACGGACCGCAAGAAGGCGGTACAGGCTATACGGGAGGCTGAAGAAAAGTATAGAACACTTACTGAAAATTCGC
>CAZVWH010000066.1:0-16517 GCA_964631175.1 uncultured Pirellulales bacterium | reverse complement strand
TATAAGCGGCAAGTGGCAAACAAAATACACATAAATGTTGACGTATTGCAACATTAGTAACCGTTCACGCAGAAAATAAGGCGTTTTTGTGTCATTGCGAGGCCTTTAGGCCGAAGCAATCTCAAAAACGTACGATTTTAGATTGCTTCGCTTCGCTCGCAATGACAAAAATGCGGTTTTCCCGTGAACGCTTACCAACATTATTGGCTCCGTTTGGATTTGATAGGGGGGTGTCCAGCCAGTTAAGAGCTGTTTGGTTCTATGAGCTATTGACTTTTATGCTGTTTGCTACGAAGGTTGCTTTTAATAACCAGAAATGGTGAGAATATGTTGCCTTTTTGCAACAATTTGGCTTGACAATAGGGGGATTAGGCGATATAGTTAAGATATGCGTGAATTCCAAAAGCAACATAATGGAAATTTAGGTAATATCAAGGTTGAATTTGATGGTCCAAACATAGAGGACTTCTTAACGCTCGGGCGGCTTGCGAAATCGATCATCCAAACATTACCGGTGGGGGTAGTTATTTTTGATTTGGATTTACGGATTATCGAATTCAATTCTAAGGCAAAAAACCTGCTTGACCTCGGTAATTATATTGACAAATCGTTGGCTAAGTGCGGCGATAGCCCCCGCAAGATGGGATTAGACTGGGCACAACAAATAAAATCAGTATTGGCAACTGGTAATACAAAAAGTTTTGATGGAGTCAGCTATGTATCCAATGGCAAAGTGAAATTGTTGCGAATTGTCTGCACGCCAATTGGCAAGTCAAAAACACAAAAGAATCTTGGAGGTAGTATCTTAATCGAAGACATAACTGAAAAGGTCGGTATTCAAAAGGAGTTGACTGATGCCGAGAGGTTAGCTGCAATTGGCAGACACACTTCAAAGATAGCCCACGAGTTAAGCAGTCCCTTGGATGGAATACTTAGATACATTAGTCTTGCGACGAGAATTGTCGAGCAAGAAAGTCTCAGAAAACCCAAAGAATATTTAGACCGGTGTCGGCAGGCGCTTTTAAGGATGGTTCAAATCGTAAGCGAGCTGTTGGAATTTTCCCGTAGTGGTTATGAACCGTTGGAACGTGTGAATATAGAGAAGATTATCGAAGATGCAGTTAAAATAATAGGTGCTAAAGCAGAAGCTTCAAATATTAAGATTTCGCGAAATTATACAAGCGGCTTACCGCAGATCAGAACCGGTAACTTGTTTCATATTTTCTGCAACATCATAAAGAACGCCTTCGAGGCGATGCCTCAAGGCGGCGAGCTACACATCTCAACCCGCCTGGCAAAGGATAATACGGTCGTAGCGGAGTTTAGAGATACAGGAAAAGGCTTTGCAACCAAAAACGCAGAGGTGATGTTTGAGCCATTCTTTACGACTAAAGAAAAAGGAACCGGCTTGGGATTAGCAATATGTAGGGACATAATCGATAGGTATCATGGACGGATAACCGCGGAAAATGTCCCACAAGGTGGAAGCATATTTAAGGTATGTTTGCCGTTGGACGGAATTTTGTAAAGACTGATAAGAATAGCACTATGAGAGAAAAGAATATTCTAATTGTTGAGGATGATAAAATCATATTGGATTCATTATGTGAATTTTTATCCCTCGAAGGATTCCAAACCAGCGGGGTCGAAACATTCAGAGGTGCTTTGGCCAGGCTCCAGAAACAAAGCTATTGTCTTTTGATAGTTGATCTTAATCTGCCGGATGGGGATGGTTTTGATTTACTGAATATAGTCAGGAAAAGGTATCCTCAAACAGTGGTTATAGTCATCACCGGCTATGGTACCATAGAAAGCGCGGTCAGGACCATTAAGCATGGTGCCTATGATTATCTGACTAAGCCAATTGTTGACGATGAATTGCGATTGGCCGTAGAAAGAGCGGTTAATCAACAATCGCTTGTAAGTGAGAACGAGAGACTGCGAATGCAGCTCGAGCGAAAATACAGCCTGGAGAACATAATCAGCCATAACTACAAAATGGCGAAGATTTTCGAGCTTGTTGAAGCCGTAGCCGACACCAACACCACCATACTGATGGCCGGTCCGTCCGGTACGGGCAAGAGTATGTTGGCAAGGGCAATACACTACCGTTCCAGCAGACGTAATAGACCTTTCGTGGAGGTAAGCTGTGGAGCACTGCCGGAGACACTGCTGGAAAGTGAGCTGTTCGGCCACGTTAAAGGTGCATTTACCGGCGCTGTAAACAATAAAGAAGGCAAGTTTCTGGCTGCAGACGGCGGAACGATATTTCTCGATGAGGTCGCTAACGCATCACCAGCTCTACAGATTAAATTGCTGCGAGTTTTAGAGGACAGACAATTTGAGCCGGTTGGCAGTAATAAGACACAAACCGTCGATACACAGATTATGCTTGCCTCAAATCGCAATCTTGCTGAAGAGGTAAGGCAAGGCAGGTTCCGGGAGGACCTATATTACCGGATAAACGTGATAACAATAAAACTACCGCCTTTACACGAGAGGGTCGGAGATATCCCGCTACTGGCAAAGCATTTTTTGTGGATGTACTGTGCCCAGCATAATAAGCAAAAGCTTGGTATTATCGATGAGGCAATGGAGTATTTGGAGCGTTACTTGTGGCCCGGCAATGTTCGAGAGCTGGAGAATGTAATGGAGCGGGCGGTTTTGCTAAGTAAAGACGAGCTCATCGGCATCGAGGATTTGCCGGAGTCGATCAAAGAAGAGCAGAACCAGCAGCAAAAGACTTACAGGCCGATGAGCCTGAAAGAAGCACGGGCTGAGCCGGAGAAAAAGCTAATCATGCAGGCTCTGGAAGAAAATAACTGGAACAGGCAGAAAACTGCCAAAGCACTTCAGATAAACCGCACCACTTTATACAAGAAAATGAAACGCTATGGCCTCGAAGCCGAAGCCGAACGCTTAGGGCTTACATAGCAGTTGTTAATCTGCGATGCTCACGATATTGGCCAAGTGCACGCAGGCTGTCCGGCAGTATCGGCGGGACGTCAATCCGGCTCGTGCGTTTCTGTTGGATAATTACCTTCAAGTAGAATCCCACGTGAAACGTGGGTTTAAATATTTAGCCCCCGGTTTTACCGGGTTTTTGACATTGATGGTCTGCCGTGTGCTGAGGTCTATCAGGCTTATGTGCAGTGGTGCAGCCGGAACGGCTATCGGCCGATGAACAGTTCTGACTTTGGAAAAGAGGTTAAAAGAACTCTGAAGGGCGTTGAAAAAGGTCAAAAGCGAAACGGAGCACGACGGATAGAAGTTTATCACGGTATAGCAGTTAAAGAATGTTCTGAAGTTGCAGCCGGATATGTATAAGGCTGCAATGCGGGACATCGAAAGGCGAATGCAGCACTGCCGCAGGCAGTCCACACCGCAGAAGGCTGACGCCGTGATGGCGTGGCAGCCTCATTCATTTAGCCATTTCAGGATAAACGACGGCTGCAAGAAGGGCGGAGCCATATTGTTGCCATAGGTTATCTTTGCTAAGCCGGTCGGCATCACGAGGTAATTCCAGAGTTACAATGGGAATCCGTAAAGTCAGGCCAACATAAGAGCCCAGCGAGCCGGGTAGCGCACCGAGCTTGTGTATGGGTAAATCGCAATGCTGAGCTAAGTGATTAGCTAATGTCCTGGCTGGTCCATCATAGTCAATGCAGGCCAACGGCTGATGAATACTGACGACGCGGTCGGGAGAGTATTTCCGTATAACAAATGCAATGGCACGGGCCTCAGGCTCAGAAAGTGGGGCGAGCCCATTGCGTACATTATTTATTCGGTTAGCCGCTGCAAAATTGCGATTTAAGTCCACACTCTTAGCGTTGTAACGGCTATTGTTGGCCATCCCATCCGGATTAGCCACGGGCAAAAGAACAACCTTCCGTCCAGCTAATAGTTGTGGGTGCTGTTGTAGATAATCTGCCAGCCGTTGAACAAGAGGTGTTCCAGCCGGCTCATTGCCGTGAATGGTTGCCAGGATAAGTGTCACATCCTGACCTTGGCCGAGCACAGAACACATTATAGGCCGACCCAGGACCGATTCGCCGACAATACGGTGCTCAACCAAAGGTAAGACAGAGGCGGGTCGTGGTTCGACTACTATCTGAGGCGGGTGAACAGGCTCGGCGCAGCCTACAATGCTTAGTATAGCTAATAGGATTAAGACTGTTGAGATTATGGGCCATTTCTTGTTCATTTTAACTTTTCATCGACCAAGTCTGCCTTTTGTCTATAGAATTTCAAAGCGGCAGCGTAATATACTCTTTGTCAATAGCAAAAGCAAAAAATATTAGGCAGTGGTTGATTTTTTGATATTAATACGCAACAATACATCTTTTCTTTATTGCTGGAACCAAAACTGCTTAATTCAAGGAGACTGAAATGATGTTCAATGGTATTTTTCATATTCCTCAGCCGGTTAATGAGCCATGCCTTCAATATGCACCGGGCAGTGTCGAACGTGCGGAGTTAAAGGTCAAGCTGAATGAAATGCTGAATCAGCAGGCAGAGGTGCCGATGATAATCGGCGGTGAGGAAGTTCGCAACGGCAACCTCGCGGACATCCGTTGCCCGCACAATCATCAGCACGTGCTGGGCAGGTATCACCAAGCAGATGCCGAGTTTACCATCAAGGCTGTTGATGGAGCCGAAAAGGCCAAGAAACAGTGGGGTGAAATGCCTTGGGAATCCAGAGCGGTGGTGCTGCTCAAAGCGGCAGAACTTTTAGCGGGAAAGTATCGCCATATACTCAACGCTGCCACTATGCTCAATATGAGTAAAACTCCGAATCAGGCGGAAATCGATTCTGCATGTGAGCTTATCGATTTCTGGCGTTTCAATCCCCATTTCATGGAAGAGGTTTACGGCGACCAGCCGATGTCAACAAAGGGTGTACTAAACTATATGGAGCATCGTCCATTGGATGGGTTTGTCTTGGCGTTGACGCCGTTTAACTTTACTTCAATCGCCGGCAATCTACCTACAGCACCAGCCTTAATGGGCAATACAGTGGTTTGGAAGCCGGCATCGGCTGCGGTATTGCCGGCCTATTATATTATGAAAATACTCGAAGAAGCAGGTATGCCGCCGGGTGTTATTAATATGGTGCCCGGACCAGGGCCGGTTGTTGGACCGCCGGCACTGAACGATGTCAGGCTGGGTGGTATTCACTTTACCGGAAGCACATACGTTTTCTCGACTATCTGGCTGGCGGTCGGCTCAGACATTCGTAAATACGTATCCTATCCTCGTATCGTCGGCGAAACCGGCGGCAAAAACTTCATATTTGTTCACGCCAGCGCCGATATCGAGGCTGTCGTTGCAGCCAATGTGCGTGGTGCATTTGAATATCAGGGACAAAAGTGCTCCGCGTCATCGCGGTTGTATGTACCGGATTCGATGTGGCCGAGGATTAAAGACAGAATGCTTGAGGTGATCCGCGAGATTAAAATGGGAGACGTGACGAACTTTAGAAACTTCATGGGTGCGGTTATCGACAAAAAGGCCTTTGAAACCATTACCGGCTATATCGAATACGCAAGGACTTCACCTGATATGGAGATTATTATTGGTGGAGGTTCGGACAGCTCGACGGGATATTTCATTGAGCCGACCGTAGTAGTAAGTAAAGACCCGAAATCGAAATTGATGGTTGAAGAGATATTCGGCCCGGTATTAACCATATATGTTTACCCTGAGAGCGAATATGACCAGACGTTGGAGCTTTGCGATACGACCTCTCCTTACGCTCTGACAGGCTCGATATTCGCTTTGGACCGCGGTGCGATTGTCAAAGCGATGAACACCCTGCGACATGCAGCGGGCAACTTCTATGTAAACGATAAGCCCACCGGAGCGGTTGTAGCTCAGCAGCCCTTCGGCGGCTCAAGAGCATCCGGCACAAACGACAAGGCCGGTAGCTGGCTGAATCTGGAACGATGGGTTTCGCCGCGGGCTATAAAGGAAACATTCCTGCCGACGAGAAACTTCCGCTATCCATACATGGAAGAAGAATAACAACAACGAAGACAGAGGACGGAGGATGGATGACAGACAACAAAAATTCTGACTTCTGACTTCTGATTTCTGTCTTCATATTTTGGGATTGTCTTTTCACGTACAACTGCTATAATTAGGTACGTAATTGGTTAAACCCAAATGCTTTCTTGCCTGCACCTGTGGTAACGTAGGCACAGGTGTAAAAGCATGAAGTGTGACTTACCAATAACTAATAATCAACAACCAATAACAAATATGAGATTCCAGGTTTTTAAGAACGGCAAAGCGGTTGATAAATTCCGGTTGTGCGGTGCTTATCTTTTCGGGACCGATGGCATTGGCATTCGTCGAGCGAAGATCAGATTCAAGAACGGTTTTATCGATTGTGAAAGGACAAATTTGGTAACAGCAGGGCTGGCTTTATTATGGCATATCGATGGCTTTGGTAGGATGCTTTTACCAACAACGTGCCTTCCTGAAAGACAGCGCCCATATAACTTGAATCTTGAGATAGCCCGGGCTAAGCTGATGCAAATCATCAACAAGAGAGAGGATTGGTCGTTTTTCGACAGTTTAGATGATTTAGAAGATATTTCCAAACAGGCTCAGGAATTGTTTACTCGAGCGATTCAAAACATTTCAGACGCTGAAAAAGCGTCGCAGTTTGCGGACGAGTCACTTAAAAAGGCTATAATTATCGCTGAAAAATTGACTCTAAAACAGGCAAAATCATTTTTCAACACAAGAGCTAAAAACCACGGCTTTGGTCGAGGCTGTATCGGCTGTAGTATTGATCCTGGGCAGATAAATAATCCCGAATATGTTAATAAACTGTTGGAACTCTCGGGCCATGTAATAATTCCTATAAGTTGGGCACAGGTAGAATCTGAAAGGGGTAGTTTTGATTTTACAACAATTGACAACTGTATAGATGTGCTCGGCAAAAAAAAACTGGTAATCGGAGCAGGGCCATTGCTTTGTTTTTCCAAAGATAACATACCCAAATGGCTGCTCGAAAGTAAAGCAGGATTTGAAAAGATTCGAGAAGCAGCATATCAATTCGTTCTGAGAGTGGTTGCTCGCTATTCGGGCGTTATTCACCAGTGGAATGTAATAAGTGGTTTGAATGTGTTTAATCATTTTGGTTTTAGCTTCGAGCAGGTTTTAGCAATGACCCGTGCTGTTAATATGGCTGTTAAGGCAGCCAGCAATAGGGCCATGAGGATAGTAGAAATAAGCAATCCGTGGGGCGAATATTATGCGGTAGAGCCTAATACGATTCCGCCGTTGGCGTATATGGATATGATTATGCAAAGCGGAATTAATTTTGATGCTTTCGGATTGCCTATTCGGTTCGGCAAAAATCTATCCGGTATGCACGTCAGAGATATGATGCAGATATCAGCAGTTCTGGATTATTTTAGTCCTATCGGCAAGCCCTTGTATATAACCGGCGTAGAGGTTCCGAGCCACAACGGTGATGGTTTGTACAGCGGTAAAGTAGCCGGCGCATGGCACCAGGAGTGGGACCAATCGCAGCAGGCAGAGTGGGTAGAACAGTTCTATAAAATAGCGCTTAGTAAACCTTATGTTGACTCGGTGACATATTCAGCGCCAACTGATATGAAGGATAGCTCCATAGCAAATAGCGGCTTGCTGACAAGTCGGCTTGAGCCCAAAAAATCATTTCAGGCCCTTAAAAAGCTTCGTCGTGAAATTTTTAGCCGGTAAGGTATCTTGTTGTGCCTCAACCATGATACGTATTGCGTAGAAGTGGATAATATAATAGCGCATGACAGAAACCAGACAAGAAAAGATTCAATCTTTTGCTTTTGTTGTTAGCGAGGTGGTCTGTTTGGCACTTACCACCGGTATTGTCACTTCAGGTTTTATAAGGTATAGCTCCACTATAGGTGGAAATGAGATTACGTTAGATGATAAAATTAATCCAAACTATGCTCCGGTGGCAAGTTTGGCAAGACTGCCGGGTATAGGTTGTGTACGGGCGCGGGCAATAGTTGCATACAGACAGGATTTTTTTGCACGAAAAGGCGGCAATCTGTCCTTTAGAGGCTGTAATGATTTAAAGAAAGTCAAAGGTATAGGACCTAAAACAGCACAAAATATAGGTCAATGGTTGAGGTTTGAGTAGCGTATAACTTAAAATGAGCGATTGGGAAATAGATAAGCCTCTCGGACACTGCTGGGGCACGGGTAAAAAGATTGAATACGGCGAGGAATACTTCGGTGCTCTGGTAGAAACTGAGCAAGGCTTGCAACGCCGGGATTTCTGCGCCGATTACTGGCAGAGCCATAAGCCGGACGTATTCTGCTTCTGGAAAACTAAGCTGCCACAACCCGGCCAGAAAAAGACCAGATTCGTTGATGATGATATGCTGTTGGCCTTTTTTGACCGGCTGGCAGAAGAAACTGAGCAGGAAAAAATAAATTTTCGCTTTGTACTGGCTTTGATTCTGATGCGAAAAAGACGTCTTAAATACGATTCATCCGAGACCGAAGGCGATAAGGAAGTCTGGCATTTGAGAATTACCGGTGATAAGGAGATCGTGGAAGTAGTAAATCCACATCTTGATGAGGTGCAAATCGAGCAATTATCCTCGCAGATTGGCGAGATTCTGCAAACGGATTTATAGAAAGTGTTTTATTGGCAATATAGCAAACGACTGTTTTTTCATCTCGTTGTAGTAGTACTATTTCTTACCGGCTGCGCTGAGCAAATTAAACAGCCGACGCGCATCTGTCCAGGTAAGAAAACTGCAATCGAGGCGGTGTCAGTTCTAAGGTCACATTCACAGAAAGCAGCCCCACTGAAAGCTAAAGGGCAGTGCCGTCTGGAGTATTATGCTGACGGCAAGCCTAAGAAAGAAAATTTTCTCGTGAGACTTTGGCTAAATCCCGTTAGAAATCTCCATCAACAGGGGACAGATGTCGTGCCTGTTTCTTCTAACGGGGTGAATCCGCCGGCTGAAATTTATATGCAGGGTGACGTAGCCTTTGACCCGCGGGCAATTGTACTCGGCTCAAACGAGAATGAATTCTGGCTGGCGATAAGGCTCAAAGAAATCAGCAGTTACTGGTGGGGCAGGTGGACAGAGACCGGCTCTGTTGACGGACTTCTGCTTGATCCGAGGACAGTGCTCGAAGCTCTTGGAATAACAGAATTAGACAGCTATGAAAACTTGTCTGACGACAGTCAAGATTGGTCATTGTTACAGGAAGGGGCCTTTGATGTTATAACAAGTCAATTTAACAAAACTGGGATAATAAAAAAAATATATGTTTATAATTGTGACTATTCTGTGCGAAAGATTCAGTATTTTAATATTAATGATAAAACCGAGCTTGTCGTGGAGCTGGATAAATATAAACATGTCAACGAAGATTTTTTTGTACCGAGTGTTATTAGGATTACTAAGGCTGGTGAGAGTGTGGAAGACCCAGCAATCGTTACTGTTAATCTGACGTCTATAAAACCAACGAGCATAAGCTCCAAGCAACGAAACCTCTTGTTTAATCGTCCTGAACCAACACGGTTTAAGCACTTTTTTGAATATATTAATGGAAAGTGGATTGAACAGCAGAAAGAATAAAACGAAAAACTTAAAGCGAAAAACGCAAAACTTTGGAATTCCTTAATTTTTAGTTTTAAATTTTGCTTTTTACACTTTTAGGAACATTTCATGTCTAAGATAAATCTAAGAGATAGAATTAAACAGGGCGTATTTTTATTAGATGGGGCGATGGGAACCGAGCTGATCGCTCGTGAGATTGAGGTAGGTACCTGTAATGACTATCTCAATGTTGATTCGCCGGATGTCATTTTAGATATTCACCGAGCGTATCTTTTAGCCGGCAGTGATGCGGTTCTGACCAATACATTTGGTGCCAATAAGTATGCTTTGGCCCGGCATGGTCTTGCCGAAAAGGTTGTTGAGATAAACACAGCAGGTGCTCAAATAGCTCGACGGGCGGCGGGCAAGGAAAGATATGTCTTAGGCGATATTGGTCCGAGCGGCGATTTTTTAGAGCCACTTGGAAACATAAAACCGCAGGAGCTAAAAGATGCTTTTACCCAACAGGCAAAAGCCCTTTTAGATGGCGGTGTCGATGGCTTTATAATCGAAACGATGACCGCTCTTGACGAAGAGGAAATTGCAATCGAAGCAGTAAAATCGGTTAGCTCGCCTCTAAATGGCAAGCTGCCCGTTTTTGCATCTATGGCTTTTGACAAGGCCGGTGACGATTTTAAGACGATGATGGGAATTGATGTCGAGTCTGCAGTTTCAAAGATTGTCTCTTTGGATGTCGATGTGCTCGGATTTAATTGCGGCACACTAACACTTAATGACTATATAGAGCTGGCACAAAAGTTTGTTTCAGCAGCAAAAGATTTGGACAGAGATGTTTTGGTTTTTGCAGAGCCTAATGCAGGCAGGCCCGAGCTAATTGACGGCAGGGCGGTATATAAGGTATCGCCAGAGGATTTTGCAGTTGCCGCTGAAAAGATTCATTCCGCCGGCATAAACATTATCGGCGGCTGCTGCGGCACAGGACCGGCTCATATCAAAGCCCTCGCTAAAAAATTGCGGGGATAAAAACCTCATTTTTTACCCCAAAAATCATCAATTTTTCTCGTGAGAATCTATTGCGGTTCTGTTAGAATGTAATTACAAAAGAGATTTCTCAAAAGTGTAGTGAAAAATGATACCTATTGATGCCTGGAAATCGGTAAACGCAGATGTAGAACTGCTTAATCGCTGCAAGAGGGCCATAAGGCAGGTAGTTCCCGACGCCGATGTTATCCTGTATGGCTCTCGTGCCCGTGGCGACGCCAACGAGTATTCCGACTACGATATTCTTGTCCTTACCAACGGTCCCTCAGGCATACCTGTACACGAGAAAATGATCGAAAGCATATACCCTCTTGAACTCGATACCGGTGCTGTTCTGACCTTGGCTATCTATAACAGGCAGCAGTGGGATACACCTCTTTACCGGGCTATGCCTTTTCACAAAAATATTGACCGCGAAGGGGTGCTGTTATGACCAAAGAAGAACAAGCGTTGATTGAGTACCGGATGGAACGGGCACGCGAGACCTTAGACGAGGCCAAAATGTTATTTGATGGAGGGCATCTGAATGCTTATGTCAATCGGCTGTATTATGCCTGCTTTTATGCGGTCTCGGCACTGCTCCTCATACGGGATTTCTCAACAAGCAAACATGGCTATCTTCGCTCATTAATGCACCGAGAGTTTGTCAAAACGGGCTTGATACCGAAGAACCTGGGCACACACTTTGACTTATTATTCGATAATCGTCACAAAGGCGACTACGCGGATTTCATCCGATTCAAAGCTGAAGATGTTGTCGGCTGGCTCGAAAAAACACAAGAGTTTGTCAAATATATTGAAGGACTAATTTCAAAGCTTGAGTAAACGGTGGGTGGAATCCACCTGCAGCGGATTTGGTATTTAGTTCTGCCATTTATCGTCAAGATGTGGCGCCAGCCATCCCAGCGACCTTGCGGCATTGCGGGATTATTTTCTGCGTTTTATACTTTCAGAAATTTGACGATTTGTTCGATGGTTCTGGCTGTGGCGCCTTGGTTTTTTCTGATTACTTCCCGGCCGTTCTTAGCGATTTTGTCGGCGTAGTCGGGTTCGGTAAGACATTTCCGCATGGCTGCAAGTAAATCATCTTTATTTTTAACCATAATTGCGCCGTTATCTTTAATAAGTGCATCGACGGTCTGTTTGAAATTAAAGGCGTATGGACCGAAGATGGTGCATTTGCCGAGAGCCGCTGCCTCCATCATGTCAGAGCCGCCCATCGGTACAAGAGACCTGCCAACGAAAATTATCGTTGCAAGCGAATAAAATTTTCGCAGGTCACCCATTGTGTCACCGAGAATAACGATTGACGATTGTTGATTGACAATACCCTGCCCACAGGTGGCAGGGCTAACCTTTGAACGTCTTCTGTCTTCTGTCTTAATACTGCTGTATCTAATAAGCTCGTATCCGCTCCGTTTTATCAGTTCTGCGACTTCATTGAATCTTTCCGGCTTACGCGGCACAATTGCCAAGTGCAGGTCTTTGAAATCATCTTGCCGCTTTAGTTCCTGATAGACATCCAGCAATATCTTTTCCTCATCATTGCCGGTTGCACCTGCAACCCATAATCTTTCCCGCCACGGCGGGTTTAATTGAGCTGCAAGTGTATCTGTTCCGTCCACTTTGTCGGTGATTTGGGCGGTGTCGTATTTTAATGAGCCGGTAACAACGACCTTTTCGTCCCGGCAGCCTAACTGTCTGAAACGCTCAGCGTACTCGTTTGTTTGAGCGAGGATGAGACCGACCTTGCTGAATATTTTCCTGGCAACCGGTTTTATTATTTTGTATCTGGAAAAGCTTTTGTCACTTATTCTACCATTAATCACGACAACAGGAATATTTAACTTCTGAGCAATATGAACGAAATTAGGCCAAACCTCCAGCTCCATCAACAGACACAGTGACGGGCGGATTCTCCGGAAGGCACGGCGCACTATCCGGGAAAGATCAAGCGGAAAGTAAAATACTGTGAAGTTCTTGCCGAAAAGATTGTTTGCACGAGCGAAGCCTGTATCAGTAGTAGTGCTGATTAGAATCTCAAAGTTGTCAAATCTCTTTTGCAACTCCTCGACAATGGTTTTAGCCGCATTAATTTCTCCTACGCTGACTGCATGCAGCCAAACACATTTTTTCTCCGGATTATCGCGGGTAATTTTGCCGAATCGCTGGGCCCAGCCCGTCCGGTAGCGCTTATGCCTGATAGTCCTGTATATAACTACAGGGCTATATGCTGCCGCGGCAAACAGATATATAAAGTCGAACAGAAATCTCATCGGTCTTTTTTTTAACAAACGTACATCATAATAATAGTTTCAGAACAGACCAGAGTCAAATCAAATGCTTTTGCACGGAAGACGTTGAAGTGAATTGAGGAGTATTGCCGAAAGCTGCTAAGTGTTTAGCCCCGTGTTTTATACACGGGGTTTTTTGTCATTAGCGAATGCCTGTAAGCCAATACTGCATAAGGACAGCCAAGTCAAGAAAATTGATGATACCATCCGGATTTGCGTTGGGTGCCAAATCGGCTCTTTCATTCCAGTTGGGAGATTGAGAATCAGAAAGCCAGGCTTGAGCAAAGGCTGACAGGTCTAAAAAGTCCACTTTATCGTCACCACCATCGGGAGCGATATCAGCAATAATAGTAGTTACAGGTTCAAAATAGAGAGCAGGCTCGTCTTCCAGGAACAAGCCGCCGCCGCGCAGCACTAAATTGAAATCGACAAAGAGGTTCATACCTATTACGCCGTCAACAGTGCCGCCCTCAGGAGAAAAAACGTCGAGCAGAATCACCGGGATATTTGTATAGCTTAGCCATTCACCGATAGCGGGTATTTGGATTGAATCGATGTAGAAGCCAGGTACGAGGACGGCTTCACCGGTTACATCCTCTATCTCAACCTCGAATTCCGGTTCTTTGGGATTTAGCTTAAGACGGGCTGCTATACGTGAGCCGATAACTGTTACCTGAGCGCCCGTATCGAGAATAAAACGGCCTCTATCGATGGCGCTATTTTCTCCTTCGACAAGGTCCACACTATGAACAAAGAATAGACTCTGTGACAAATTGCCGATTATAATGGATGGACTTGCCGGCGGAAACTCAAAGAAATTCTCAAGAGAGGGAATATATTGTACGCCTGCGGCTCCACCCGGCCTCAGTTCAAGCGGCACGAAGTTGGAGTATGATGGGATACATGGGTCTTGTTGCTCATAAAGACGGATATCCGGGCTGCTAAATTCTTCGCTTTTACGGCTGACAGTTACCTCTCTGTCGTTGTTAATAACAGTTGTATAAAATACGCTCAATGGTGTGCCGATGGCGGTTGTAAGGTCAGGTTTGCTACCGGGCTTTTGTCCGACAACTATTGCCACGTTGCTCTGTCCAAGCATTCGAGAAGTGTCCAGCAGCAGCCCATCGGATTCCAAAGCACCAAGCCCATCTAAAAAAATAGCGAGCGGCTGACTTATCCAGGCGTCAACCGATCCTATTACGCCTGCAACGGTGCTTGTATTCGAAGTTATAAGACTTGGGAAGCCATTGAATAGGCCCGCTTGAATAGCCCCTGCATAACCCATCACGTGCGCGCTTGCGCCTGTATCTAAAATGCCAAAGACATAGTCTGTCTGGGAATTAACATCTCGTGGATAACGACCCACGACGGATGTTTCCGACACAGCATCAAGCTCAAGCTCGCCCAGCCGCTTATCGGTGACGGAGATAATAATCCATGGAATGAAACCATCTATGGGTGGTGAATCAATGGCATAGGCAGGTACAAGAGCAGCAAACTCATTAGCCAAGTAAAAACTTCTGATTTGATTCAAATCGTCTTGCGGAAGAGCCGATTCGAAGATTGGCTGTCTCAGGATGAATTTTTTTTGAATGCCTGTGCGATTGCCGGCTTTACTACTACGAAAAGGCACAGGTTTTGACTTTGGATAGTATATTGCTTTTGTGTTTTTGCCTCCTGTAATACGCCAGTCAGCCTCATGTCGCAGCCATTCGGTCTGGTCAGCTAAAGCCGGCGGTATCCAGCACATTAAAAAGAACAAAAATAGCACAGACCATATACGAATTGAACTACGCAAGATCGCTCCTTTATTGTTTCCTAAGATACCCGATACGATATTTATTATAACAAATCCATGCCAAATTCATGCGTGTAAAATGACAGAAACGACCAAGAGCAATAAAAAATGCTCAGAATCTTTCTTAAACTGCGTTAAACTTGGACCGGACTGTTTCATTTTTTACTCGATTAATTGTTTTGCTTTAAGTTTATCTATATGAGCATAACGCACATTACCGTCTTTGACTCGATTGAAGAACTGAACTGTCCAGTATTTTGTGCCTGCACAATAAAAAATATAACATCTTAAATGATGTGAAATAATAAAACACCGAAATGGAGTCTAAAAATTATGAGTCTTAGGAAAAGACAACAGAAGATTTTTTTGTTAATAAATGTAAAAAAAATAAAATTTTATTGAACAATTCAGAATTATTCTTATATAATAATTAACTATTAATGTTATTACCTATTTTGGAACAATATGTTAAATAAAGACAAAAGAGAATTGCTGAATACTTTTAGAGAAAAATGTAGAAAACACAACATTAGGATTACACCACAACGTGTTGTTATTTATGAGGTATTAGCTGGTTCGTCAGATCACCCGTTCATTGAGGATGTTTTCAAACGTGTTAAACATTCTTTACCAAATGTAACCATCGATACTGTATATAGAACCTTATCAACATTTTCGAATATAGGTTTGGTTCATGTTGTGGAAGGATATGGAGAGGCGAAAAGATATGATTCACATATAGAACCTCATCACCATTTCAGGTGTAAGAAATGTCATAAGATTGTAGATTTCCAGGAAGAAAGTTTCAATAAATTGACGGTACCGAATGGCATTAAACAAAAGTACAGTGTATCTAACATAAAAGTTATCATAGAGGGTTTGTGTGACAAATGCCTGAAGAAGAAATGAAATTTTTTTATAAAAATACTAAGAAGCATTCTTATATAAGAATATATCGCAATCTTCTTGTTTTAAGAAATGTTTTTAGAGACTTTTAATGAAAGGAATTAAGAAATGGCTAAAGTAGCAAGAGAAATGGTGGAAAAATCGGGAATAAACGTAGATGAGTTGTTAAAGCGTTTAGTAACCAATGCCGCTGCGGAGCTAACCACTTATTATTACTACACTATTCTTCGGGTTAACCTGATTGGCTTAGAAGGTGAGGGCATAAAAGAAATTGCTGAAACAGCACGGATTGAGGATAGGAATCACTTTGAGGCTCTCGTTCCACGTATCTATGAATTAGGTGGTGAATTACCTGAGGATATGAAAGTATTTCATGACATGTCTGCTTGTCCTCCGGCTTCGTTACCAAAAGATCCCACAAACATTAAGGAGATGCTAAAGGTATTGGTTAAAGCAGAAAGATGTGCTGTGCGTGGATATACTCAGATATGTAATATGACCGTCGGTAAAGACCACCGTACCTACGCATTGGCACAGGCAATTCTCAATGAGGAAATCGAGCACGAATCATGGTTCTCTGAGTTCTTGGGTGAAGGTCCATCCGGCCATTTCCTGCGAAGAGGAGAAACTTCACCTTTTGTATCTGTTTTTATGAGGTAGCTGAGAAGAAAAGGCTCAAAGATACAAAATGCCAAATTATTGGAGAATTGTCCCAAAGATTTTTCTACAATCTTTGGGACGATTCTTTTATATCTTTAGGTTCTTGACTTACATAGTGTTTTGGCGTTATAAAAATGTTTATTTAGTCCCCGTAGCTCAATTGGATAGAGCGTTGGCCTCCGGAGCCAGAGGTTGTGCGTTCGAATCGCACCGGGGATA
>CAZVWH010000065.1:0-16709 GCA_964631175.1 uncultured Pirellulales bacterium | reverse complement strand
CTCTTGGGATACCGGCGGGACTTACTATATCGACAATGCGAAATTAACCGGTGCTGAGCCTGAGGAGCCTGCTGGGCCTGCTGAGCCGGTTGATCCCGGCACCGATGGTCTGATAGCCTACTACGCAATGGAGGACAGCGTGAGTGACGGTTCCGGCCACAGACTCCATGGTACTATTTACGGCGATCCGAACTTCGTCGCAGGACACGATGGCTTGGCGCTGGACCTTGACGGTAATGGCGACTACGTTGACTGCGGCTATGACCCGCTCTTCGATGTTACCACCAACGAGATTACGGTCTCGGCATGGGTAACCATTAGGTCGATCGCAAATCAGTGGGGTGCTATCGCTGCTAAGGGTGAATACGCCTGGAGGCTTGGTAACGCGAGCTGGGATCCGAGGTTGCACTTTGGCATCACTATCTGGAATGCCCCCGATACCGCTTCCTTGGATGGAGTTGCAGCGGTTGGCTATGATGAATGGCACCACGCTGCCGGCGTGTTTGATGGTTCAAACATCAAGGTATATCTGGACGGTGCGCTTGACGTGAGCGTTGCCACTACTGAGCCGATAGGTATCAATGATGCTAATATGCTCATTGGCGATAATCCGGACTCGCCCGGACGTTACTGGGACGGCCTAATCGACGAGTTGAAGATTTACGACCGAGGTTTGTCCGAGGGTGAGGTTATGTACCTTGCCGGTAAACGGCCAGAGCCGGTTAATCCTGGCACCGAAGGTCTGATAGCCTACTACGCAATGGAGAACGATGCGAATGACAGTTCCGGCAACGGGTTTAATGGTACTATTTACGGCGATCCGAACTTCGTCGAAGGATACGATGGCTTGGCGATGGACCTTGACGGTGATGGCGACTACGTGGATTGCGGCTATGACCCGCTCTTCGATGTTACCACCAACGAGATTACGGTCTCGGCATGGGTAACCATTAGGTCGATCGCAAATCAGTGGGGTGCTATCGCTGCTAAGGGTGAATACGCCTGGAGGCTTGGTAACGCAAGCTTTGATCCGAGGTTCCACTTTGGCATCACTATCTGGAATGCCCCCGATACTGCTTCCTTGGATGGAGTTGCTGCGGTTGGCTATGATGAATGGCACCACGCAGCAGGCGTGTTTGATGGTGCAAACATCATGGTATATCTGGACGGTGAGCTTGACTTGAGCGTTGCCACTACTGAGCCGATAGGTATCAATGATGCGAATATGCTCATTGGCGATAATCCGGATTCGCCCGGACGTTACTGGGACGGCCTAATCGACGAGCTGAAGATTTACGACCGTGCTTTGTCCACAGGTGAGTTGATGTACCTTGCCGGTTTTCGGGCAGTGCCGGTTGATCCTGGCACCGAAGGTCTGATAGCCTACTACGCAATGGAGGACAGCGCGAGTGACAGCTCCGGCAACGGGTTTAATGGTACTATTTACGGCGATCCGAGCTTCGTAGAAGGATACGATGGCTTGGCGATGGACCTTGACGGTGATGGCGACTACGTGGATTGCGGCTATGACCCGCTCTTCGATGTTACCACCAACGAGATTACGGTCTCGGCATGGGTAACTATTAGGTCGATCGCAAACCAGTGGGGTGCTATCGCTGCTAAGGGTGAATACGCCTGGAGGCTTGGTAACGCAAGCTTTGATCCGAGGTTCCACTTTGGCATCACTATCTGGAATGCCCCCGATACTGCTTCCTTGGATGGAGTTGCTGCGGTTGGCTATGATGAATGGCACCACGCAGCAGGCGTGTTTGATGGTGCAAACATCATGGTATATCTGGACGGTGAGCTTGACTTGAGCGTTGCCACTACTGAGCCGATAGGTATCAATGATGCGAATATGCTCATTGGCGATAATCCGGATTCGCCCGGACGTTACTGGGACGGCCTAATCGACGAGCTGAAGATTTACGACCGTGCTTTGTCCACAGGTGAGTTGATGTACCTTGCCGGTTTCAGGCCGGCGCCACCAACACAACCCTTTAGCCTGGGAGCTGTAGAAGATATCACTCTTTGTAACGGAACGCGATGGGGACCAGACTCAAGCGGCAATGGCTCAGGTTTGGAAGCACGCGACATCCCGGACAGACGCCACGTAATGTTGATTAGCTACGATATATCGGAGCTCAAAGCTGCGGGTGGAATCTTCTCAAATGTGAGCTTCAGCCATTTCAGTCACGACAAGCATGATGAAGCGAATGTTTATGGCATCATTGAGGATTCGGATATCCTTGGTGTTGAGTCCCTGACATGGAACACTGCTCCAGGTGTTCAAAATGACCCGACTCCGGAGTTGAATTCCCCAGTGGCATTAGATTATGCCGACCTCACAGATGTCTTATTAACATTTGCCGGACCTGGAGAAACAGGAGTAAGATTCTCAACCGACACAAGCGAGGCGTTAGCAGATTTTATTAACAGCGATACGGATGGAATTCTTACATTTTTGATTTCAGCAAGTGAAGAAGAAAATCAGTTGATCGTTCGAGCCCGTACGCACGCCGCCGGTGGTACGCTTCTTGAAGGCGAGATTACTATACTGCCTGAGCCGGTTGATCCCGGCACCGAAGGTCTGTCGGCTTACTGGAGGTTTTGGGAAGGTCAGTGCAAAATTTCTGCTGATTCGTCCGGCAATGGCAACTATGCCTACCGCAAAGGTGATCCAGAGTGGGTGGAAGGCAAAATAGACAGTGCCATGCACGTTCTCGGACCCGATAATTACATTGATTGTGGTAATAAAGCAAGCTTGGATATTACCGATGAGATTACAATTGCAACGTGGATTAACACAAACGATGTCGGCGATGGTGGAAATCACCCTTACATCGTAAAAGACGGCGCTTATATGATAAAACACTATAGCTCTAACGCCTTGGCAATGTGCATCTGTGAGTATAACCAAGCTTCTTATCCTGTGGACAGCTCATTTAACGGTGTCTGGCACCATGTGGCAGGAACTTTTGATGGAACCCGAATTAAGTTGTACATTGACGGTCTGTTGGTAGATACTGCATACTATATAGGTGCTATAAACATCACTAATTCCAATGTCTATATAGGAAGGAGTGATGTGGGAACTGACCAATCTTGCGACGCTGTATTAGACGAGGTGCGAATCTTCAACAGGGCTTTAACCGAGGGTGAGATTTATTACCTTGCGAGGATGTAATATGACCGTTTTTGATTGAGGAATATCCGAATCAAAACGGCATGATTTTACTCTATAACGAGGCCTATACTGATTGATTCAGTATAGGCCTCTAATTTTTCCAAATCGGTCTATTATTGGAAATGCTGCAATTTGTTCTAATTGCCGGCTTTATATTATAGCCTATCTCTTTTCTAAAACGGATTATCACGAGTAAATTAGGCTTGACGCAAGTAATTGAGAAGTATAGTATTTAGCATAAATTGATCGACACAGTTCTCTATTTTTCATGATGTTAAGCTTATGAATCTACCCGCTAAAAAAGTTTGTCTGACAGCCATATTGCTAACCATTTGTTTTGCAGGCGGCTGTATTGAGCTGGGCCGGAGAAGTCCCAGGTCAAAAGAGCGTATCGGCCTTCAGGGAAAAACAGATTTGGGCGTTACAATAGGAGCGTTAGTTGAGTTAATCGTACCTCCATTAATCCCTGTCGAAGGATACGGATTAGTGGGTGGCCTTAACGGAACAGGGTCGGCTGAATGTCCGCCGCAGATTAGAAAGTATCTAAAACAATATATTCTTACGCAATTGCCGGAACGTATAGATATTGATAAGTTCATTAGCCGTAGCGATACCTCTGTAGTATATGTGCATGGAGTAATACCCACAGCAGCCTTGAAAAACCAGCACTTTGATGTGCAAGTAACTACTCTGCCGGGTTCACAAACAATCTCGCTGGAAAACGGCTGGTTATATAGTACTGAGCTTACATTTAGAGGAACCTTCGGTATAAGTACAAAAGTCTTAGCTAAGGCAGAAGGACCGCTGTTCATAGATAAGACCGACACCTCCAAGACAGACAAAAAAATTGCGTATGTATTAAACGGTGGCAGAGTTATTAAAGAGAATATTATAAATCTGGTTCTTCATAGGCCTGATTATAGAGCCACCAGCCTTGTCCGCAATCGTTTAGACGAACGTTTCGGCTACGGCACAGCTAAGGCGACCTCACCTGGCCGAATCGAATTGAACGTGCCGGCTAAGTATAGAGCACAAAAACAAAGGTTTGTCGAGATAGTTAAGGCGTTATATCTTGACAATCGGTCAGAAATATCTCAGCAAAGAATCAAGACCTTAGTAAAAAAACTTGCTGCCTCCCAGGATGAACCCGTCCTGAGCCGGGTCGAAGGAGATGAAAGTGAAATCTCTCTTGAGGCCATAGGCAATGAAAGTCTTAGCGAGCTGTCGGTTTTATTAAATTCATCTAAGGAGCAGGTCCGGCTGCGAGCAGCCAGATGTATGCTTAATTTTGGTAGTGACCAGGGCGTGCCGACACTTCGTAAGATAGTAATGGATAAAAACTCTGCTTACAGGCTCGAGGCTTTGGAGGCAATAGCTAAGGCTGCGAGGCGTGATGACGTCACGGCAATATTACGTAAATTATTGCAAGATGACGATTTTGACATCAGATTAGCTGCGTATGAACAATTACGTAAATTGAAAGATTTCGCTGTATCACAAAGACTCGTGGCACGTAGTTTTTATCTGGAACAAATTCTTCAACCCGGCTCGACTCGACTAAGCTCATCGAAGTCAGGACAGGCCAAACAAACACAAAACAAGGCGATTTTTGTCTCTCGGAGTGCTCAGCCAAGAATCGTACTATTTGATGCGCCGATTTATTGCCGCGACAGTATTTTTGTGCAATCAGCCGACGGTAATATAACAATAAACGCTTCACCCGGTGCAGAATATGTCTCGATAATACGCAAACATCCTCAACGACCCGATGTAATACTGCAGTTGAAAAGCTCCTTTGAGCTTGCCGATATTATTCTGACACTTTGCGAGGAGCCCCTGAGAAAGGATAAGCAGGTACATCAGGGTTTAGGTATTTCGTATGATGACATGATAGCTCTGTTGCAAAAGATGTGCGAAAAAGGAGCAATTACAGCAGAGTTTCGGGCAGGTCCCCTACCCAAAATCGGCTAATTATCAAGAAATAACTACCTTTCGGCCGATAATCCGCCATAGGTGAACACTATTAGCTCTGAGCAGTTGCGTGACTGTGTAACATTTATTACCGGACGTTAACAGCAGGATTAAAAGATGAGACTTGAAAAAATCATTCTCGACGGATTCAAAAGCTTTGCAGACAAAACAGAATTTAATTTTAAATCATCAATAAGCGCAATCGTAGGGCCCAACGGCTGCGGTAAAAGTAACGTCGTCGATGCAGTTAAATGGGTACTTGGCGAGCAAAGCGTTAAAAGCCTACGAAGCGACCAGATGGCTGATGTGATATTCGGCGGAAGCAGCCGGCGGAAGCCTTTAGGGACCGCTAAGGTCAACCTGTTTCTTTCAAATCCCGATGGAAGTCCAACAGGCAGACTGCCAATCGATGCCGACGAAATACAAATAAGCCGCAGAATATACAAAGATGGCCAGAGTGAGTACCGCATAAATAATAACATCTGCCGATTAAAAGATGTAAGAGAATTGTTTATGGACACCGGCGTAGGTACTAAAGCCTACTCGATTATCGAACAAGGACAAATCGAACAAATATTAAGCGGCTCGAAGATGGACCGAAGGGCCGTATTTGAAGAGGCTGCGGGCATAAGTAAGTATAAAGCGCATAAGAGAGAGGCGCTTCGCAAGCTGGATCGCACCGAGCAAAATCTGCTGCGGCTTGCAGATATTCTCAGCGAAGTGACAAAGAGCTTACGAAGTGTAAAGCTTCAAGCCACTAAAGCACGGAATTATTTACAGTACAGCCAAAGGCTAAAAGAGCTGCAGGTAAAATACTGGCTGGCCGAATACGCTAAATATCAGACGCAATTGACAGAAAAGGCGAATTCACTCGACAAAACTGAGCAGCAGTTGCAGCAATTGGACGTGGAAGTGGCGAAAAACGATGCGCTGATGAGCAAACTAAGCGAAGAAAAATTAGAAATCGAGCATAAGTTAAACCATACCGATAATCTCCTGGTTTCTATCCAGAGTCAAATTGAACAACATCTTCAACGAGTCGAGTTTTTACGAGCCAGGATGACCGAGCTACAGCAGAGAAGAGAAAACGCCGGCCAGCAAATTGAAAAACTACAGGAGCAGGAAAGAATTTTACAGGCAAATCTATCTCAATCTAAACAGGAGCTTACTTGTTGTGAAAAAATACTGGAAGAAAAAAGCCGAGCTGTTGAACAAACTCAGCAAGCTATCCAGCAGATCAATGCAGAATGTACCTCGCTTGAGGCTGATTTGGAAGATAACAAATCAGGTATTATCGATATGGTTCGCAGGACGGCGCAGCTTCACAATGAAATCCAGAGCATTTCAGTTTATCGCAACAATCTATCCAACCAAAAGGACCGTGCGGCACAGCGAGCAGAAACCGCAAATGCGGAGCTTGAGAAACTCTTTGCCGAAAAAGCACACCTCAAAGCTCGACTGGATGATATAGAAAAGGTGCTGAGCGAGCTGCATCAGAGCTTAGATTCCAAACGCAAAAAAACAGAAGAAACTACACGCCTGCTCGAGGTAGATAATAAGCGATTAGCCCACACCAAGGAGGCAAGGAGCGCGCTACGCAGCGAAATGGCTGTGTTGGAAGATATGGAAAAAAGATATGAGGGATTAAACAGCGGCGTTAAAAGTATATTACAGAATAAAACTTTGGATAGATTAGATTATATCGAGGGACTATTAGCTGAGATAATAAAAGCCGATTTGGAATATGCAAATGCAGTTGAGGTTGCGCTTGAGGGCAAAACTGACGCTCTGGTAGTTAATAGCTCAGAAAGGCTCTTGGCCGATACGGAAACCATTGAGAAACTTGACGGCAGAGTGAACTTTATATGCATGGATACAATAGAGCCGTTGTTGGATCAAAAAGACTTTTCAAAATGGCCTTGTGTCAAGGGCCGGCTCGTTGAGTTCGTAAGAGCCGATAGCGAATATGCACCATTAGTTTGGAAGCTGCTCGGCAAAGTGATAGTTGTCGATTCGGTTGATAATGCAATTAAATTAGCTAAGGGAAACAGTGGTCCGCCAAAGGCGGATACATTTGTTACTTTGAAAGGCGAAGCCGTAAGCGCCGACGGCATGGTGAAGCTTGGGCCGATGCAAAAACCGGCAGGTCTAATATCCCGCAGAAGCCGACTGCGTCAATTAGAGCAGAGCATTGCCAAGATACAAACCGAAATCACAACACTCGATGAGGAAATTGAAAAGAAGAACCGACAAAACACACATACAGATAAGCTGTGCAAGGACCTGCGAACAGCTATTTATGAAGCCAATACTGAAAAAATGCACATAAGCTCAAAGCTGGCTGTTTACGAATCCGCCATAGGCGGACTCAAAAAAGAGCAGCCTCTCATAGCCGGCGAGATCGATTTGCTCCAAGCCCAAATCGCACAATCGGTGCAAAAAGAATACAATTCACAACAGAAACTGCAGGAGCTCGAGGCGGTTAACAAGCAGCGCACAGAGCATATAAAAGAGCTTGAAACAAAGTATAACGAACGAAAAAACATACAGCAGACACAAAGAGAAAAGCTTACCGATCTTAAGGTGGCACTCGGACAAGCCGCCGAACAGAGCCGGGCATTGAAGAAGATAATCGTGAATCTGGAAAGCCAAATGCAGGCAAATCGCTCGGCTGCTGAAGAAACACAAAAAGAAATTCACAATTCAAAATTAGAAATGGAAAATTCGCAGAGAGATATTCTCAGCTGCGAAGCGGCGGTGTCAGAACTGTTTGGCGAGAAGGAACAGAAACAAAAAAATAATCAGTTCCTTTATAGGGAAATAGAAAGACTGCTCGAAGAGAAAAAACGAATAGAGGAGGCTCTATCACTCAAACGGTCTGAAAAAGATAAATTCGAGTCCGCTATAGGTGGACTTAAAATAGAATTAGGCCAATTGGAGGTAAAGAAACAGGATTTGATTGAAAGGGTCAAAGAAGAGCTGCAGATTGACCTGGTCGAGGCCTACAAGAATTATACGGATAGTGAGGTTGATTGGGACCAGGTGCGAGAAGAAATCGGCCGGTTACGGGGCAAAATTGAGAGGCTTGGCAACGTGAATGTGGACGCTATAGCTGAGCAGGAAAGCCTCGAGCAGCGCCATAGCTTTTTAAGCAGGCAGGTTGACGACCTGAATTCAAGCCGGGCTCAATTACAGCAGTTGATAAACCGGCTGAACAAAAAGAGCAGAGAGAAGTTCCGCGAGACTTTTGAACAAATAAGAGTTCATTTCCAGCAGATATTCCGCAAGCTCTTTGGCGGAGGCAAGGCTGACATTGTCCTTGAAGCTTGTCCCGACGAAAGCGGCCAATCAGACCCGCTCGAAGCAGGAATAGAGGTAATAGCCCGGCCGCCCGGCAAAGAGACAAGGAGCATATCCTTATTAAGCGGTGGTGAGAAGTCGTTGACGGCAATTGCGCTTTTGTTTGCTGTTTTCAAGACGAAGCCTTCGCCGTTTTGCTTCCTTGACGAGATTGACGCTGCGCTGGATGAGGCAAACAACGAACGTTTTGATATGCTGCTGAGGGAATTTCAAAAGGACTCTCAGTTCGTAGTCATTACTCACTCCAAGCGAACGATGAGTATTGCGGACGAGCTGGTTGGCATAACGATGCAGACACAAGGGGTAAGCAAGAAGATAAGCGTCAGATTCGAAGAGTATGAAGAGCAAACCGCTGCAGTAGCGTAATGTTTTTCATACGTGCCTCAAATCCGGCAAGAGATGTTGGGTGAGGCTTGCCCCACCAATTTGCACCCAACAATTTATTTCGAATGTTCCGGGATCGGCAGGTCCAATTCAGCAAGGACTTTTTTCATATCCTCCCAGACCTTTCGACGATTTTCCGGCGAGTAATTTCGCAATAGATAAGCGGTGTGATATGTCGGCATAAGCTTTATAGGTGGTCTGCCCAGCCCAGCGTAGTATTCGTGAAATTGGCCCCGCAGTTGGCCTATCGACTTGTTAGTATTTAACAGCGTCCTTGCTGCGGGAGCTCCCAGAGCCACAATAATCTCAGGATTTATTGTCTCAATCTGTTTTTGAAGGTAGGGAAAACAGCTTATTATCTCCTCGGCGCGGGGATCGCGATTCTCCGGCGGCCGGCACTTCAAGATATTGCCTATCCACACGTTGCTCCTTTTCAGTCCCATCGCTGCAATTACCTTATCCAACAGTTTGCCAGCCCTTCCGACAAAAGGTTGGCCTTGTGCGTCTTCGTCAGCTCCTGGCGCTTCTCCGACGAACAATATGCGGGCGTCTGCGTGACCTTCACCTGGAACCGCATTCGTTCGTAACGACCCCAATCCGCACTGGCGGCACCGGCGGACCTCTTCGGCGATTCTATCAAGTTCTCTTGATTTCTCGGTAATAGCTGCTTCATCCTTTTGTGGCGCTTTTTCGGGCATTCTTGATTCGCGCCTTATAGTAAATCCGGTGAAAAACTGTTCCATCTCCAGATGCTGGCGAACTACTTTATTGAAGTCCACATCATTTTCCATTAAAAGCAATTGTAACAGCAGCCTCCTCGAAGTCAATTATCAATTGGTGAATGGTAACTGGTGAATGGTAACTGGTAATCGAGTTCACCATTTAACCGATAACCAATAACCAGTAACCAGTCCCTAAGGGACCAGTCACCATTTAACTGCTCTGGACTTGACGGGTGCACTGGAAGCCCTTGCCCAGCTCGCACCAGACGCAGGCCCCCGGCAGGCTGTCAGCCATCATTAATTGACCTTCGCAGCCCTGACAGAGATATTCCTGACCCAGCCGAAGACCCTATCTTTACTCTTGTGGTGAGCCCATTCGACTTCGCTCAGGGCAGGCTCTGTCGAATCCAACGGTTGTGACTTGAACTTCTCGCTCCGCCGAGCGTACTCCGCCGATTCATCCTTCGCAGTAACTCTGCTACGGAGAATGTAAGCAACTGCGAAGGCTGGAAGCGCTTCGCCAAGGCGAGCAGGCCGACCGCAAGCACAGTTCAGGGATCGGGGAATCTGACCCCTGGCCCCTGACCTCTGCATAGACAATGCTTACCTGCCCGGAAAGAGAATCGCCGAAATGGCAAAGTCGCGATTGATTTCCGTCCGGCCAGTGCTATATTATGCTCATAGTTTCTATTGATATTCCACGAGTTTTGTAGGGTGGGGTCGCAACCCCACCGTTAACCTTATATGGCCTGTCGAGAGCCTCGAGGTCGAACGAGTTGCGCAATGGTATTTGGGATGTTATGCGAACCAATATAAACAATGTTATGCGATGTGAGGGGTGATGGACACGTTCTCCAAAACTGTCTATTCGTCAGAGATCGCGAAGAAATGCCGATTCGCTATTAACGCAACCCAGAAAGAACCAACGTTGGTTGATCAGTCAAAAGGCAAGAAAATCGAATCTGACGATTAATGCTAAAAATCGGCAATATAATTCTTGATGTTCCCTTTTTTCAGGCGTCGCTTAGCGGATACAGCGATTACGCTATGCGGGCAATTGCGCGTGACTTTGGAGCGCCTATGACTTTTGCCGGCGTAATGCTCGCAAAAAGTGTCATCCATCCGCGGGTCTTTAATAATCCGTCATTTAAACCCGGCGATGATGAACATCCGATAGGAGCCCAACTTTTAGGCGAGGACCCCGAAATAATGGCAAGGGCCGCCAAGGTAGTATGGAAGGCGGGTTTCGATTTAATAGACCTGAATTTTGCCTGTCCTTCGCCCAAAGTTATTCGCCGAAAGCGAGGAGGCTTTCTTCTGAATGAGCCTGATAAAGTAATAGAAATCTATAATGCTGTAAAAGAATCCGTTGATTGTCCGGTAACCATGAAATTACGGACGAGTTTCGAAAATCAGTCCTATGATAATTTCTGGAACATCAGCTCCAGGGCTGCGGCTGGAAAGGTCGATGCGTTAATTGTGCATCCCCGCGCTGTTTGCCAAAGATTTGCCGGTTCGGCAAACTGGCAGTTTTTATCAGAGGTTAAAAAACAATTTCCCCGCACAATAATTTTTGGCAGCGGAGATTTATTTTCCGTTGATACAATTAAAAATAATATAAAAAACACCGGGGTAGATGGTGCGGCAATTGCCCGCGGTGCGATTGGTAATCCGTGGATTTTCAATCAGCTTCGCGCGGGAAACGATTTTTTAGCCCCAACTCTTGAGCAGCAGGGCCGGGTAATTTTGAAACACTTCTATTTAATTTGTAAGCTCTACGAGCACAAAAAGGCCATAAGGTATTTTCGAAAATTCGTGATTGCCTATTGCAAACTTCATCCCTTGCGTAGAAAAGCCCAAAAAGCTTTTTTTGCAGCAAAAACGGCTGAAGAATTCCTCGCCGCCGTAAAGCAATGGTATGGCCTGTAACAATAATGTTTTTGCTCTGTGCTGATTTGTCATTTCGACCGAAGCGTTCCTTATGGACGCGTAGTGGAGAAATCTGTTTAATTAAGCAGATTCCTCGACTCGCTTCGCTCGCTCGGAATGACGTCTATACAAAACACAATGTTTTTTAGTTGTTAGTATGTCCGACACGGGTTATTATTTTAAGACAGTTAGGCGAAAAAGTGAGATTTTCAGGCGAAGAAGCAGCGTTTTATCTGGCAGACGCAACAATATTTTGGATGTTATGCGGATCAATATAGACAGAGTTAGATGAAAAAACGTAAAAAAGGCGAAAAATGAAGCTGAGCGATGGTGAAGTAGAGATTTCCAATGACTACTAAGAATTACATAAGAAATAATGGTAAACGAGTACCTCCGCCAATTGGCACTCTTCGCCAACCTAAGAAAATAATTGCATTTGGTTGGTATGGTGGAAAGTTTTCTCATCTTGATTGGTTGTTGCCGTTATTGCCTTCTTGTAAACATTACTGTGAACCGTTTGCAGGTTCTGGTGCTGTATTGTTGAATCGTGCCCCATCACCGATTGAGACATATAATGATTTAGATGGAGAAGCAGTAAATTTCTTTCGTGTACTACGAGATAAAAAAGAGGAACTGATTCAGGCTATACTGCTAACGCCTTTCTCGCGGGAGGAATTCGCACTAGCCTGCAATTTGGATCCAAATCTTTCGGACATGGAACACGCTCGACGATTTTATGTTCGAGCAAGACAAGTAAGAACGGGATTAGCCCAAAAAGCCTCAATCGGGCGTTGGGCAAATTGCAGAAATACCAGTCGTGCAGGCATGAGCGGTGTTGTTAGCAGATGGTTAGGGGCAGTTGAGCATCTTCCCTGGATTGCAGAACGTTTATTGCGGGTTCAGTTTGAGAACAGACCCGCAGTTGATGTAATTGCGTTGTATGATTCACATGAGACTCTATTTTACTGCGATCCTCCCTATATACATGAAACACGCGGCGACAATAACGCTTATGGAACCGAAATGACTGATAAAGATCATTGCGATCTAGCAGATGTACTCAATGCCGCAAAGGGCAAAGTGGCTATTTCAAATTATCAGTGTGAGTTGATGGACAAACTGTACCATAAGCCTAAATGGACCAAGTGTGTCGCACCTGAAAAAACCAATCATGCAACTAAAGGGAAACGCGTTGAAGTGTTGTGGACAAACTACGACCCAGAGGAGTTTTCCGATAGCAGTCCCTTGTTTGGAGAGATTATCTAATGCCTGACCCAGCTAACATTTTGTCCGAATTATTTTCCTGCGCCATCTCTGAGGACTACAGGCCGATACAGGCCCCTCCTGAAGTTCTTAAAAAAATAGAATATGTTTGTGAATGTGTTAGTAATCGCGCAGGCGCTCGCTTATTGATGGCGTGCTTGTTGGCAAAGGTACATAAACCGAATATTAATCCAACTAAGCCCTATACTGAGATTGGAAGTAATGATTGCTTCTCTGGTCGCACATATGATGAAAGGTATATATCACGTTTCATTGCTGACAAAGACATCCCATGCAATCCTACAACGGCATTTCTGACTCCCGCACTACGAAACATTGATAATCCTCTTTCAACAGACTTGGAAATCATCGGTCGTCCTCGGCAGGTATATATTGACACAATATCGCTTTTGCATTTTGTTAAAGATGGGGAAATTGATGCGAGTGAGTTACTGGTTGATGTTATCCATAGGCTAATTGTAATTCGCAACAGCAAGAAAGAATCTCTGTCAAAAAAGTTGGAAGAATTGAAGAATCATTCAGCAGAAATAATATTATCTTCAGAAGATACAATAACTTTGGTTGAGCAACATTTATCATGCAAACATAGTAGTCGATTGCCGGTTCTGATCGTTGCTGCGGCATATAATGCTGCGAAAAATAGAATTAGAGAACAAATCCGCCCCCTTCTTTCTCACAATGCTGCTGACGAACAAACCGGCAGTATGGGTGATGTTGAAGTGTGCTTGATCAACGATGAGAACGTGAGAACTGTTTATGAAATGAAAATGAAGAAAGTGTTGCGAGAGGATATTGGTCGAGCAATTCAAAAAATCTCAAAAGGTGGAAAATCAATCGATAATTACATATTCATAACCACAGATGAAATCGATAAAAACATTTTCGAGTATGCAAAAAGCATGTATGAGAAACTTGGACAGCGTGAAATTGCTATTTTAGATTGCATTGGTTTTCTACGACATTTTCTGCATTTTTTTCATCGACTGCGTCGCCGCTTTATAGACGAATATCAAGAATTGGTAATCAATGAGCCGGAAAGCGCTGTTAGGCATGAATTGAAAGAAGTATTTCTACATTTGAGACAAGTTGCTGAAACAAGAGAATAAATCCGCACGGGTGCGGATGAAAAACGGAATATAAAACTTTTTTGAAAGTAATTGTAAAATAGCAGGGGGGAATTAAAGGTGTCCGGTACATTTTTTGGGGGAATCTGGGGACACCATTTTTTAGTTCTGAGTTTTTTGTTGATAGCCCTTCGACTCCGCTCAGGGTGGTGAGCCTGTCGAACCAGATGGTGAGCAACGTCGAACCATTCGTAGTTAAAAACAATGAACAAAATACAATGAACAATGAACAAGAAAATCTGATTCAATTTATTAGGGGCATAGTAGGGTCACCCCTTCGACTCGCTGCGCTCGCTCAGGACAAGCTCTTAAAATATAAAATAAGAAATCCGGGATTATGGCCTTGCCATCTTAACGATTGTAATTCGAGGAAGATTTTAATGTTATTGTGGAATTGAAAGGCCTGTTTGCGTAGCCAAGCGGATTAATATGTAGAAATAGGTACGGTGTCCCCAGATTTCGAGGAGGATTAATTAGAGGGATTGTATGAAGGATTTTTTTGAGAAAAACAAGATACCCATAGCTATTATCGTTGCAGCGTTAATAATTGCCGGCTCGATATGGCTGTCAAACAAGTCGGCATCAACCAGGCCGCAGAGCGGAAGCGACAGGAAACTAACACCACCACCACCGAGAACAGAAAAGCCCACCATACGCATCAGTTACACTGAAGCGCCAGAACACGTGGGAGAATATGCCTGCGTGGCAGGCAGAGTAGATCATGTTAACACCCCAAAAGAAACTACATTTCTAAATTTTGGTCCCGATTATAAAACCAGTCCGTTTGGCGCCGTAATTTTTAGGTCAGCCGCATACAAATTTCCCAATCCAAACCAATACGAAGGAAAAACTGTGGAAATCACCGGCTTGATAAGGACTTATCAAGGCCGGGCGGAGATTGTTCTCAATGACCCAGGTCAAATCAAAATTAAATAAAATTTCCCTTTTATTGCTGACTGCTTTAATCGCAGTTCTTATTGGGTATTTTTTACCTCACAAGTCATCGTTTATTAAAGAAGTGCAGGCTCTTTACCGGGTTGTAAAAGTGATTGATGGTGACACTATCAAAGTCGATATTGGAGGAGAAATTGAAACTGTAAGACTGATTGGAATAGATACTCCTGAGATAGCAAATCCTTATAATTCTCGGGAAGATTACTTTGGCCCGGAAGCTGCACAGTATGCTAAGCAACTCTTGGAAAAGCAATCGGTCTATTTAATCAGAGATCCAATGCAATCGAATATAGATAAATACAATAGACTTCTAAGATATGTATTTTTGGAAGATGGCACTTTAATCAACGCCAAACTCATCAAAGAAGGTTTCGCTTTTAACTATATATACGAGCCGTTCCAGTTTATGAAGCAGTTCGATTATTTAGAGAAACAGGCGAAAGAAAACCGATTAGGGCTGTGGAGCGGCGAAAAAAAATAGAACTAAGAAATAGGGTCATAAATCTTGGGACACCATACCGGGGAAATAGAGGGTCAGCCCCCTTCGACGCACTATGTTTGCTCAGGGCTTCGTTAAAATATAAAATAAAAAATCAGGGATTATGGCCTTGCCATCTTAATGATTGTAATTCGAGGAAGATTTCGGTATTATCGTGGCATTGAAAGGCTTGGTTGCCTCGTGCTACGTAGCATACTACGCAGAGTAGCAAGTAGCCAGGCGTTTAATCCGGCAGTATTGCCGGACTAATATGAGAAATGTCAGTTTAGTATTCTAAATGTTGGGCTTGTTTCGAAAGGACCAGGAAATGAAACATAAAATTGCAAGATTTGGGGTGACTGTTCTGCTGTTCTGTTCATTGCTTGTTGGGGTGATTGTAGTGGACGGCTGCAAGAAGTCAAAACCAGCCGTTGCCCCAAAGGCCGAAAAGGAAGTCAGTGCTCCTGTAGAAGCTAAGAAGCCGGCCGGACCCAGTGCTCCTGTGCAAAAGGCTGAGCCAAATGCTCCCGCTAAGAAGGTCCAGTAGAGACTCCGGTCTCTAATTCTGCGGGAAACGGTAGTATCTTCGGCACGACCCATCGTATATGGCATAATGCGGGGTTGTATTCTGCGCCAGATGCAACAACAGATTATAAAAGAATACAATCTGTGTACAGTCTCATAAACTGGTTAAATCTGGGGACACCATACCGCGGAAAAAGGAATGTAACCTTTTATTGAAAGGATTTTTACTATGGCAAGGAACGAAAAAACCTCAAAACGAGTAGGCAAAATCGCCTCCCAACAACTGCAAAGCAAAGGAACCTCAAAAAAGGCCAAGAGTACCGCCGCCTCTGCATTAACCCAACGGCCAGAAAGAAAGAAACGCAAGAAATAGCTTTACATCATGGTATTGTAAGCTGACATCGTGGCATTGTGAGTTTACAATGTGGTATTGCGGGCTTACATCGTGATATTGCCGCCTTTTTTCCCCTCAAAATCAGTTGACTTTGCGGCAAAATCGGTTTACTTTAGGGTAGTGAAAAACCTTTGCGCTTTTGGTTTTTCTGTTGAAGTTATTGACGGAGATAATGTATGACGAAAAACCGTTTGTACTGTGACGACAATTTTGAAAGTTAAATTTATTTAATTGTGAAAGGAGTCAAATATATGGTCTTTGAAGAAAAAGCTCAAGTTCCAGAAGAGCCTCAACAGACACCATCCGAAGAGCCTCAGGAGACACCATCCGAAGAGCCTCAGGAGACACCATCCGAAGAGCCTCAGGAGACACCATCCGAAGAGCCTCAGGAGACACC
>CAZVWH010000064.1:13198-16770 GCA_964631175.1 uncultured Pirellulales bacterium | reverse complement strand
TCCTGCGGAGGATGAAAAGAAGAATAAAGAATATTTTCAAAACAGTAAGAGACTCGGTAATGGAGGTGGTTGGTCTGCTAATGAGCCACGTTAAGAAAGCTACTCCCGCAGGGGCGGTATTATCTTCACAGGATAAATATGTATCTAAGATGCAACAGGAGTTGATAAGTACGGTGGGGACTTCTTACGAGCCTTTGCTAGAAAAATATATTGGCCATAAAGTTGTTATCGATATGATTAAGGGTGATAAGATGTTGGAGTATTGCGGAGTGTTGAAAGAATATACAGCCGAATTTATTGAGATCATGGATGTAAATTACAAGACAAAAGAAGACCAGACAGCCAGGAAAGCAGATTTAATTGTACCTCGCAAGCTCGGCATCGTCCGCCACCTCGGAGAATAATACGTACCATAAAAATATTTGCGATTTCCCAAAGAGCAGCGACCGTGAGGGAGCGGTAATAAAGTGCTGATTTAAAACAGGTTTATATCGAGTGCAACGAATCAGAATGTGATTCCAAAGTCTTTGTATCTTGGATCGAAGGGAATTTCATTGATTTTGGTTTCTCTTATATAGCCGGTAAAAGCACTTTTAATATCCTCGATGCAATCATCTATATTCTGTCCAAAGCCTTGAACAAGCACTTCAACATTGCCATCCGGCAAATTGCGGACAAAGCCGGTTAGCTGATGTCGGTTAGCCATCCGATGCGCAGTGAAGCGAAAGCCCACGCCCTGAACATGTCCGGTGAAAATTATGTGCTTGGCTATCTTGCTCATTTCAGATCTAGTAAATGATAATTGGTAATTGGTAAATAGTTAAAAGCGGCATGGTTCAATCTTGGGTGGCAGCCTCAAGCGCAGCGCCCCGCCTGAGCTTGTCGAAGGCTTGGGGATGGCAAAGCTCCAACAACGGCGTAACCAGCCCCATCCCACCGTTAGGTGTCCCTGACGGGACTAAAGGATGAGGCTGCCACACACTATGGAGCCACAGATCAATGTTACCCAGAATATGATTTATTTGAACCAGGCCTTAAAAGCTACCAATAACCGGTTACCAATAACCAATAACCATGCTCTGTTGAAAAGAGTTCAGAATGTCATTTCGAGCGAGCCGCAGGCGAATCGAGAAATCTATTTTTGAGCAGATTTCTCCACTTCGCGACGCTCCGCGTCGCTTCGGTCGAAACGACGGTGAGGCTTTTCAACAAAGCACAATAACCAATAACCAGGAATCTATTTGCACTATGTTAATCAACGAAATCAATTCATGCAAATGAACAATTTCAGCGCTGGGTAAGTATAAAGTAGATTTCGGTTCACGAACGTTCCAAAGTCGAATATAATCCAGCTTGACTTAGTGGCACGGGCTTGCAGCCCGTGAAAACGTGGCCAAGCCTGTCCTGAGCGACCTGTGGTGAGCAAAGTCGAACCAAGTCGAAGGGATGGCCGTGCCACGCGGCGGTAGAAGATTATGCCAAGAAAGACAAAAAAACAAATAGCCAGAGACGAGCAGATTTACCAGCTTACTACGCTGGTGGCAGGAGAGCTCTCACTTCAGGAGGTGCTGGATAAGCTCGCTGAGGCAGCGGTGAAGATCGTAGGTGTCAAGGCCTGCTCGATACGTCTGCTGAATGAGCAGACCAATGATTTGAAGATGCGAAGCACTTACGGGCTTAGCGAAGAATACCGCAACAAGGGGCCGGTTACTAAAGATGACACCGTGGTTAAAGCTGCCTTTGCGGGTGAAGCTGTGGTGCTGGACGATATGCGGGTCGATGACAGAGTCAAATACAAAGAGGCGACCATTAAGGAAGGCCTGGTTAGCCAGCTTACCGTCCCTGCGGGATTCAGGAATAAGCCTATCGGCGTGCTTCGGCTTTATAGTCCAAAGCCAAAGCACTTTGACGAGAATGATATAAACCTTGCCCGTGCGGTCGCCTCGCAGTGTGCCGTGGCGATAACCAATGCTAAGCTTTACGCTGAGAAGATTGAAGGGGCGCGGGCGGCTGAGCAGATGCGGCTGGCAGGATTTGTCCAGCGAAAGATGATTCCGCAAATCGCACCACAGATAACGGGACTGGATATCGCGGCTACTTACATTCCTTGTTTCGACGTAGGCGGTGATTTCTACGATTTTCTTCAAATTACCGATGATTGCGTTGCGGTAGCGATTGCTGATGTAATTGGTAAAGGGATTCCTGCTGCACTTATGATGAGTCTGTTTCGAGGTGCCTTGTGGGCTTACATGGATACCGAATACGGTGAGGATAACGTCCGATTCAACCATGGCGAGCGTTTCAGCGATAATAAGCTGCTGGAGAGAGACATGGAATGTGCTGCAAATATATTCTGGAGCCAAGGGGCTATCCATAAGCTCAATAAAATGGCGTGCAAAGAATGTAGTGACGGTGAGTTTATCACGCTCTTTTACGCTGTCATTGACGCTAAAGAACAGATTATAAGCTATTGTAATTGTGGACATGAGCCGGCTGTGCTGATAAGAAACGGCCGGATTACGGATTTGGAAAAGGGCGGCCTGGTACTTGGTGTTGATGAAAAGGCAAAATATGAGATTGAAACTGTAGAGCTAAAAGACGGCGATAGTTTACTTTTTTATACCGATGGATTGATTGACGCAGTTAATTTTGATGACCAGTTATGGGGCAAGGAACAATTGATCGGGACAGCAAAGAAATATGCCGACGGCTCGGCACAACAGATGCTTAAGAATATTTTAAGATACAGAAGGCGGTTTGTCGGACTTGCCGAGCAGATTGATGATACAAGTATTGTTGTTGTCAAGCTGAGCAAAGGATAATTGGTGAGTGGTTAGATGGTTATTGGTTAAATGGTTATTGGTTAAATGGTGAACTCGATGACCAACTACCAGTTACCAAGTCTGAGATGGCGGATTTGGTTATTACGATTGATGGTCCTGCGGCCAGTGGAAAAAGCACCGTCGCTCAGCGGCTGGCAAAAAAACTCGGTGCAAGCTTTCTTGATACCGGTTCGATGTACCGTGCTGTGACACTTGCTGCAATGCATGCTGGCGTAGATATGGAAGATGAAGAAAAACTGCTTGAGGTTATGCGAAAGAGAGACTTTCGATTCTCAGCCGAACAGGACAAGATGGCGGTTTTTATCAATGGAGTTGATGTCACCGAGCAGATACGCCAGCCACAGGTAACTGCTAATGCCCACTATATTGCCGCAAAATCTTCACTGCGAGCCGAGCTTGTCCGAATGCAAAGGCAATTTGCAGCGGAGCATAAAAAAATAGTCACCGAAGGAAGAGACCAGGGCACAGTGGCGTTTGATGACGCTGATATAAAATTCTACCTGACTGCTGATGCGAGGGAAAGGGCCAGAAGAAGACAAGCCGAGCTACAGGCAAAAGGAGGCGTCCAAAGCCTCGAGCAAATACAAGAGAACATAGAACAAAGAGACAAAAGCGACGAAAGCAGGTCCGTCGGCCCGCTTAAGCCGGCTCGCGATGCTATTGTTATCGATACAACTAATTTGAGTTTGGAACAGGTTGTTGAAAAAGTTTTACGCTGCGTGGAAGACG
>CAZVWH010000064.1:0-13098 GCA_964631175.1 uncultured Pirellulales bacterium | reverse complement strand
AGAAAATCCGTCCTCCATCCTCTGTTCTCTGTCCTCTGTCGTCTGTCATCTGATCTCAGTAGTATGGTACTGGCTTGCTCGTTGGGCCTGCAGAGTTTTTTGCGTCCTTTGGTTTCGCATCCGCGTTTATGGTCGAGAGAATGTCCCCGACAAAGGCCCTTTTATATTAGCCGGCAACCATCAAAGCTATCTCGACCCGATTTTTTGTGGAGTAGCTCTAAAGCGACGGTTGTCGTTTGTTGCTCGTGATTCACTTTTTGGCAATAAATATTTTGCCTATTTGATTTATTCGCTAAACGCTATACCTGTAAAGCGAGACCAAGCAGATGTATCATCGGTTAAAAAGATCATTTCCAGATTGAAAGAAGGTTGTGGCGTTTGTCTTTTTCCTGAAGCTACACGCACAATCGATGGGAAAATTAATGATTTTAAGCCGGGACTGGGCCTTCTATGCAGGCACTCGCAAGCAACGATTGTGCCGGTATTAATTGACGGTGCCTTTGAATGCTGGCCGAGGTATAAAAAGATATTCTCGCCCGGCTGGGTCACAGTTTGCTATGGCGAAGTTATAACCGCTGAGCAGGCAAAAGATTTTGGTCATGAGAAGCTTGCGAAGATTCTGACGGATAAGCTTCGGCAGATGCAAAAACAGTGCAGACTCAGGCAAGGCAAGAAGCCATACAATTATAGTTTTTTGAAGAAATAACCTAAAGGTGACAGGTAATGGGCAGGTGTGCATCGCACACCAAAACAAATCCAGTACTATCTTAAAAAAAGGAGATTCTTATGGAAGGCTATGGAATATCGACAGTAGCAATGGTAGTAACAATGGTGCTGTTTGTTGCGCCGGCGACAGAGCCGCAACAGGGTGAGCCGATTGTACCGAAGGAGAAAATCGTCCTTTTCAACGGCAAAGACTTTACCGGCTGGAAGCTCTTCCTTCGACCCAGCTCAGGACAGGTTGTGCCGGACCCGAATCACGATGTCACGAAGACCTGGTCAACAAAGGATGGTGTGATCCATTGTGAAGGAAAGCCCAATGGCTATATGCGCACAGAAAAACATTACGCCAACTACCTTCTTCATGTTGAGTGGCGGTGGCCGAAAAAAGGCGGCAATAGCGGCGTGCTTATTCATAATAGCGGCGAGGACGTAATTTGGCCGAAGAGCCTTGAATGCCAGTTACAATCGGGAAACGCCGGTGATTTCTGGTGTATCGGCGGCGTCGAGACTGAAGAGCACGCCAAGGCAGGCCAGCGCGTCAAGGGACGCAGAACAACAAAACTTAAAAGTGGCAGCGAGAAACCGATTGGACAATGGAACGATTACGATATAATTTGCAAAGACGACTGGGTCGTTGTATTGGTCAACGGCACTTTGCAAAACATGGCCACAAGATGCTCAGTGAAATCCGGCAGGATATGTTTGCAAAGCGAAGGTACGCCCATAGAGTTTCGTAATATCTATATTGAGCCGCTGGAGTAAATAGCTGATTGGTGATTGGCTATTACCAGTTACAATTTAACCAGTCCATAAGGGACCAGTTACCAATTAACAAATTCTGAGTCTTTATGAAGGTGTTGATCGCAGAGACCTGCGGCTTTTGTCATGGGGTTAGAAATGCTATTCGAATAGCCGAAAAAGTTCTATCCCAAGAAAGGAGAGTTTATAGCCTTGGGCCGATTATTCATAACAGAGATGTAGTGCAGCGCCTGGCAAAAGCTGGCCTAAAAACTATCGATAGCGTGGACGAAATCGATTCCGGGACGGTTATTATCCGATCTCACGGTGCGGCTCCCGATGAGATAGCAAAGCTTAAAGAAAAAGGTATTAAAATAATTGACGCCACTTGTGTGCTTGTTAAGAGGGTGCAGCACATAGCGGAGGGGCTGGCAAAAGAAAATTATAAAGTAGTTGTAATCGGCGATGAAAATCACCCAGAAGTGCAGGCGGTTGTGGGCTGTGCAAAGGATGCCTGCACAGGTTACGCAGGCACAGGTGTTGTGGTTATTGCCGATGAATCGGATTTACATAAACTGCCTAAAAACGCCAGGCTGGGAATCGTTTGTCAGACTACCCAAACCCCAGAGCACTTCGGCAGGATGCTTAGTGCGATAGGCCGAAGCAGCTTTAGTGAGATGAAAGTAATCAATACTCTTTGTCGGGAGGCAATAAAAAGACAGGAATCGGCTGTGTGGTTATGCAGGCAGGTTGATGTAATGTTTGTGCTCGGCGGCCTGGAAAGTGCCAACACAAAAAAATTGGCTGAACTTTGTAAAAAAGAAAATAAACAAACGTTTCATTTGCAAAATTGGAATGAACTTGGTAAAAATATAGTTACCGGTAACAATAAAGCCCCCGCGGCTTCGTCCATAAGGGACAAAACGGCGGGGGTTACCGCGGGCGCTTCGACACCGCAGTGCGTAATAGATGATTTTGTGAAGAATCTGGAATCTTTATAGTGATTGGCGATTGGTAACTTGTAACTGGTAATTGGCGGCTGATAATCGAGTTCATTATTTAACCAATAACCGTTTACCAATAACCAATAAATATTTAACCAATAGTTTAGATTTGTGCTTAGTTGCACAAGGGCTTATCGCCGTGAATGTGGGGCGTCGAGAAGTCAAGAATTCAGACTCCACTCATGTGCCTACGTAACCTGTGCAGTCACCACAGGTGCAGGCAGAGGAATCCAGATTTATGGTAGATAGAAACATAATTGACAAATTAGGTTTATCAGAGGAGAAACTCAACCAGCAGGTCGAGGAGTTGTTCAGCGATAAAGAAAATGAATTTCTGGAAGAAGCCCTGCGAACGAAGGTGGATTCACGTCTGCCGGGGACTATTCTAAAAGGGACTATCGTGTCGCAGCTCGGTAACGATGTCATTATTGAGGTCGGCTTGAAAAGCGAAGGAGTTGTGGATGCAAGCGAATTTAGCAGTCCCGAAGATATAGCTCCGGGTAAACAAATCGAAGTGCTGCTTGAGGATACCGACTCAGAAAGCGGCCTTATTTTGCTGAGCAAACGCAAAGCCGACGTTATCAGAGGATGGGAGACTATTATCAATACGAACAAGGAGGGAGATGTTGTCAGCGGCAAGGTTATAAGGCGAATTAAGGGTGGCCTGCTTGTTGATATTGGAGTGCCTGTGTTTCTGCCGGCTTCACAAGTGGACATTAGAAAGCCGGGCGACATCAGCAGATTCATCGGCAAGGAAGTAAGATGCAAGATCCTTAAAATCGATGTTGAAGGCCGCAATATTGTCGTATCGAGACGCAAACTTATTGAGGAAGAACGCCGAAGCAGCAAAGAAAAAATATTGTCGGAAATTGAGGTTGGTCAACTGCGAAAAGGTGTGGTGAAGAACATTGCCGATTTTGGTGTGTTTGTGGATTTGGGTGGGCTGGACGGCCTGCTGCACATCTCTGACTTGAGTTGGGGCAGAATATCACACCCTTCAGAAGTCGTTAAGCTTGATCAAGAAATTGAATGCATTGTAATTGGTGTTGATAAGGAAAATGAGAAGATTTCACTGGGTCTGAAGCAAAAGACACCCAGCCCTTGGGAAAATATTGAAGAGCGTTACCCGATTGAAGCAAGAGTAAAGGGCAAGGTTGTAAATATAATGAACTATGGAGTGTTTGTTCGGCTTGAAGATGGGGTCGAAGGATTAGTTCATATCAGTGAGATGAGCTGGACGAAGCGTCTGTCACATCCCAGTGAAATGGTCAATCTCGGTGATGAGATCGAAGTAATTGTGCTGAACGTAAACAGAGAAAAACAGGAAATCTCGCTGGGATTGAAACAGACCGAAGTGAACCCATGGACGATAGCTACTCAGAAATATCCGCCCGGAACGATTGTTACCGCTAAGGTGCGGAGTATGACTAATTTTGGCGCCTTTGTGGAGATAGAGCCGGGCATTGATGGTATGATACACATCTCTGACCTGAGTTGGACAAAGAAATATGGTCATCCCAGTGAAGCACTGCAGAAAGGTAAAGAAATAAAATGTATCGTTCTTGAAGTAAATGAAGACAAGCGGCGGATATCACTGGGAATAAAACAGATGACCGAGGATCCCTGGATTCATGCCATCCCGGAAAAATATATACCCGGCCACATAATCAAAGGCAGAATTGCAAAGCTGACTAATTTTGGAGCGTTTGTTGAGCTTGAACCGGATCTGGAGGGACTTTTACACATTTCGGAGCTGGCCGACCATAAGATTGAGAAACCTCAGGATGTTGTTAAGTTGGGCGACGAAGTGGAAGTTAAGATTCTAAAGGTTGATGCAGAGGCTCGTAAGATCGGTTTGAGTTTGCGAAGAGTCCAGTGGACAACTGAAGAGCAAACAGCCAAACAAGACCAACAAAAAGACTCGGAAAAAGTTCTTAGTTCATCTTTTGGAACCGAAGAGGATCCGCCCGCAGAGACTCAGGAAAATGTTGATGAACAAAAGCAGTCTGAAACAAACAAGCCAAGCGTAAGTAAAAGCAAAACGACAGAAGTTAAAAACGGTAAGGTTGAACAGGAAGAAATCGAGCAACCTCAGGAAAATCCTGATGCGGAGAGCAAAACCGAAAACGATAATAATACAGAGCAAGAAAACGACCAAAAGTGAGCATTTTAAATCAAGGATTAAAAAACTGCTTCGATAATCAGGATACAACCATCGAGCCAGCTTATACCATTTGCATAAAATAAACGCGCTTTGTACATCTATCCCTATTTATGGCAAGAACAAATCTATCTTATATTTAGCTCACTAATAAATTTGTGGGCTAAATCCACCAGTAGCGGATCTGGCCTTGTAATAAACCGAGTAAACGGACAAAGCACATTTATTTTGTATGAACCTTATTATTGGCTTATCAGAAGAATCGGCACTTCCATATCAAAAGTGGACTTGTGTTAATCGGTGGCGGATTGGAGATGGTTGTTCCTGCGCCATTGAAGCGGTTGAGAGACAGTTAATGGCGGTAACGTATTTATTGATAACATCTCAGGTGGAGGGTATAATGGCAATTTCGATTATAAAAAACAGAATTTTGTCATAATTGGGAGGTTCATAATTATGTTGCTTTGGGTCTTTAGAAGTATTTTTCTTATTGTTATTGTAGCAGTTTTATTCGTTAGTTTAACTTCACAAAATATTGCTGTTGGTGAAGAAGGAAGACCTTCAGAAGATACACGTATAGCAAATTTTAATGCGATTGTCTGGAGCAGTCTGGGAATGGCGATATTTGTTTTTATGTTAGATGTTCTTACACCCAAGGACAAACTCAGTGCTCTGGCAGGAGTGTTTCTTGGCCTGTTGGTAGGAGTGCTCATCAGTTGGGCATTTGCGCCTCTGGTAGATATGATTATGACTACTTACAAGATTGAGGTAACTCCTTACGCTGTTAAGGCAATCAAATGGATGATGGGAATATGTGTATGTTATCTTACCATCAGTATTGTTATGCGAACGAAGGATGATGTGCGTTTCGTCGTCCCCTATGTTGAATTTGCCAAACAGACCAAAGGTGCACGTCCGCTGGTATTGGATACGTCGGCAATCGTCGATGGACGGATAGCAGACCTATGCCAGAACAGATTATTTGACGCTCCGCTGCTTGTGCCGCGTTTCGTTCTCAATGAGCTGCAACTGATAGCCGATTCAGCGGACAAGCTCAAGCGGAACCGTGGAAGACGAGGACTGGATATACTTAACAAGATACAGACGAACCCGATTATTGATGTACAGATTGACGATACTGTGGTTCCGGAAATTGAGGATGTCAAGGGTGTTGACCAGAAACTAATGATGTTCACTAAGGGTTGTAATGGGCGGCTGACTACTACGGACTATAATCTGAGCAAGGTTGCCCAGGTCCGTGGAGTTAACGTTATAAACATAAATGATTTGGCCAATTCGCTAAAGGTAGTTGTTTTACCCGGTGAGACAATGGAGGTTAAAATCATAAAGCCCGGCGAAGAGGCTGATCAGGGTATCGGCTATCTGGATGATGGGACGATGATTGTTGTTGAGGGCGCCCGCAATAAGATTGGACGGAATGTGTTCATTAGTGTCACCAGCTCTCTTCAAACCGCAGCGGGGAAAATGATTTTCGGCAAATTCGAGTCCTTTTCCTAAAATTCAAGTGGAAGCAACTGGCTAATCGATAGGAAACCAATAGAAACAGGCTCATTGAATATCAAAGAAATAGAAAACGATATGCTACTCAGCAACCGTGGATCAGGATAGAAGAATGTTTCAAATTTGTACGTGTAAATTTAGCGGTTCGATTCCTTTCTGCATATAGATCAATATCCAATATTAAACTTATTCGCCAAACTTTGCAGTTGAAGCTTCATTTTCTCGCCATTTCTGACGAGCTGATTCGTGTACTGATCTGGGTGAGCTGCTCTTTAAACTGCGTGAGCATAGTTATCATCTGCTCGCGTAACAATTGATTGTCACTTTGCAAAGTTGTAATCTGCTCTTGCACTACAGTTTGTTTCTGCTTAACACTATTTACAGCCTCAGCAACGTCTTCTATTCGCGCCGCATCGGCTGCTATCTGCTGATATTGAGCCTGCACTATGTTTTGCATCTTAACCTGGTTCTCCTTAATGCCGGCGATTTGCTTGCTGCAGCCGGCAAAAACCAAGCTGGTTGCAACAAAAAGCCAAGCTAACGCTGTCCATAAGTTGAACCTTTTTGCATTAAATCTATTTTTCATTTTTCAATGCCTTTCCGCTATCAACACATACAGGTTTGATCGATTTTACCGGCTACGACTATCATCGCTTTATATGATAAGCGTATTTGCCTCTTGCTCTACCAGTATAAAAGAATCAGCGACCTATATAACTCAATGAACAAAATGCTTTCTTCGTAGCTTTTCTATTGAAAAAAAACCGGAATTTAAAGAAGCCAAAATCTTGGCTCTGTCCTCCATGAAGTTAAAATAGATTAACATATCCATTCTATAAAGTCAAGAGTAATGAATAAGAATCCGCCAGTGATGCTCAGAATTCCTACCACTATAACTTTAACTAACCGAAGATGGAGTTATTTTCGGACTAAATAGGATTTATAGAATGAATTGGACCCAAATTTTTATAAAAACCACGATCTGAGTGGTCAGCGATTGTTAGCAGCTTTAGTTTGTTAGAGGTTGAGTTTTATAAACGAATGATCTTATTTTGTAAGCGTTCACGGGGAAACCGCATTTTTGTCATTGCGAGCGAAGCGAAGCAATCTAAAATCGTACGTTTTTGAGATTGCTTCGGCCTAAAGGCCTCGCAATGACACAAAAACGCCTTATTTTCTGCGTGAACGGTTACCTTATTTTTATATTTTAATTCCCGTTTAGCTACGACTCGACTGAGCTTTCTCAAAGGCATCAAGACAGTCTCGTAGAATGTTACGGAACGAATTGAGGCCACAAAGTTTCTTTGATTGGTATCAAAGTTTACGCAGAGATTCTGCCTTTGTTGTAATGTTAAGAAGGATTTATTTTGCTACTTGAGCTGGTTTTGCTGGTTTCTTGACTTTTCAGATACGCCTTATTGCGTTTGGAATCCTTTCCAGTTTGTGTAAGCGATTGCGGCTCGGCAACTTTGCGGTAGCCCAATGCCTTCATTACCTCAAGTACCTCAGTCCAGCTCGGAAATGGCCTTGTATTCTTATCCTTGTACTCATGAATGGCCATCAGAAACTCAAATTGCTCATCGGACATTTGGCCTTCTTCAGCAGACTTTCGCTCGTCGGTTAGGCGTCTTCCAGGGCCTCGATTAAGGTCAAGACCTAATCGTCTGTCAATGACGTTTTGTCTGCGATCTTTACCGCTACGCCGCTCACTGAAATGTTCTTTATGCATATATAGTCAGCCTGCTAAATGTGTATTTTGTAAGCCTTACGGCTTTACTAAAATATTTAATATCACGCCAACCTTGTTCGCTCAAAAATCCGCTGATCGTTAAAAGTCGTCCTCGAAGAAGTTGCTTTCGAAATCGGATTCAATCTCGTTTTCGTCCTCCACAGCAAAATCATAGAAGTCGTCGTAAGCATCTTGCGATTCGATTACTACGTGGGCTTCATCAAGGCAATCCTCAGGAACCATTACAGCAACACTCCTTACGCCTATTGATTGGTCGAACTGCTCCCTAACAACAGTGGGGATATCATTGACTCTCAATAGAGTTTCATACTCTCTGGCCTTGTCCATGTCATCAGCGAAAGCAACAACCACAAAATCTTTCAATTTTGACTGTGATTTTTGGTTTTTTTTGGGACGCTTTGTCATTTTATCTCCTCGCAATAAACTTATCATGCAGTCGTAGAGATTGACCATATACAATCACCCGCTGAGGTATTTTCGTCAAAATAATACACCTAAATTATTTAAATTATTAAAAATTACCGCCAGTAAGAGAAAACTTATATAGTTCAAACTAAATAAATGTGCTGTGTCCGTATATTTGGTTCTATTACAAGACCATATATATCTTATGTTTAGCTCACCAATTTACTCGCCTTTGCGGAGTCGCTTTGCAAGAGCAAAGTCGGCGGAGTAAGGTTGGTGGGTTGTCCAACAACAGCGTGAAATTTTTTAGGATTGGTATTATTTATCGGTTAGATCTATGTTTTTGGGGATTTTTAAGCCTCAGAATAGAAAAATTCATTTTTTGAGTATTTTTTTATTGCAAAATCTATTCATTATATTTAATTAAGTAGTTATTAATAATATGCTGGTTTCAAGGAATAGAAACCGGACAAGTGAGATTATGTTTTTAACAGGGAGGTTTTATATGGCCAAAAAAAGAGATTCTTTAATTGTAACCAGCAAGGTTAAAACCCACATTAAAAGCAAAAAAATGATGACTGCTTCTGAATCCGTTGATGCCATCAATAATGCTGTCTATAATTTACTGGATAATGCCATTGCCCGAGCCAAAGCCAACCGTCGCAGCACAGTTCGGGCTCAGGATTTATAAGCTGGTTATAAACTAATATTTTGTTTTCATATCTTACGTTAGCAGCAACCTTATTTGAAAGAAGCCATTTCTATCTTTATACTGTGGAACGGGTTACTTTAGAGTTGTTGCTCTAATATATTTAGCAATTTGTCTTCAATTGTTATCGGCTAAAGTCAAGATAACACATATTCGTCTAATACCGTGTATTTAATGAAATGTTGATTAGATACAAAATGCGAGTATGGAGTTCAATATTTTTATTTGACTGAAAACGACCTATAAAATTTTAAATATTAGCTTAAAAACCGATTTTTTGGGTAAAATTTGTTAAAATTAGGATAGCAGAAAATCCGATTTATATAGTAAAGGCTGATACCGCTGCATAATATAATGATGCTCAGTGATTACAACATCTTACTGTATAAATAATTGTATTAATTGAGTTAGAATTTAAGATCCGAATGCGTCAGTACCAAGTGAGTCCGTTGACCCGGCGTGTCGTATCAATGGACCTCAGATAAACCGGGATGGCGACAAAATTCTAAATAAGATTGTCCCTTCGGCAAGCTCTGAGCGAAGCCGAAAGATTCAAAATCTGAGTAACTGTTTATTGATTAGCATAACAATCGAACCAATTACCATTATACAAATTTGAGTTTTGGTTATTCGATGTTGTTTCTGATCCCAGTATTTACGGGGACAAGATTAGTCCTGCGAAAGCAGGGAAGTTTTGGATTTTAGTAGAAAAATTAAGTTTTACACTGTTAGGTTGCGCTGTTAGTATTAAAGCAAAGAATTTTTTGTCACTGGATTGTTAATGTTACTATTACTTATTGCCGATAACAGCGGCAACAGCAATGTGAAAATGCAGTGCCTCATAGTGTAATTATCGAGGTACGTGGTTACTACGGATAAAGTTGTATTTACTGGCGATATACTCTTAGAATGGCAGATAATTATAACAAATCGAGGGGGGGAAATTTAAAAGTTTTCATGTTGGGGTGGGAGTTTCCTCCGTTTATCAGCGGTGGTCTCGGTACGGCATGTTACGGGCTCACCAAGGCGATGGAACAGCTCGGCATAAAAGTAACTTTTGTTTTGCCAAAAATGGTCGAGAGTAAATATACAACCCACGTTAAGCTGTTGACACCCAGTTCTCAGAAAGCCACATCAGTAGCCAAGAGCGAAGAGATAAAAAATGTAAAGTTTCGCACTATTGACTCACTGCTTCAGCCTTATTCAAGCCCTGATGTTTACCGGCAGCAAATCGAAGAAATCTTACAAAAAAAACACGGAAAGCATGGCAGTGTTACTGCAGCCAGCCAGTTTATCGGAGGAATCGATTACAGCAGTAATATGTATGCCGAGGTTCACCGTTATGCCACCATTGCCACAGAATTGGCCAAAGATGAGGAGTTTGACATCGTTCATGCACATGACTGGATGACCTATCCTGCGGCAGTTGCAGTGGCGGCAATGAGCGGAAAACCGCTGATTATACATGTGCACTCGACAGAATTCGACCGTAGTGGTGAGCATGTCAACCAGATGATTTATGATATAGAGCGAATGGGTATGGAGCAGGCAAATAAAGTCATTGCAGTTAGCAACTACACCCGCAAAATTATAACCAATAGATATGGAATTAACGGTGAAAAAGTTGAAGTAGTATATAACGGCGTAGAGCAAAACTCCAGAGCCGCTTTGGCTGATACACATATAGATAAAAACGAAAAGGTCGTCTTGTTTCTTGGCCGAATTACCATGCAGAAAGGGCCTGAGTATTTTCTGGCGGCAGCCAAGAAAGTCATTGAAGTCATGGACAACGTGAAATTTGTTGTAGCAGGTTCCGGCGACTTAATGCATCACTCAATCGAAATGGCAGCAGGACTTGGCATCGGCCACAAAGTCCTGTTCACAGGCTTTCTGCGAGGTGACGACGTTCAAAAGATATATGAAATGGCTGACCTATATGTTATGCCTTCTGTATCAGAACCGTTTGGTATCGCACCTCTGGAGGCCTTAGGCTATGATGTGCCTGTGATAATAAGTAAGCAGAGCGGCGTATCGGAGGTCCTAAAACATGCCCTAAAAGTTGATTTCTGGGATGTAAATGAGATTGCTAACAAGATTATAGCAGTCCTAAAGTATCCACCGTTGGGCGTTACACTGCGAAGTCACGGTAATTTTGAGGTACGCAAACTTCGATGGAACGATGCAGCAGCCAAATGCGCGAAAATCTACGAAGAAATGCTGGTCGCAATCTGATAAAAAGCATAAAGCTTAGTTTGGTGGATATCCGAATTTAACAGTTTTTGGATTTTTGTAATATGCCGTCGGTGTGTTTTTATTTTCAAGTTCATCAGCCATTGCAACTTAGGCACTATACGGCATTTGACAACAACGACCGGTACTTCGATGATTATAAGAATGCTTCCATCTGCAGGAATATAGCAAATAAATATTACCTGCCGGCTAACCGTTTGCTCCTGGAAATAATTCGCAAGTACAAGGGCAGATTTAAAGTTGCATACAGCCTAACCGGAGTATTACTTGAGCAACTGCATGACTATTCGCCGGAAGTTATAAGCACTTTTGACGCCTTGGTGGAAACCGGCTGTGTTGAGTTCTTAGCTGAGACGTATTATCATAGTCTGAGTTTTCTATACTCACGTGACGAATTCATAGAACAGGTAAACAAGCACATCGAAACTATCAATCATCTTTTCGGTCAAAAACCACGGGTATTTCGGAATACCGAGTTGATATATAATAACAATTTGGCTGAGCTTATTGAGTCTATGGGGTGCTTCGATGCAATAATAACCGAAGGAGCGGATCACATTTTAGGTTCACGAAGTCCTGATTTCGTCTATCGTCCAAAAGGTTGTGACAAACTAAAGCTGCTGCTGAAAAATCATTCTCTCAGTGACGATGTTGCCTTTAGATTTTCCAACCGTGTTTGGCCGGAGCGGCCTCTGACAATAGAAAAGTTTGCCCGATGGTTAGGTAATATCAATGGCAATGGTAATGTAGTCAATCTATTTCTATACTTTGAGACATTAGGCGAACACCAATGGGCAGATACCGGCATATTTAACTTTATGCGGCACCTACCAGAAGCGGTTCTTCGGCATCCGAATAACGATTTTAGAACGCCCAGCGAGGTAGTCCAAAGTTTTGAGCCTATCGACACGGTTGATGTGCCGAATGTGATAAGCTGGTCCGATACCGAAAGAGACCTTTCTTCATGGCTGGGCAACCCCATGCAATCTAATGCTATCCACGAGCTATATAGGCTCGAAGGTAAAATTAAGAAAACCGGCGACGAAAAAATTATCGCTGACTGGCGGAAATTACAGGCATCGGACCATTTCTACTATATGTGCACTAAGTACTTTGCAGACGGAGACGTACACAAATATTTTAATCCGTATGATTCTCCTTATGACTCGTATATAAACTTTATGAATGTGCTGGGCAATTTGCAGAATCGCTGTGTAAGGCCGGCCCTGTTAGATGCAAACAGGGTCACAGATGGAGCTTCAATCAGCAAAGACCATACAACGGAGAGGCAATTGGGGGTGTGTGTTTCACCACATAAAAACGGAAAAGAAGTAAATGCCTCTTTTAAGCGGCAGCGCAAAATGAGAACCCGTCTGATTAATCCGTCTCGAGTCGGTTCGAGAAACAGACGGTAGATTAGGCACCCTTACTCGTTGTTGATATCTCTCCACAGGATGCCTTACGGCAGAGGCAGTTCCGTTTCTTGAATTTTATTGGTAAAACATTTAGGAAGTATTATTTTGTTAACTCTACAAAAGGCTAAAAGTCTAAAGATTGCATCCATATCGATCCATGACAAGTCTATAGATGAGCTATTGACCAAAGAGTGGCTGTTGATTAATGAATTTGGCAGCTATGCTTCATCAACGGTTATCGGCTGCAATACGAGAGGGTATCACGGTCTGCTTATCGGCTCGCTTAATCCACCTGTTAATAGGATTATGGCTCTGGCTAATTGTCTGGAGATGGTGATATCGCCCTTGGGAGTATTTAACCTTTCAACCTTTGAGTTCCCGGATAAATTCGTGCCGGCGGGTTTTAGCTATATAAAGCATTT
>CAZVWH010000063.1:0-16872 GCA_964631175.1 uncultured Pirellulales bacterium | reverse complement strand
TAATGACTATTTGCGCTGCTCTGATATTTTTCTTATCAGCTCCATCGGTTTTTGCTCAGCCTCCGGATAATGCTGCCCTGCTTTATTATCAAGCATGTCTATTATATGAGAAGCCGGACGATACGATGGACAAAATGCTCTCTGATTTTCGTGACGGCAAGATTAAGGCGAACGAAGTAATCGAGCAGCATATAAAAAAGAACCGCAAGGTAATCGATTTTATAGTAAAGGCAGCCAACATACCAAATTGCGATTGGGGGTATGACTACTCACAGGGATTCGAGCTGGTAATGCCAAATCTTGCACGGCTTAGGCGGATTACCTACTTGATTCAGACTGAGGCAAAGCTGTTAGCCGAAAAGGGTGATTATCAAACCGCCTTAGATCGCTGCTTAAGTATGCATAAAATGGCCATAAATGCCTCCGATAAAATAATTATAGGCTATTTAGTTGCTATCGCGATTAGCGCCCGTGCGAATGCGACTATCCAGGATATACTGAAAGATATGCCGGAAGATTCACAAGTGCTAAACCGGCTTAAAGAGCGGTTGACGAATATCGAAAACAAATTTCCCACGTTATGGAACTATATAGGTTTTGAGGCTGAGATGTGTGTGGCAACTATGCAGAGAGACAAAGTTCAGGCGATTATGGACACGGCTTTTGATGAAGATTGTTTCGATCCAAATACGGCTAAGCGTATTCTTGAAGCTGACGAGGAGTTTTTCAAGAGGAATAGGGATTGCTATACCCGCCATATCGCCGATGTTCAAACTGTTCTGGATACTCCTATGTCCTATCCGCAGGCCTATGAGAAACTTCTGGAATTAGGAGAAAAGCTGATAAAAGAAACTGAAGAAAAAGATGCGCCGTTAGCTATTATGTTCGCACCTGCGGTCAACAGAATCTACAGCTTGAAAGTGAGAGTTAAAACTCACTTCAATGCTGTTAAGACCGCCATTGGGATTTATCTAATTAAAGCCAAGACAGGTAAATTGCCTGATACGTTGCCTGCAGGTCTGCCGTTGGATTTATTCAGTAGCAAACCTTTTGAATACAAGAAAACGACTGATGGTTTTATTCTTCGTTGCCAGGGCAAAGACCTGTCGGATAAGGATAAGAAAATTTACGAGTACGAATTCAAGGTCAAAAATTAATTTCTAAATTTCTATATATAACCAGCAAGAATAGGCTGAGCTCGTTTGGCTCGGCCTTTTTTATGCGCCGACTTGCATGGCGAAACTTTTATAATAAGGCAAAATTACGCAAAAATCACCTTTTTCCAAAACGAATTGATTCCGTTGGAGACACTCATGTCCTTATAGGAACAGAGAAAACGCTCTCCAAACGGCAGAGGAAAAAGTCTCTAACGGCCTTGACGCTGGCCAAGTCGATAGTTATAATCCCTCGGTTTTTAAAAATACGCAGTCCCGCAAGGGACACTGTCGGTCTAAGAGCCCGATGGGCCGTATATGCCTTACGGCATTTGAGATTTGATGGGGTAATAACAAGGTGGTAGTCGTTTATGAAGAATGCAAAAGAGTTATTGAAAGAAAAGCTGACAGCAGAAAACTATAACAGGCTAATCGCTCTTGCGAATCCGAAGATGCATGAGTTCGTTGCTGATGCAATCGAGCTTACACAGCCTGAGTCGGTTTTCGTATGCACCGATTCCGAAAAGGATAGGGCTTATATTCGCGAGCTGGCAGTAAAAAATGGCGAAGAAATATCTTTGGATACACCCGGCCATACCTGCCACTTTGACGGATACCACGACCAGGCCCGTGATAAGGCACAAACAAAATATTTATTGCTGCCGGGCTCCGATCTTGGTGCAAGCCTTAATTCCATAGAAAAGAAGACAGGCGTCGAAGAAGTCCGCTCCTTTTTGAAAGATTCAATGCTTGGCCGAGAAATGCTCGTCTGTTTTTTTTGTCTTGGTCCTCTCGACTCAGATTTCTCTATTCCCTGTATTCAGATAACAGATTCTCCATACGTGGCTCACAGCGAAACAATTTTATATCGGCCCGGATACTCACAATTTAAAAAGATAGGTTCATCCGGCAATTTCTTCAGGTTCATTCACTCCGAAGGTGAGCTTGAAATCGAAGATTCCCAGGGAAATGCTGTGAGCAAAAATATTGGTAAACGCCGGGTTTATATCGACCTCGAAGAAAACCTGGTCTATAGCGTCAATACCCAGTATGGCGGTAACACAATCGGCCTGAAAAAACTGGCCTTGCGGCTGGCCATCAACAAGGCATCCGAAGAAGGCTGGCTCGCTGAGCATATGTTCGTTCTTGGTGCTCATGGTCCAGACGACCGGGTAACTTACTTTGCCGGCGCTTTTCCATCGGCCTGCGGAAAAACTTCAACCTCAATGCTGCCCGGACAAACCATTATTGGTGATGACATCGCTTATTTCCGCAGGAAGAACAGCCAAATACGCTCCGTAAACGTTGAAAAGGGCATCTTCGGCATCATTCGCGATGTTAATCCAAAGGACGACCCTATTATTTACAAGGCCTTGACAAACCCCTGCGAAGTCATCTTCTCCAACGTTCTGATCGATAATGCAAAGAAAACGTACTGGCTCGGTATGGGCGCTGAATTGCCTACTGAAGGAATCAACCACTCAGGCAAATGGCACAAGGGCAAAATCGATGCCGATGGCAATGAAATTACCCCCTCGCATAAAAATGCACGCTATTGCTTAAACATCCCGGACCTGAGCAATCGCGACCCGTTAATTGACGACCCAAATGGCGTGCCGGTCGGCGGTCTTATTTATGGTGGACGTGACAGTGACACCTGGGTCCCCGTCGAGCAGGCCTTTAACTGGAATGAGGGCATTATCATAAAAGGCGCGTCACTTGAATCAGAAACCACCTCTGCAACGCTCGGCAAAGAGGGAGTCCGAACCTTCAACCTAATGTCGAATCTCGACTTTCTCTCAATTCCGCTTGGTCGATACATCCGGAATAATTTGGATTTCGCTGAAGGTATCGAGAAGCAGCCGTTAATATTTTCGGTCAATTACTTCCTCAAGGATAAAGACGGCAAATACCTAAACGGCATGGCTGATAAGCTGGTCTGGATTCTGTGGGCCGAGCTTCGCGTAAACGGCGACGTTGACGGCATTGAAACGCCAACCGGCCTGATACCAAAATATGAAGATTTGGCAAAGCTTTTCAAAGAGCACCTCGATACAGAATACCCCTTAGGGGATTATATTCAACAGTTTACTGTCCGCATACCGGAGAACCTCGCCAAGCTTGATCGTGTGGAGAAAACCTACAAGGAAAAGGTTCCGGACACACCGCAGATTCTTTACGATACTTTTGCTGAGGTTCGCGGAAGGCTGAAAAAAGCTCAGGATAAACACGGTGATTATATCTCGCCGCTTGATTTGATGGCACGATAAGAAGAAGACCCCCCAGTAAACTGGGGGGCTAAACACGTCTCGAGCCGGGCTCGTCCTGAGACGGGCCGAAGGGTCGAGAGATATTTTGTTTAGCCGGCACCCCTGTGGTGATGGTCTCCGTTATGGCTTAAAAATACCATTTTAATGCAGGTTCGCTGAATTTGTAAGATATGCGAAAGGAATTTTTTCTATGAATAAGGAAACAATTCGTACCGGAATTATAGGGACAGGCTTCGCAGCAAAGTTCCATTTTGAGTGCTTAAAGTCAGTTGCAGGCACAAACGTACTGATCGAGGGCATACACGATATCAACACCGAGCAGGGCACTTCGTATGCTAAGGAGCGAGGATTACGCTTTTACAAAAGTCTGGAAGAGCTTATCGATAAAGTGGATGTTATCCACGTGTGCACTCCGCCGGTTGTTCACGAAAAAATTGCAGTAGCGGCTCTTCAGCAGGACAAGTTCGCCATCGTTGAAAAGCCGCTAACAGGCTACTTCGGGGACGGCTCTGAGGATTTCAACGGTGAAACCTTCCCGAAGCAGGATGCGCTCGACCATGCTTTAGCAAGTATCAAGCGAATGCTCGAAGCTGAGAAAAAAAGCAAAGGCAAAATACTCTATGCTGAGAACTGGGTCTATGCCCCTTCGATTCAGAAAGAGCGCGAGATTATCGAAAAGGCAGGCTCGCAAATACTGTGGATATATGGCGAAGAGGCACATTCAGGCTCACACGCTAAAACCTACGCCTTCTGGAAGTTCTCCGGCGGCGGAGTTATGATAGGAAAAGGTTGTCACCCCCTAACTGCGGCGCTTTATCTAAAGCGCGTCGAAGGTAACATAAAAAATAAAAGGCCCATTCGCCCGAAATCGGTCTCGGCACGCGTACACGCGATAACCCGGCTGGCCGGCTTCGAGGACAAAGGACACATTCGGGCAGATTACCACGACATTGATGATTTTTCCCTAATGCACGTGGTCTTTGAAGACGGCACAATTGCAGACATCATCACCTCCGATATTATTCTCGGCGGCATCCACAATTGGCTTCAGGTCGCTGCTAACAACCATCGGACTATCTGTAATATTAATCCCAACACCGCAATGCAGACGTACAATCCGGTAGATGAAAATTTCAGGGACATTTATGTAGTGGAAAAGATCGGCACCAAACAAGGCTGGTCGAATCCGTCACCGAACGAGGATTGGTTCACTGGATACCCACAGGAAATGGAGGCCTTTTATCGAACCATCGCATACGACGAACCTCTCGCCAGTGACAGCAACCTTGCTGCAGATTGCATCACTACAATCTATAGCGCGTATGTATCGGCTGAAAAAAAGGGTGCAGAGGTTTCCATCCCACGACGTTAGCTCAATGAGTGACAGCCTCAAGGCCTGTCCTGAGCGAAGCCGAAGGGCTGGAGGCCTTGTGGGGATGACTGTTCATCGAATGTGTATGAGGTCACTCAGAGGCTATGTGACCTATGGCCTTATCGAAGTTCACTTCCCACAAGTCATTTACATAACGTGCAGCACCATCGAGATCAGGGAACAAACTTGCCCTATTGATATTCATATGATCAAGGAACCTTAGACAATCTTCCCTGTCTTTATTAGGTATTATGAACTTTTGAAGAGTGAGTTTTGGGTGAAGATTTTCCCCAACATCAGGGGGTAATTTGTAAGTGTCATTCTCAAAGTTCTGCTGTACCCAACTCTCTAAATCTGTATTTTGTGGCATTCTTAGGAACAGGCCACCTTGGTTAGTCAATCTGTAATTTGTATGACCTTTAGGGGCAAAAGCCCGTGGACGCTCTTTCTTTTCTTTGCTTCGCGAAAGTAGGTGATGCGCAAGGGCATATACGGCTTTAAATTTAGGCTTTCTGTAATGGTACCTTTCTTCCTCAAAGGCAAAGAACAGGGCAACGAAAGGGGAATATGTCCAGTCCAACATAGGTGTGGCAAGGCCATAATGTTGAGCAAGTGCCCACCATTCGTCCTCCTCATCATTTTGGGGAGGTATTTCAAATATAAACTTGCCTCGAGCTAACTCCTTAAATCTTTTGAGTTGAAGCTCACGTGAAACATGAGGAATGTTGGAGTATTCAGGATTACCACCACTTTTGTTTGGTGTAGTAGGGAATCTCCTTTCCAACCTGTCTAATGTTGACTCAACTTTCCAATTTGCATTGGCCTGACCACGATAGATTAAGGTTGGCCAGCTTAGCTGTGGATCGCGTGCGAACTCAACAAACTCCCACCACGAACTCAACGTGTGTTCGATTATGCCTTTCTTTACTTTTCTATCAAGTTCAATCTGGTCAATCGTGACTACGCTCATCGTCTCCACCCCATCAACAGAAACCGGTCGTTAAATACATCTTATCCTTATTATCGGCTGGCAATGGAGACGAGTTTATCCGGTATCGCCCAAAAGAGCGCAAAAAGCGGTGTTCTACTCTCAATCAGACATTAACGAATTGGGAGGACTGGCTGCGAAAGCATCAATAATAACTTATTCATGGATTGGTTTGTTCCTATACCTTGTCCCTTAACCAAAGTAACAGAACTTGAACCTATAACAATACAATCCTTGCTATTAACTTGATAATTCCCTGCGGCTTGCCGCAGAGAGATTCATTTAATGTTAATAGTCCTTTTGATTAGTCAAAAGGACTACTTCATTGTAAACGTAGATACCCACACCCTTACAGGCGTGGCACTTATGGGTTTCGAGCAAAGCTCGTCCTGCTACACAGGATATTGCTCACATCCCCACCCGCACAGGTGGGCAGTTCCCGCTAAATTAAATATTATTGTGGGCTGTTTGGTTTTAATCATCTGCGATTGTAAAAGGCGCAATTTAAATCCTGGCTTTTTGTAAAACTTTCATAAATTCCAGAATAGCACCAGCCTTGCTTTTAATTCCGATCTTACGAAAAATATTCCCAAGATGAGCACGCACCGTGTTGTATGCGATGTGCAGTTTCTCACTAATCTGTTTGTTATCTAACCCATCGCATACTAATTTAGCAACCTCTACCTCTCTTGGCGTTAAATGCCAACATCTACCAAGATACTCCCATTGTTTTGTCTTGAAAGCCATAGTGCGCGCCCCATATGTAATAAGATAACTTGGTTAAACTACATCTAACAATAGTACAAACAGGAATAGTCTTTTTGATTAGTCAAAAAGACTATTTACATTATATAATCAAACATTTTTATTTCAACATTCCTTTTTGAGGGGCGGATTCAACTCATAAATGCAACAAGTAGCTTGTGCCACAGGTAGCTTGTGCCACAGGTAACGAAAAAGTTGGTGAGTTGTTACACTTACTCGCTAACCTAAAAAACGCTAGTGCCGTTTCTAAAAAGTAACTATCACTTTTTCGGTCGTTGTCGGGCCTGCAAAGAAGGTCGTAGCAATCTAAAATAGTCGAATATTAAAGCCGCCTAAGGCGGAAAAAAGTTACACTTTTTTATTAGAAACGGCGATAGAAGGAGCGCTTATGAGAAAGTATTGCCAGCTCACCGAAGAAGACCGTATCGAAATTTACGCCATTAAGCAAGCAGAAATATCTCAAGCTCAGATAGCTGACAAATTAGTCCGCCATATGCTGATTCGACCATCTGGCGAGAGCTACAAAGTTGATATATACTATCTTGCCGTCTGTAACAAACAAGGATGGCAGATTTTCTTCTCGTCCTGATATTACTGCCATTCATTGCAACAAAAAAACCTTTAGGCTGTATATAAAGAAGTTGACAGAATACCGATACCGGCTGAAAATACAGCAAAATATAAATGAACTAAAGTTTTAAGTGCCTAAAATTTGGAGTAAGTCTTAACTTTAGCTCACTTTAGACACTAACTATCAGGAGGTCGAGAAAATGGCGTCAAACGAAACGGAACAAGGCTCCACATCCGGTGCTCCTGAGCAACAAGCCACGCACCTGAATCCTCGCATTGAAAAGGACCGTCAAATGATAGTGGAGGCGCGGCGTAAAGGCACCGGAGCGACTATAAAGACGTTCTTAAAGTTATCGGGACCTGGTTGGCTGCAGAGCGGAATCACTGTCGGAGGCGTGTCTTTCTCATCGAGTCTGTACCTTGGTGTACTGGTGGGTTTCAGTATGATGTGGCTACAGCCCTTAGCTATGATATTAGGTATCATTATGCTCGGTGCTATTGCCTATGTGACACTTTCCATTAGGCAGCGTCCTCTCAAGGCTATCAATGAGCACGTCAGTCCCGTGCTCGGATGGAGCTGGCTGCTTGCATCAATGGCTGCCAATATCGTATGGTCAACACCGCAGTTTGTTCTTGGAACCCGTGCCATCCAGCAGAATCTTTTACCTTCCGTCATTGGGCCGGAGGTAGTGCCGGACCCATGGGGCAGAATTATCTGTGTTGGTTTTATTCTTGCAATTTGCATCATCGCGACGATGTTCTACGGCGCCGGAGGCCGAGGGGTCAAAATATTTGAAGTCATCATAAAGTCAATAGTAAGCATGATTGTTTTGTGTTTCTTTGGTGTCGTCGTCAGGTTAAGCATTGCGGGTGTTATTGATTGGGGCCAGATCTTTCGTGGGCTAATACCAAGGCTTCGAATGTTGACCGAGCCGGCTGCTACGGTTAAGCCTTATATCGAGGCCGTGCTCCCTCAATTCCAGCAGTTCTGGACAAAGCTCATTGTCGCCCAGCAGCGTGATGTGATGATAGCCGCTACTGCTGCAGCGGTAGGTGTTAATATGACGTTTCTGCTGCCGTACTCGATGCTGCGAAAGGGCTGGGACAGGTACTTCCGAGGTCTTGCGATATTCGATCTTTCAACGGGATTGTTCATACCCTTTATTCTCGCTACCGGCTTTGTAGTAATAGCCTCGGCATCAAGGTTTCACACGACGCCGGCTCCTGGTTTTGTACCGGATGAACCGGGCGGGGTCGTGACAGTCGAGCCGGCATATAATCTTGTTGGTCCATATAAAAATCTATTAAAACAACGTCTGGCATTTGAAACCGGTGCCGACGCAATTGCCAAGCTCTCGCCTGAGCAATTAGAGCAGCGAACAAGTGCTCTGCCCTACGCCGACAGAAAGATGGCCGCTATGCTGGTCAAGCGCGACAATCTTAATTTGGCCGCGGCGCTGGCTCCACTGACCGGCAATTTTCTGGCACAATTTGCATTCGGCCTCGGCGTACTGGGAATGGGCATAGGAGCCGCAACAATGGTGATGACTATCAACGGCCTATGTCTTTGTGAAATGCTCAATAGACCTTTGAAAGGCTGGACCCATCGCATCGGCTCTCTGATAGTCTCTGTAGGTGCTCTGGTGGCTATTTTCTGGAACGCACCGGCTCCGTGGCTGGCTATGCCAACCTCGGTGTTCTGTATCATACTGCTGCCAATTGCATATTTCGCCTTTTTAATGCTGATGAATCAGAAAAGTATGTTGGGTGACGATATGCCGCGAGGTGGTAAACGTGTGGTCTGGAATATCCTGATGCTAACTGCTACTGCAGTAGCAACGCTCGTCAGCATATGGAGTCTATGGTCGAGATTAGGCAGGTGGAGCATTGCAGTTATTGCTACATTTGTGGGACTTATTTTGATTGTCCATTTCTTACGCAAAGCTAAAAGAAAGGCAGTGACGATATGACGAACGAACAATGGGAAAAACTGCAGCTTGTGATAGCCGGTGAATTGCTTGACCCGCTGCCGGTGGCTTTTATTATCGATAGTCCCTGGCTTCCGGGCTGGGCGGAAATGACCACGCTCGATTATTTCACAAGCGAGCGACTGTGGTTCGAGGCCAACCTCAAGGCAATCCGACGGTTTCCAAACGTTATTTTTCTGCCGGGTTTCTGGGCTGAGTTCGGTATGTGCACCGAGCCGTCGGCTTTCGGTGCAAAATGCACCTGGCAGGAAAAAGAATTACCCTTCGCCGGGAAAACCATTACCGATATTCAGGACGTCCACTCGCTCGACAAACCAAATCCCAAAAATGACGGTTTGCTACCATTTATCCTCAATCGTTTAAAACACTATCGCAGCCAAATCGAGAAGTCAGGCCATGGCATTAAGTTCGCGGTGTCACGTGGGCCGTTGAATGTGGCAACGTTTCTTATGGGAACTACTGAATTTCTCATGGCCATCCGTACTAATCCCGATGAAGCCCACAAGCTGCTCGATATAATCACGGACTTTATCATCGACTGGCTCGAACTTCAGGCAGAGACATTTGCCTCCATCGACGGCATACTAATCCTTGACGACATTGTAGGTTTCTTAGGAGATGATGATTTTAAGCAGGCGGCACTACCGTATCTTAAGCGCATCTTCCAGTCGCTCCAAGTAAGCGTTAAGTTCTTCCACAATGATGCACCAGGACTCATCTGCGCACCGTACCTTGCCGAGATGGGTGTGAATTTATTTAATTTCAGTCACGATCACGGCCTGGACCAGATGAGGGAGCTGACGAAAAATAGTGTCACTTTATTGGGTAATATTCCGCCACGTGATGTTCTTGCTGCGGGCACGCCAGAAGATGTACGCAGTAGCGTCAAATCAGCCCTTGATTCAGTGACGGATAAAAGCCGGATTATTCCTTCCTGCGGCGGCGGTATGCCGCCTGATGTTTCGACTGAGAATCTCGAAGCCTTCCTGTCGGCAGTGCATAACCCCCAGTGAAACTGGGGGCTAAATATAACTTATTTAGGTTAAATATAAATTTTTATTTAGCCCCACGTTTTACGTGGGGTCTTTTGTGTTAAACACCTCAAGTTTTTTCTTCCAACCAACCGATAAATTCATAAAGAACAGTAATTTTTTTCTTACCGTAGATAAACCATGAGGTGTAAATATGGGTAGAAATGTCATAACAATTTTGATGGCGGTTATTGTATGCTTTGGATTGATAGTTGTTGGCGGTTGTGAAAGCGATGCACAAACGGGCGCTCTTATTGGCACAGCGGTTGGTGCCGGAGCAGGACAGGCTATCGGCCGAGACACGGAATCAACGCTGATTGGAGCGGGAGTCGGCGCCGTCGGCGGCTACATCATCGGCAACGAAAGCGACAAGAATAAATAGAAGCCTTTCTGTCGGCGGCTGGGAAAACCCCCAAATGAATCCTTCGACAGGACTCAGGACAGGTTTGGGGGCTAAATATTTCTTACCTGCTAACCATCTAAATAAATTCGATGTGGTTCGCTATTGTCGAACTCCTAATCTGGGAGGCAGCTTCTCGCATACTTTCTTTATTATCTTTTTGACCTGCTCAGCCTGCTGAGGCGATAAGGCCTGGCCTGCCACGCCACCCAATACGCCACCTATTACTCCACCTGCTACCTTGTCACGTGTATCGCCGCCAGCCACGACAGCACCTGCAGCAGCGCCGGCTGCGGCACCGAGTACGGTTGTGAAGGTCTTGCCGGTGCTGCCGGAGCCGCTTCCAATCCACAAAATGCTGCCATCCTCAACATCTATCATTTTCGCGGTCATGTTCATATCTTCTTTATAAGTCGGTATATTGACGAGCATCACCACCGGAACGTTTAGGATCTTGCCCACTTTAGCTGCACCTTCGTCGGTGGTTACGTCTGAGACCTGGAACTTCTGTTCTTTAAGCACGGTCTGAACCTGTGCTCGCTCTACAGGCGTATAGCCTTTCTTGAGCAGCTCCATGGAGAAAAAGTCACCAATTTGATTCTTCACTGCCTCGCCCCGCACTGCGCCTGAAACCTCAACCACGGCAATCTTGGTCACCTTGTTGAAATCATAATCGGCTCGGATATAACTTTCACCTTTACCTGTAGCGCAGCCACCAACAATTAAAGCTGCCAATAATGTACATATACATGCGATTCTCATTATTTATGTCTCCTTTAAAAAAAAGACTAAATGATAAAACAGAACTTAAACACTTGAGTATCTAATTGATTCGTAAAGAGTTGTCAATGTTTTTTTGCGTTTTTTGCGGCTCACTTCGTATTATATATATCGTATATCCTCGCCGTCCTTCTTCGCTTTAGTGCTACGAAGTCCGCTAGGGGATGCCTTACGGCAGATAAATGCCGGCGAGGGCTAAGCGAAAAATGAAAGGCTAAGGATATTTCCTATATCCTTAGCCTTTCTATATATTTATCCACCCCCTTGAGGATTTCGTCAATCGGTTGCGGTGCACAGCATGGCTTACGCCATTGCGCAACTCGTCACGGTTACGTTTTACGCTTGTCCCGAGTGCAGTCGAGGGATATGACGTTTAACAAAACTAACAGCGCAACCATTCAACGATTTTGCGAAAGCAAGCAGGGGGAGGCTGCTCTATCGGGCCTGATTCTTCTATGTCGGATTGTAATTTAGACTATCAGAGCCGGGCTGCTTCTGTGGCGGATTCGGCCATCTCAAAACATCAAATACAAACTCGCTGGCCTGGCGTATCATCACGCCGGGCATACAAGGACACATCTCAAATGACCCAACTACATTATTGTCGTGTTTACTTAAACTGTTTAATAAATAGTCCCAATCTTCACGTGGAATTCCACCATGCAATCCGGGCGGCTCATGGTCGTCCGTTTGCCCATAGTTATCGGTCAGGTGTAAGTGAGCGACCCTCGTGGTTAACTCATCTACATACTGCCTGAATGAAAATCGCGGGTCCAGATTGGCGTAGCCGGTATCAAGGCAAAACCAAACAGATTCAAATTTTTTCCCAATTTCCTTGATCGTCGGCAATGGACCGGTCTCGATGCACAGCTTGACGTTGTTATCCTCTGCAAGCTTGACAACTTCAGCAGCAAAGCCGTTGGAGTCACTCTCTCGGCCTGCGGCAATGCCTAAACTCTGAAACTCGGCCACAATATTGGCCTTGAGCAGCTTTGCGCACTCGATTTGCTCTGCCCACTGCTCCAACGTAGGCTGATCGGTGCGAGAGCGCATAGACACCTGCATATCAGCAGTAGCGGCGGCAAGGCGAAGCCAATTACGTCTTTCATAACGGCAATCATTCTGGCCTCTTATGTTTGGCCATAATTCTATGCCATAGCCCAGCGATTTTAGAAACTGGCATTCCTGCTCAAATGAAAGAGGATGTTCACGCCACCAAAATACCATTGTGGAAACTACGTATTTAATACGCATTATGTCATCTCAACGTTGGACCCATAAAAATCCTTATCGCATAGAACTAATATCGAAAAAAAACAAAGGTATATTCAAAGTTTCTTGAAAATTGCTGCATTTTATGGCTGGGAAAACCGGTTTGGCAAAAAGCTGCAAACAGTCCCCCCGGTAAAATCATTAGCTAAATATTTCACCTTACCTAAAATAGAAAGTTGCGATATATTATTATAGGAACATAAGGAAACGATGACGATGCTTAAGTAATTACTGGACAAGGTTAAAACAAAATGAAATTATCAATGAAGGTCAAAACTAACATAGCGCTATTCCTGTTGATATATAACGTTGCATTTCCCGCCGACGTAAAAGAAACGGCAGAAAAAGTCCTTGTCTATCGTGGAACAAGCGATGCATCAGCCGCCGTGGCAGTAAGCGAAAATGGGCCCGGCCATTCTGCGAATATGTTTGTTGTAGCCGATGATGAGAACAACGTCCTGAGAGTTTATAGTACCGATGCTACTCTGCGAAGTAGCGCTTCCACCCTCCGTCCGCCTCGGCGGACTGCGGATGACGGGTCCATTCTCCATAGTGCCTTCTCCGCCGGAGCGGCTGCGAAGGCTGGAACTACGAAGGATGAATCGCTACGTAGCACGAGTAAGCCGGGCTTACCAATTTTCTATTACGACCTGACAAGTTTTTTGGATATCGAGCCTGAACACCCCGAAGCGGACATTGAAGGAGCAACCAGAGTGGCAGAGCGCATTTATTGGATTACATCGCACGGCCGAAATAAGGATGGAGAGCCTCGACCAAATCGGTATCGTTTTTTTGCGACCGATGTTAAAATTCAAGACGGCAACATTTCTATACGCCCTGTTGGCATACCTTGTAAAAACCTTGTACACAGCCTTCTTAAAACCAGGTCTATGGACCACTTGGAATTAGACAAAGTGACTCGGTTTGATGAAAAAAACCTTTCCAAAAAAGAACACCAGAAGCTCGCGCCCAAAGAGCATGGTCTTAATATCGAGGCACTTTGTGCGTCGGCGGATGGTAGGACACTTTACATCGGCTTTAGAAATCCTCGCCCCATTAGGAATAACTCGCTAAAGATGACTGCCTCGCCAGGCATGGGAATCTCTAACGGGACAAGCCCGCGTGACAAAAAAAATGATGTTGGAAAAGCTCTTGTCGTGCCGTTGAAGAATGCGGATGCCGTAATTGAAAACTCGGCTGCACCTATTTTTGGTGAGCCGATGTTATGGAGCCTGGGTGGTCTTGGTATAAGGAGCATGGAATATTCTAATTTCCATCAAGCATATTTTATTGCAGCCGGACCCCACAATGAGAATCCTGGATACGCTTTATATCGCTGGTCAGGGAAAAATGACGAGCCGCCAAGATTTGTGCGGGACCTGCATACCATGCAAAAAGATTTTACTACTGAGGCTTTGGTATCTTTTAAGAACTCAGACAAACTTTTATTGCTGAGTGATGATGGTAGTTTGGATATCAAGGTCTCCAATGCCAGCGAGTGTTTGGATGGCAGACTTAATGATGATGGAACTTGTCCGAATAAATTCCTGACTGATCCAAATAAGAAGACTTTTAGAGCAATTTGGCTCGAACCATAACATTTGTGATTTTCAGGACTCGAGGAGGTGTATCAAGTTCTAACGTATAAATTATCCTTACCCGTATCAATAAACTTTGCGACCGTTCAGGCCGTTAGCTGGCTTAAGGTACAAGTGAGGGCTTACTGAGCGTTATGTACAACGCGACATTTAATTACAGTTGGTATAATAATTAAAAACGTCTAACAAAACCTAAAAGACCCTGGATACGCAATATAACGTCATTCCGAGCCCCCGTGCTTTCTTGCGAAAGCAAGAACGGGGGTCGAGGAATCTGATAAAATAGCTTTTTTAGTAAACCCCTCGGCTTCGCTCGGGGTGACGATAAAAAGGGTTTTGTTATAGGCTCTAAGCTACAACGGCAGCTCGATCTTCCTGGCTGTTATCGTCTCCGCAGAGGCGGGTATCAACAATGTCTCTTTTGACTTTGTAAAAAAGGTAAGCCCCTTGTAGCTTGTGAGATACTTGTATTTAGTCATAAGACCGGCAGGCGACTGAACAACAAGCGGCTTTTCGGCTCTTTGCAGAATGTCCAGAAAAACCTCGGGCTCAACAACGACAATAGCCCCCATAGCTTTAATCGCGTTGGCAATAGCTGCCGACGCTACAGTTGCTCCTGCTGCTCCGTTAGCCATTAGCTCTCTGCCTTTTTATACATTAAACTTACCGAATCTCTTTGAAAAGAACTCCCTTTTAACAGGTACGCACAGCCCCATTGAAGCCAAACAAAAAGATTCTACCCGAACAATCTTTTTATGTCCTCATCGGTGATTCTCTCATCGGGCTTTATGGGCTCTCCTCTTTGCCTGTTTACGTGCTCAAAAAATTCCTTTACGTTTCCCGGTGCTGATTTAATTATCAATCCCAATGAATATCTCATTAAAGAGATATCCGCTCCTTCAAGAACGCCTTTTATAAGGCCTGTATCTGAGTCTTCCTGGCTGTCCATTTCCTTATCGAATCTGTCCAAGATGTCCTGTAGTCCGCCATATTCGATCTGTTCTTCCGCAATTAGCTTATTGGTTATGTGTGAAAAGGGCAGCTTCATCGCCCGAAAAAGGTAAGCAGCCTCAGCAGGCATTGCACTTGCATGCTCAAAACCTTCTTTAAACTCCGGCCCACTATAATAATGTGGTAAGAGTATCTGTGGTTTCTGAAACAGGATAATGCCTCTTTTTACGAGGGTTCTATCCTTAAATCGGCTGTGCTCTGCTACGAATACGTAAGGCAGGTCCATATCCCCGAAGGTATAGAGCATCCGCTGATATTCCCTAATTACCTCGGTCCTTTTCCAATATTCTTTAAATTTGTCCTGGTCAAACTCAGGCATTTTTCGTTCCCAATAACACAACCACCAAGAAAGCAACGACCTATTAAACTTGGCACTCGGATCTGTACTTTCATCTCCAATGTTTATCCTAACAAGATATAATCAGGTTGTCAAACAGCTCATCTGCCAATAACGTCCCAAAACTGAAATCTCCGGAGAAATTCTCTGACAATGTCTCACAATTGCCCCATCATCTGTTCTGGTAGGTTGTTGGATGAAGGATATTTAGCATTTTCCTGGGACTATCCCAAATTTTTTCTGTTGGTCCAAAAATACCGATATAAAAAACGGGGGGATTACTCAGCAACTCTCCTACAGGACCCTTTGAATAAGGTATCTTCGGCGGGGCTTTGTGAAAGAACCAAACTGCCTTGGCGTGGTTGCAGAAAAATAGTGTTTCGTAAAGAATTTGGGGGGACATTCGCGGCTGAAAAAGGATAGAAGTTTATAGGGGTATCTTTCTGTATGAAACGCTCTTGAATAATTATTCTTTTTCCTGCTGGCTGAATAGTCCCATTGCAGCAGCACGTTTGACTAAATCTACTGCATTACTAGCGCCGAGCTTACGCATAATGTGTTTGCGGTGCACTTCGATAGTACTTACAGAACGGTGGAGCAATTGGGCTGTTTCTTTATTGGTTTTCCCATCCAAGATCAGAGACAAAACCTTCATCTCTGCAGGAGTAATCCCTCTGTGTAAAAGCGGCTCAGCCACTGGTATCTGTTCTAACGCTAATTCCACAGCCGAGAGCAAAGTCTGTCTTTCCAGAGGTTTTTCGATAAAATCAGCGGCTCCCCCCTTCATGGCCCTAACCGCCATCGGTATATCCCCATAACCTGTGATAACTATAACCGGCACGGATGGAACAAGGCGTTTGGCCCCGGTCAACAACTCTATCCCGCTCATATAAGGCAGCTTAACATCGGTAATGAGCAAATCGCACCTATCGGTGCGCAGTTGTTCAAGACAATCAACTGCGCGAGCAAAACAGCTTACTTTAAAGCCTGCTTGCTTAAGGGTTACACTGACGAGCTGCCGTATCTTTGGCTCATCGTCAACAAAAAAAATGCGTTGTTGTAGTATATTCGGCATAGTTGCTTTATTAGGCTTCAGTTGCGTCTTCCTCAAAGTGAGATATCTCTAATCCAAATTGCGCTATATTTTTGCGGATTCTACACAAGACCGGTCTTAAAAGGCTCATCGCAACCACGCATACCTAAATCCTCTGTGATTTCTTATAATTAAAGTCTTTAATAACTATTTTCGACTTTTCTTCTCCAAAAGACGATTGGGGAAAGTGGGTATTTTTCCACATTTTGTTGTTTTTAAATCCTGTTTGGCGGCTTTATTGCT
>CAZVWH010000062.1:5456-16893 GCA_964631175.1 uncultured Pirellulales bacterium | reverse complement strand
AATGGCCAGGCCCATTTTTCTCCATCTGAGCATAACTAATAGCAAATAAGGTTATCGACACAAAACACACTACAAAACCTGCTTTCATATTCATTTACCTCCTAATCTTCTGCTGCTCGTGCTACGTAGCGAAGCAGCCTACTTCGCTACTTCGCAGAGTAGCAACTGTTACGCTCCGGAACCGTCGTCGAGTATCTTAGGCACTTTGAAAAACTCTCCATCTGTCTGCGGCGCATTTGCCAAGGTCTTTTCGGTTCCCAGCGAGTCTTTAACGTGATCTTCACGGAAAATATTGCTGATTGGCAGACAATGTGCCAGAGGCTCAACGTCGGTTGTATCCAGCTCGTTCATTTTTTCAAAGTAGTCAACGATCGCACTGAGCTGACTTGTAAATTCTTCAACCTCCGCCTCGGTCAATTCAAGGCGGGATAATTTGGCGACCTTTCTTACTTGTGTCTGGTCAATCTTTTTCTTCATTTATTTTGGAACCTTTTCACCCCGTGAGATAACCAACTCACAGTCTTTTTTATTCCCATAAGATTCTTATCTCACGGGGCAAACAAAAAAAGCGAGGCAAAACCCGCCCCGCTGCAAAAGTCTCGACGAAAATGGTTTTATTAGCCGGCTTCTTTTTTGGCGGGCTTGTAATCGCGCTTAGGCGGTTTCTGAACCAGGCCCATATGAATAGCTTTGGCTGAAACCTTAATTCGGCAAACCTTTCCGTCAACAACAGCCCGTACCTTTTGTATGTTGGGTTTAAATTTTCTCTTGCTGATGCCGGTAACCTTTCTGCCGACACCGCCAAGATACTTTGCTTTACCACGCCGGGATATGCTTCTGCCGGCTACCGTTCGCTTACCGGTAAAATAACATTCTCTGGACATTCAATACGCTCCTATTGTTGTAATTCGTCATCCATTGCTCGTATCTTGTTTTATAATTTGTGAATCACGATAAACGATTGTATGAAAATTGCAAGTAAAACCTACAATTTATCGTAAAAAACCTTCAAGCAGATTATTTCCTTGATGTTATACTTGAAGTTTAAACACATTTTTGAGGGAAAATAAAAGCAGGATTATGATTAAATAACTATAGCTATTATCCAGTTGTTTGATTTTGAAAACGTTGTAACAACTTTAAGTATAACACAATCGAACCATCTATGGTAACCGCCTTCATACAGACAGGCCACCTTCATAGCAATAGGCTCACCCTCGCCGGAAAAGTTAAGCTGAGCCCGGGTGTTAGGAGAATCCAGGAATCCGATCAACAGGGGCATGCAATAACAGATGTATTTCATCAGGAGAGACTTCGGGGTAGTATCAGTAGCCGGTATTCATTTTCTTGCCACCTATCAACTGTAAGACTATATAATTTGCTGCCAACTCGCTTATTTGTCCATTCTCCATCCGATCCCAGATATTATTATTGAATACCCTTTCGTCATTGCACAATGTCACATGGCCGTCCTTAAACAGAGCATTGACCGCATAACTGCCTTGTCTGCTGTGACTGATCTGGTCTTTGTGCCGGATTAAGTCGGTCATGTAGGGGACATAAGGATCAATACTGTCGATAGTTTTAGCTGTATCTTCGGGCAAGCCGGTGGCACCTATAATTGGCGCTCTCGGGTCTATGGGAAGATACGTATATCCCATACGCACCCATTGATTGTGTCCTTGTCCGTCTGTGTCATTGAAATGCTGGGGGAGCGTGCCCCAGGGCCTAGGATTATTGTAGGACTTAAACTTGTAGAGCAGGTTTATATTCGAGGGACAGTAAAACACCTTCGGTTCTGCTATGTATTTGCCTTCATATAAAACGGCCAGCTTCATGGGAAGCGGCTTGCCGCTGGCGTCAACAAATAGACTCTCGCTTCGATACAAGGCATAAGAGTGAATTAACAAATAGGGATTAGCGTTTGTGTTGTCGGAGTTATATGTCGGCATAAGACCATCATAGTCCGATGTGTAAGCTGTCATCGCTACACCAACCTGTTTTACCTGGCTGGAACAGACAGAGCGCTTGGCTGTCTCTCTGACTCTGCTCAACGCGGGCATAAGAATTCCCATCAAAAGAGCAATAATCGCGATTACAACTAATAATTCGATCAACGTAAAACCAGCTTTATTTGTTTTCATAATACTGCCCCCTTTTCCTCAAACGAATATTCAGCAACTATAGTGAGTAAAAGTGTCTAAAGTAAGCTAAAGTGCCACGGAGTGTCATTGCGAGGAGCGCAGCGACGTGGCAATCTCCTTGCTCAGATTTGAGATTGCTTCGCTTCGCTCGCAATGACAACAATTTTAGGCACTTTAGTCACTTCAAACTATATGCTTCAACAAAACTTACCCTTACAGTATTTACTCTTCGTTCTGGGATACATATAGCCGGATATCATCAAATAATATAGAACCTCTGCCACCCAATGTTTGGGTCTTTTCAAAGCCGATGCAAAGCTCGGTAACATTACTAAGATCAATGCCAAAATCCGTAAGGTCAATATTCCACTGCTGCCAGGTTGTCTGCTGCAGGTCAGTCATTTGACCATTATATGCTACCTTTACGCCGTTAAGCTTCACGTACATTTGCTCTGTAAAAGCATTGAACAGACTGCCATAGAACCACAGCGATAATACCTTAAAATCATCTGTAGTCCAATCTCTGCCAATCGCCAGGTCATCAATGCTCACTGTAACCTCTGAATAAGTTGTAGTGCTGTTGTCGTACGCTAATGGTACCGACTGCTCACCACTATGAACGTTATCAGTCTCGAGAGAGCTGTCTCCCAAGACATAACCAATTACAGCTCCATTAACCGACGGATTATCATAGCCGTCTATCCATGTATAAAACACTAAGTTGCTGGCCTCTTGATCGTCCGGAATGTCATTATAGGACTCGAAGTCGTCCACAACAATATAGTCGACTACTGTAAACTCCCAGACAGGACCTTTCCAAGGACTGCCCGGTGGCGCCCAGTTATTGTCATTGACCTCATCTATGCGCAAATAGTAGGTCTGGCCTAATTCAAGAAGCCCCGGATCAAAGCTACAAGGGTCCTGATTGCCTTTGAACTCTGGCCATGCCCCGAGAGCGTTGTTGGCATCGTTCACATTGTTCACATCGGTGCCGAAGTACACATCGTGAGAGACTGTGTAAACACCCGGTTTCCAGCCAAGAGCAAGGTCCCGCTCTACCGTTGCCTTAGTACGTGGGCTCGGATCCCAGGCAAGCTCCGGATTGGGCATCCTGCCCGTCACCGTGGTCTGATTTGGATCTACGGTATAGTTCACGTCCACTATACCTACGCCGTCATAGGCGACAAACCAACCATTTTCGATATATCCATTTACCGTTGGCACATCATTGCCGTCTAAAACAAGCGTACCTTTTGTGAAATCCATAAAGGCTTCTCCGGAAATTTGATCTGAACTACGGAGATTGCCGGCGTTAATAATCCCGCCATACAGATACAAGCGAGCGGTACCGCTTGTTTGCGCTAATTTGATCTGATCGGTAATGTTGATCTCGCCACCGGTTATCGTGACAATACCTGTACCGTATTTACCAATCTCAAAGTCGTCTGATCCCTGTCCCTCGAGATTTAGTGTTCCACCATGCACATATATATAACCGGTTGCGCCATCATTTTTCCCACACTCGATTTTATCAGAAACAGTCATTACGCCGCCGGTCATGATGAAAGTACCTGTGCCGTTGTATCCAACCCACAGTCTTCCGGTATTTCCTGTGCTTACAGTGCCGCCGCTCATAACAAAAATGGCGTTGCTATCGCCTGGCTCTCCTATGCGAATATGACCATCACTGGTAAGGGTGCCTCCAGTCATGTCCATGTAGCAAGTCCCTTCGCTGCCGCCCATACCAACATACACAGTTGCGCACTCAGCATCTACGGAGGAGTCAATGACGCAATTTGCATCTGCAAGGATAATCTGAGCCTCATCATCAGGGCCGGGTAGGCCATCGGGGTTCCAGTTCTCCGGCATACTCCACAGGGGACCATTCCCGCCATTGTCCCACTGGAATGTGTCGGCTGAAGCGCTACCAGCTAATACCAGCACAAGAATGAATGAGATTAGATAGCTCACTTTTCCACACATAATACACCTTCTCCAAAAAAGTCCAGTTAATAATACATACCATGACCATGCATTGGCGGGCATAGCCCCCGCTTATGCTTTCGCAAAAAGCCGCGAAGGCAACCGCATACGCAGCCACACTGACGCATAACGCTGCCATCACAAATAGCACTTCAACTGTGATGCATTTCTTATATGTTTTCGGTTACAAAAGGCAGACTTACAAACTGGCATATGAACGGCCAGATTAAGCGACTAATCTGGCCGTTCGCCAGCAAAAAATCGTTCTTTAGAACTAAATATCTCGTCCTTGTTTCCTTCGACCTTCCCGTATGGGAAGGCTTAGTCCACAACTCAGGACGGGACAGCACCGTCCTGATTAAGGGCTTGCTAAATCAAGAAAGCACTGATCAGACTTTCTGTTTCTTAGTAGAGCAAAAGCCTCACGTTGTCTGAACCGGCCCAGCTATCAACGTCTGGAGTAACATTATTTAGCTCAATTCCAAGTTGTTTGCCAACAGATTCAGGTACATCTGCTGCTGAAAACACCAGCGAAAACTCCTGCATGTCATCTGTTAACGTAACTTCGACGGAAGCCACCGGAACACGAACACCTGCTTCATCATAGTAGAGGCTCAGCAGAAAAGTTGTAGCCTGCCAGTTATTCTTGGCATCTACTTTCAGCTCGATGACGTCATCAGCTCCAATAACATAGCTTGTCAACTGCCAAACTGAAGGATCACTGCCTCTTAAAAAGCCGCTCCATTCTCCGTCGCTAGCATTCCATCCCGTTTCAACGCCGGAATCTGTAGCCATTGTATCGCTGCTCCAGCTGGGAACATCCACGAAAGTGCCTTTATCATTTGTTCCACCATCCCAGTTATTCTGTTTGTCGGTACCGGGCAGCTCAAAGCTGGCGTTCTCAACGGGAATCTTTACTGGAAGCGGTGGAATAATCTCGCCCTCGAGGAATGAACCACCGGCTGAGTGCTCCCTTGACCGAATAATAGCCTGAGTGTCCTCTGCACTCGCCGCAAACAAAAATGTAACAATCCCATCCGTATCGCTGTTGAGCAAATCTGCAAGGGCCTGGCTTGTATCGGTTGAGAACCTTACACCTACGTCCTCAGGTGGAGTAAATCTCAATAATACATCTGTTAGGTCGTTAACGTCCAGGGCTACAGGAGCTCCAAGCTCCGGAGTTGGGTCATTCTGAACGCCAGGAGCGGTGTTCCAAGTTAGAGATTCTACATCGAGCAGATCTAAGTCCTCGATGATGCCATAAACACTTACCTCATCATTTTGGTCGTGACTGAAATGGCTGAAGCTCACATTTGAGAAGACTCCACCCCCCGCTTTGAGTCCTGATATATCGTAGCTAATCAATGCCACGTTGCGTCTTGCCGGAATATTACGTGATTCCACACCTGAGCCGCTGTTGCTTTGGTCCGGTCCATATCGCTCATCATTACAAATAGTGATATCCCCCGTTGCTCCCAGGCTAAAGGGTAAAATATCTACAGAACCATCATATACAAGCACCAAATCATTAGTTCCACCATGAGCGTAAGCCAGGTGGTAGTAGTAGCCAACCTCACCAAAGGTCAAAAGCACCGAAGCACCGTCCTCAGCAGGTTCGCCGTTGACCGTGTCAAAAACACCTACAAAGTTAGCGTCATCCGGAAGATCCAAAAGCACAACATTAGCCTGAGGTGCCCCACCTATCGAGTTGATCACTAGGGCCGCCGTAGTCTCATCTCCCTCAGGATCGATAGAAGCACCACCGACGAGGCTAATCGGACTTACACCATTGGCATCAACCTGGAATTCAATAGTACCATAAGCTCCGGCTCGATCTCCGACAATCATTGTATTCATCTGAATTGTCGGACCTGTGCCGATTATTGTCAGTGTCCCTGTGCCTGCTCTGGCTCCCACAAGTAATTCACCTAAACTACCCTCTGCATATGTCAAGGTTCCACCACTGATAGTATAGTTACCATCTGAACCTCCTTGATCTCCTATCCCGAGCTTTGCACTATCCTTGCCGTCTTGTAGTTGCACAAGGCCGCCTGTCTGCTCCACGTAGCCAGGATTACCAGCGCCGACACGCATCCAGCCTGCGCCGAGAAGTTCTGCTCCTTCTTCGATGATTAAGGTAGCTCCTTCGTACACCCTCATTCTTTGGCCTGCACCCCAATCTCCGGTACTGGTGTTTAGCGTGCAGATGGTATCTTCCCCACGGACCTTGACCTCCTCTGCACCGCTTGGGGAACGGCCTTCTTTCCAGATGTTGGGGTCTGCCCAATTGCCTACACCGCTAAAGTCATTAGAGGCTAATATTCCACTGCTTAAAAAACACACCAATCCTACAATTACTCCTAACCTTCTCATCTTAATTCTCCTTTCTTTGAAAATTTGGTTAATAAGAAACTTAACACTCCTCTGTGCGCCACGGGATCCTTTGTGTTATGTGATGTGCCCCAAATTAAACACACAAAACCCTATTTTAACACAATTTTAATTATATCATAGAAAATTACAAGAAACAAGGAATCCTGTAAAAAAATAGGATTCAGCCGGATTTTCGGCAGGGCAATGCGGCCTATTTTCGCAACTTCCAGTAGTTTTCTCACGTATTTGATTGCTGCAAAGCATATATCATTTTGTTAGACACTTTCTCTGTTGAAAAGCCTCACCGTCGTTTCGACCGAAGCCCCCATTTCTGCTTTCGCCCGCTGCCCCGCCTTGCGTCGTAAGACGCAGGGGCAAGCAGAAAGCACGGGGGCGAAGTGGAGAAATCTGCTCAAAAATAGATTTCTCGACTCGCCTGCGGCTCGCTCGAAATGACATTCTGAACTCTTTTCAACAGAGCATTAGACACTCTGAGTGCCCGCTTTCATATAAGTTGATGCGAGAAATGATACATTTGGGCCTGGCCATTTCCCTGGGAATCTGGCCCCTCGGGCTCTCGACCGACGATCTGCGAACAATACGAGTATGTTATTGTTGACCTTCTTTAGCTCTAATGTTACTCTATCGAAGATTTGATTAAAGGAGCTGGATCGTGGAATTATCCTGGCTGATTAAGGTAAGGATTGCTGCTGTCATCGCCTTGGGGGTTGTTGTGATAGGTATTTTAGCCTGGCCATTAGCCGCTCCATCCGACCCCCTTAGTGCCGTACGTTTTGGAAGCTTAAGTTACGTTAGTGTAACAATTTTAGTAGTCCTGGCATTCTTGGTCGGCTTTGTCGGCTATTTCATTTCCTGGCCCTATGGCCGGGAAATAGGTATCTTAGCAGTGCCCTCCGGCTTAGCTATATGGGCCAGCCGCTCCGGCAATGTAGCCAAGCTGATACAGGTAAATCAAAGCCTTCCTCAGCGTCTGGCCATATTTACAGCACTTAAATGGGAGCCAATATTCTGGCTGCTTATTATCGCGGCCGGATTCGCCGGCCTACTTTTAGGGCAGAAATTGTGGTCAAAACCTCATATAGCTAAGACGCCAATTAAATCTAATCCTAACCCAAACAAATACCTAAATGCAATTGCCGCTTTGTTTGGCTCTGCTATTATTGTCCATATTTGTATCAAAATACTGGCTCAAGACTATTCAACGTCCAATAACGCAATTGTAGCCCAACCGGATATAGGTCAGATTATTTTTGCAGTATTGGTCTCATTTGGACTGGCGGCTTTCGTAGTTAAAAAGCTGTTTAATACAGACTATATTTGGCCTACAATCACCAGCGCTTTAGTAACTGTTTTTGCTGTAACTACTTACGCTAAGCAAGATGTATTACAAAACCTACAACAAAATTGGCCTGCCACATTCTTTTCCAGTTCGGTTGTTTGCATACTGCCCATCCAAATGGTGGCTTTCGGCACATTGGGCTCTATTGCCGGCTACTGGTTGGCTGTCCGCTATACTCACCGCAGAAAACACGACATAAAGTAGCGAAGATAAATTTAATAAATCTTTTTTTCGAGTCTTTGACTTTGTATAACTTCCTTTTTTTTCAAGTACTTACAGATGAAACGTCTAATAATTGACTGTAACTATGCAAAGAAAACTGAAATTGGTTGTTTTCGACCTAAAAATTAGCCGAAATATAGTTGAGTTTGAGTTTTTGTCGGTTTGGATATTTTTGCGGGAATTTATTACTGACCAATGAAATTTGTCGAGCGTATATATTAAGTAAGTGGGCGAACACCCAGATAGTTTTTTTCGTATGATATTTAAGTAAGACCAACCGACAAAAGGAGTTAATGATGTTGGTGCTAAGCAGACAGAGAGATGAATCAATAATGATCGGCGACGATGTTGAGATTTTCATCGTCGACGTCCGCGGGGATAAAGTCCGACTGGGCATAACAGCTCCGAGGCATATACCGGTTCATCGGAGGGAGATCTACGACGCGATTCAACGTGAGAAAGCCGAAGGAAAAGAACCCAGAAAAAAGCAGCCGGATAAAGCTGCCCAGCAGGAGCTGCCAAAGGATTCCGAGAAACAGCCAGAAAAGGAGTCCCAAAAGCAGCCGGACAAGACCGGCCCAAAAGCGGAGTAACTAAAAAGGCTGCCATCACTAATTCTCTATCAGCACTTGTCAGTCGTCCTGTCCGAGTACTCAGTACAGCCCGGACTTTTTTTATGCGCTATGGTTGCTTTGCTTGCTAATGGTCGCGGCTCTGTTTTAAGAAAGTCTCACGTGAGTTTACTTGAAAGTTACCGCCTCTTTAGCCATCTAAACCGGAAGATATCACGAATCCTCTCGTTGAAACGAATCCCCAAACGTTGAGTGCTGCTCTTGAACTCTGCCTGTTGCAGATTTTTAGCGGTCGGCTTAGCCGAGCTTTTGCCAAACAGCAAGAGAAATAGGCCGGCGAGCGAGCCAAGAAAGGAACTCATTTTAGCGCGAGCTGACATCGTAATTCATTAACTTTAATCCAACGTTTTAACGGAGTTGTTTAGACGTCCCTCAGGGATGGCACATCCTAATAATCATCTTTGCACAGCTAAATTTAAGGAGGCTAATAGTTCTTCGCCTGTCCTACTTACTAATTCGGATTCGCCGAATAATTGGTGCCTGTCTAAAATCTCAGCCCTTTTATCATAATATCTCTGCACCGCACCGGCACCACCTTCGGCCGCGCCGGCGGTTTTGTACTGGCCATCTAAAAGCCATGAGCTTACCTCATCATCGTATTCAGCCGGATAGATTAGCGCTACGACAAATTTGCCGTCACTGTATTTAGCGAGATGCACCTTGGCCCGGCAAGGCGGACTCGTCCTAATAGCTAAATTAACGAGCTGTTTAAAATCTCCTTTGCCGGTTTCCAGGTCATTTGAATAAAAGAACATCCCAGCTTCGAGCTGAAAAATCTCTGTCGGCACGCCTTTTAGTTCGAGTCTGCCATCGGGATAAGCCTTGTGAATCTTATAGACCTTGCCTTGCTTGTATCTTTCGCTTTCAAGCAGCTCAGCCACCTCTTCCGCAGTAAAGCCTACGCCAACATGATTGCCGAAGTCGAAGATATACAGACCGACGTACTTATCCGATTTTTCAAGCTTTGGCAGCTTCATGCTTGCTTATTATAGCCAAAGATTTCACAGATTGCACGTATTTTTAACCACAGATTTCACAGATTTATATTGAACACGGAATGCACGAATTCTTTGAAGGCGGGTGGATAAATACTTTTCATAAACATAGATGAATCAAAGACTGAGACTCCCAAATCACGAACCGTCTTTGAATTGGCCAAAATAATCCAAGTTTTAGGTGACTAACCCTGAATCATCCTGTGTTTTATGCCCTATTGACGAAAGAGCAATCTTGGATTATGCTTTACATTCAGTTGAGCCATGTCGGCTAAACAACATATTTACTGTTATACAAACAAAAACTAATAATATAGATAGTGATTTTGAAAGATTGATTATGCTCAAAAGAACACACAATTGCGGCCAGCTTCGGCTGGAAGATGCAGGTAAAAAAGTCACATTGGCCGGCTGGGTCCAATCTTATCGCGACCACGGCAACCTCGTATTTATCGACTTGCGAGACAGAGAAGGCCTAACACAATTAGTCTTTAATCCGGAAACTCAACCGGAGGTGCATAAGATAGCACGGACAATTCGCTGCGAGTGGGTAGTAGCCGCCAAGGGCATTGTTCAACCCAGAAGCAGAGGCATGGCGAATCTAAAGCTGCCGACAGGCCAAATCGAAGCTCTCGTGCAGGAACTGGAAATCCTTAATACCTCTAAGACCCCGCCATTTGAAATAGACAGCGCCGAGAAGACAAACGAGGAGCTTCGTTTGGCCAGCCGATATATTGACCTGCGTCGGCCCCAAATGCAGCACAAGCTTCGCACACGTCATCGCGTCACCAAAATCGCGCGGGACTACTTCGACCGTTTGGGCTTCTGGGAGATTGAAACACCCATGCTCGCCAAGAGCACGCCTGAAGGGGCAAGAGACTTCCTTGTGCCCAGCAGACTGCACAAGAATTGCTTCTACGCACTGCCGCAATCACCTCAGCTATTCAAGCAAATCCTGATGGTCAGTGGTGTCGATAAATACTTCCAAATAGTTCGCTGTTTCCGTGACGAAGACCCACGGGCCGACCGACAGGCGGAGTTCACGCAAATCGACGTCGAGATGAGCTTTGTCGATAGTAACGACATCATCGGCGTGCACGAAAACCTTATCGCAAAAACCTTCAAGCACATTCTGGATATAAATGTCACCGTTCCTATGCGACGAATAACGTATGAAAAAGCTATGGCTGATTATGGAACCGACAGGCCGGACTTGCGATTCGATATGAAGTTAAAAGATATATCCGATATCGCAGAACATAGCACATTCAATGTATTTACATCTGTTATCAACGAAGGCGGAATTGTGAAAGGTATTTGTGCCGCGGCAGGCGAAAAATATTCCAGAAGTGACATCGAAAAGACGCTCACCAACTTTGTAGCTGATTATGGCGCCAAGGGTCTTAGCTGGGCCAAGCTCAAAAATGAGCAGAGCAAGCTAACATTCATCGGAGGCCTCGGTAAGTATTTCAGCGACGAGCTGCAGCAGCAAATAATTGAACGCTTCGAAGCAAAAAACGGCGACCTACTGTTGTTTATTGCCGATAAGCAGCAGATCGCCAATAAGTCTTTAGCTCCTTTGCGTTGCAAGCTTGCACGGGACCTGGGGCTTTATAAAGAGAAAAGTTTTGAGTTTGTCTGGGTGGTTGGCTTTCCGCTATTCGAGTGGAACGAAGACGAAAAACGTTACGATTCACTGCACCATCCGTTCACAGCACCGGTGCCCGA
>CAZVWH010000062.1:0-5356 GCA_964631175.1 uncultured Pirellulales bacterium | reverse complement strand
GTTCACAGGCTTACGACATCGTGGTCAACGGCTCGGAAATCGGTGGTGGCAGCATTCGTATCCATCAGCCCAAAGTGCAGCAGAAGGTATTCGATCTGCTCAATATTTCAAAACAGCAGGCAAAGGAGCGGTTCGGCTTTTTCTTAAGAGCCTTGGAATATGGTGCTCCGCCGCATGGAGGAATAGCGCTCGGATTAGACAGACTAATTATGCTGCTGACCGGAACGGACAACATCAGAGACGTCATCGCCTTCCCAAAAACCCAACGGGGCCAATGCCTGTTGACCGATGCGCCCAGCGAAGTCGATCAGAAGCAATTGGACGAGCTGAACCTGCGAACACAAAAACATTTGCGTGCGATCGAGCAGTCCGCAGGACTCCTTACGGAGGAAGAAAAGTCGTCACCGGAGGGATGAGAAAAAATCATAGACAGAGACCGTCACCGCAGGGGTGACGGCTAAACATTTAGATTGCCAGGAGGGATAAAATGCTGCAGCAAGTGCAAAACTGGACAGCAGTAGCTTGGCTTGTGGGTGTGCCGGTGCTGCTTGGGCTTATAGGCCATTTTTTAGTCTTTAAGATATTGAGAAAAATAGCTCAAAGCTCCGCAAGCCCTATCGATGATTCATTGGTCAGGCGATGCTATCGGCCTTTACAGTGGACTATCGTAGTCTTCGTGATTCGTTTGGTTCTTCCGACAGCACTGGCCGAGGAAACACGGACGAATATGCCGCAAGGCATCTTAACGATAAATCACGTCCTCAGCTTCCTTCTCATTGCCACAATATCATGGCTGTTGATTAAAACAGTGTATGTGCTGGAAGATTACGTAATCAGCCGATTCGAGGTCGGCGTGAAAGACAATCTTCGAGCTCGCAAAATCCATACCCAGTTGAGGGTCCTGAAGCGGATAGTAGTTATCTTAGTAGCTATTATTGCGATGTCCATGATGCTGATGACCTTTCCCAAGGTCAGGCAGCTCGGCACCACTATTTTAGCCTCTGCTGGGATAATCGGCATCGTTGTTGGTTTGGCTGCCCAGCGCACTATAGGGACATTTATCGCCGGCCTACAGATAGCTTTTACTCAGCCGATTCGTGTAGATGACGTGGTCATAGTGGAAAACGAGTGGGGCCGAATCGAAGAGATCACCTTAACATACGTTGTTGTGAAAATCTGGGACCTGAGGCGTCTGATTGTCCCCATTACTTACTTTATCGAAAAGCCTTTTCAAAACTGGACGCGTGTCACAGCGGATATTCTTGGCACGGTGTATATCTATGTTGACCATACGGTTGGCTTCGATGCTGTCAGAGAAGAGCTTCACCGCATTCTGAAAAACTCGAAGCTTTGGGACGGCAAGGTTTGCGTGCTGCAGGTCACTAATACAACCGAGCGTACGGTTGAGTTAAGAGCACTTATGAGCGCTGCGGATGCCTCAACTGCATGGAGCCTTCGTTGTGAAGTGAGAGAAAAGCTGATAGATTTTATCCGGGAAAAGTATCCACAAGCACTGCCGAAACTTAGGATAACAAATCCTACGTAAAACATGAGAAGGCCCCCCATAGTAAGCATGTCCCCGCGAAGGCGGGGATTGGGGGGCTAAATATCGAAAAGAATACAATGCGGATTAGTTTAAGACATATTCGCAGAATGGCCAAGCCCACTTGGCATAGACTTTTGAAGCTCCTGCGGCTTCGGCCTCTCTCATTAGAGAGAAAGTGTCAACTGACGTTTGGCGTTGCGGTAATATTTACTTTGGTGATTGCCCTTCTTCTGCCCTATATTTGGATGCGTCAGCTTACGAAAAAAGCCTCTCTGGATGCCAGACGAGCCGAAGCTGACACTCTGCTGCGTCAGCACTATCAGCTTAAAACGTGGGCTGGACTCGATGTTAATAGCCCCGATATGCGATTGATCCGCTTCACAGAAAACAACAAATCCGCAGAATGGCCAGGCCCACAGCTCCAACAACTAACCGATAAACAGAAGGTGACGATCGAATCTTTAAAGGCCGAGGAGAGTAGAAATGAAGTGATCATCTTTGAAGAAAAAGACAACGTCCATCTCAGCCATTATGTAAGAATCCTAAGAGCAACTGATAACTGCCTAAGCTGCCATAATCCACAGGGTACCGCCAATGCTTTTTCATCAAATGAGTTGATAGGTGCAATAGTTATTCAACGCCCAGCCGGTGAAATCAGCAGGATCAACCTTTTAAACTGGGTTTGGATATGCGTAGCTGGACTAATAGCCGGCACCGGTGCAATCGTTGCGTTTTATTGGATCACTCAGCGAGTAATTCTCCGCCCCGTCCGGCAGTTGCGGGCCATAGCAAATAATGTCGCCGAGGGCAACCTCGATATAAGAAGCTCCATAACAACCGGTGATGAATACGAGAGCTTGGCCCATGCATTCAACCACATGCTGGATGGCCTGCAAGGGGCGCAAGAAGAATTGAGACAGGCAAACAAGCAGCTTGATGCCAAGATTGCAGAGCTTTCCGAGCGAAATATCGAGCTATTCAAGGCTAACAAAATAAAGAGTGAATTCTTAGGTAACATATCTCATGAGTTCAGAACACCGCTCAATGCGATACTCGGTTTTGCACAAGTGTTGCGTGAAAAACCCGGCATACTAAACAAAGACAAGTCCCGAAGATACGCTGAGAATATTATAACCAGCGGAAACAGACTTCTAAATATGATCAACGACCTGCTGGACTTGGCAAAGACACAGGCCGGAAGAATGGAATTACACATAGAGAAAACCTCTATCCCTGAGCTTATCGATGCAGCGGTAGCGTCTTTCTCTTTGCAAACAAAGAAAAAGAAAATCAAGGTCAAAGTAGTGATTGAGACTGATCTACCGATTCTTATGACCGATGCCGGCAAGGTTCAGCAGATACTGTTCAACTTTCTAAGTAATGCCGTAAAGTTCACGCCCGAACGCGGCAGGATTGAAATCCAAGCCTCCGGCCTTCGTAGCCTGCCCGCCGTACACTCTGGGCAGGCGGGCCACTACGGCGGAGAAGGCGGTTCACCCGTCCTCCGTAGTCCGCCGAGGCGGACGGAGGGTGGATCGCCGGTGTCAAGCGGCGCAAGCCATGCTGCCCACGGGCCGGGGCCTGAGCCATGGACTAAGCACTCTCCGCCTGGGGACCCCTTACGGGGCCTTGCGGGACGTTTCGTACGGATCTCAGTAACCGATACCGGCTGTGGCATCGCCGAAAAAGACAAGGAAAAGATTTTTGAAAAGTTCCGGCAGGTCGATGGCTCTTTAACGCGAGAAACAACCGGCAGCGGCCTGGGACTTGCTATAAGCAGGGAGTTAGCTATTATGCTCGCAGGCAATATCGGAATCGAAAGCGAGATGGACAAAGGCTCGACATTCTGGCTTGATATCCCTATTGCACTGACGAAGGAAAAGGAAGATCCTAAACAAAATAAGTGAGCTAAAGTTTGGAGTGCCTAAAGTGCTGCCGTAAGGCATCCTGTGGACTAAAATTGAAACTATAACTTTAGCTCACTTTAGGCACTTTAGCACATTTTAGGCACTTTACGTTTTTCGTGCTTCAATGGATTCTACTAATTTTATCGAAACTGAGGATTTAACCAAGATTTACTCGATGGGCAGGATTGAGGTCGTTGCTTTGAAGGATGTTAATCTATCCGTCAAACAAGGCGAATTTCTCGGCGTAACAGGACCTTCCGGTTCCGGCAAATCCACTCTGATGAATTTGTTAGGCGGCCTCGATACTCCATCCGACGGTCGTATCAAGGTTGAGGGCAAATTCATCTCCGATTTGAACAAGGAAGAATTAGCCCTCTACCGACGTTACCAGGTCGGCATGATTTTCCAGTCGTTTAACATAATTTCATCTTACACTGCTCTGGAGAACGTAGCCTTTCCGCTACTTTTTGCGGAAGTAGCTAAGAAGGAAAGAAACAGCCGATCTGAGCAGATGCTGACAAAAGTTGGATTACATCACCGCAAGGAACATCTGCCATCGGAGCTATCAGGCGGTGAGCAGCAGAGAGTCGCGATTGCTCGTGCCCTGATTAACCAGCCGAAAATCCTGTTAGCGGATGAACCCACCGGCAATCTGGATAGCAAAACTTCACGCCAGATTGTGCAGACATTGTCGGACTTAAATAAAAATCAGGGCCTAACCGTGATTATGATTTCCCATGAGGAGTCTTTATTAGCCGAATTCGCAGATAACATTATTCGTCTTTTTGACGGCAGAGTCGTTGGACAGGAAAACCAATGAAAATCTCTGACTATATTGAGCAATCTTTCGCCAATCTGTGGAAGAAGAAGCTCCGCACTTTTCTCACCACATTCGGCGTGGTGATAGGAATCGGGGCGCTTGTATCCATGATTTCTTTCGGCAAGGGCGTCCAGAAAAATGTCACCGACGAGTTCAATAAGCTGGAACTTTTCAATTATATAAGCGTTTCCACGTCCTCATCCCCACGGGAAAATCATGCAGACCCGGATCAACAAACATCCGCAGAAGATGAATATTTAGCCCCCGCTCTTGTCTTCGACAAGAAGACGCGGGAGTCAGAATCTAATATCCTTGATGATACCTTTATCCAAGAGGTCACCAGCCTAAAAGGCGTAGAATATGCCTTTCCGGAAATTCGTTTTCCGGCCATGATTAGATTTAAGGGAAAAGAAGAGTTTAGTCTTATTCAAGTCCTGCCTGCTTATGTTACCGACTTAATGGAGCTGCGAGCGGGCGAGGCCTACGCATCCAATGATACAAATTCTCTAATAATAAGCGATTCCATGCTTCGTCGTATGAGGATTAAAAATTACGAAGAGGTAATCGGACAGCAGGTTGAGCTTTCTACGCTGACCCTTGACTTCAGTATTTTTAATCTCGTTAATATTGCATCTGGCATAAGCCATGCTGCGCATTTTTTTATTCGAGGTGGCAAAGATCCTAACGGCACAAGGGCCGAAAGGCTTCCCTTTTCCACCCGGAGCTATACATTTACTATTGTCGGCGTGGCCGAAAGGATGGGATTCGGCGGTGCCTTACCTTTACGCAGTGATGTTTATGTTCCACCGGGGCCTTCGCAGCGGATGGAAAAGCTATTGCTGACGAGCATCTGGGATTTTTTCCAGCCACCGGGAAAAATTCAGGGCTATTCCTCGGTGAGTGTAAAGCTCTCATCCGCTAAATATGTTGAGCCTGTAAAGAAAAAGATACAGGATTGGGGTTTTAAGACCTTCGCTCTTATTGACCAGCTTGAGGAAATGAAGAAGGCCTTTATATTTATGGATATGTTTTTGTTTGCGGTGGGAATGATAGCGATAGTTGTTGCCTCTCTGGGCATTATTA
>CAZVWH010000061.1:5619-17979 GCA_964631175.1 uncultured Pirellulales bacterium | reverse complement strand
GGCTGCTGCCAGTACGTATAACTGATATGCGTTTGATCCATCATGTGGTTCCATTTGCCGTTGGCCATGACCTTGTTATAATAGTGAGAAATCTCCTTATCTTTGGTGAATAACTCTCTGGTTTTTTCCGCCATATCATTAGTGGCGGCACGTCCTTGTTTCGCGTAGAGGTGATTCTTTCCAACGGTTACACGAAGATCGTTTAAATTAGCACAAGCTGTCACAGGATGCAGCACAAGCTGGTAATAGGCATCCTTATATTCAGAAGGCATGGCCTTGTTAATCCGCTCGGCCTCATCTGCCAGTTTGTTGTAATCGGACACAACCGTTTCCGCTTCGCGGTAGTTCAAGAGGCTATAAGTATCCGAAGCCAGCATCTCGGGTTTTCGGCGGCTGTTGTATTTTGTGTATTTGTTGAGGATGTCAGCGATGTCTGCGGCATGCTCGGCTCCGAACTGCCGCTCAGCCCACAGCCGGGTATATTCGGGCAGGCTCTCCGCCGGCCATTTATCAGGATTCCACGCATAATCCAGGAAAAATTCAATGGGAAATTCCATGGGTTTGAGGTCACCGACATTCACAAGCCAGATTCGATCTACCCCATGACGATAAGCCAGGTGCATCTGCTCCCAAACACGGGTTATCGGACTTGTATTTAGCCACTTATAATTTCTGGGGCCGCCTACAAAATCAAAATGATAATAAATACCATATCCACCAGATCGCCGAGGATCCTCAGGTTTAGGTAACCTACGGACATTCCCCCAGTTGTCATCGCACAATAATAAGGTGACATCTTCCGGCACCCGCATTCCTTTATCATAGTAATCCTGCACTTCCTTATATAACGCCCATATCTGCGGAATAGTTGTCACATCTTTTCCGGTCACCTCAGCGAGGATCTTGCGCTGGTCGGCTACAATTTTCTCCAGCAAAGCGATGTTTGTGCTCTCGCTCATGGCTTTGTCACCATCGCCACGCATAGCCAAAGTAACAATACTTTCGTACGAACCCATTCGCTGAATTCCTTCCATCCAGAATTGTCGCAGCTTTTCGGCATTGGTCTCATAGTTCCAGGCTCCACCTCTGTATGTTTTCCATTCAGCATGGGCGCGCATCATCGGCTCATGGTGCGTGGTGCCCACTACGATGCCATATTCATCTGCCAATTTTGGATTGAGCGGGTCGTCACTGTTGAAACTCGCCCACCACATGGCAGGCCAAAGGTGGTTGCCCTTCATCCTCAAGATAAGCTCAAACAGTTTCTCATAAAACTTGTGCTTGAATCCGCCGTAGTTTTCCACAGCCCATCGGCCCAACGCCGGTTCTTCATCGTTTAGAAAAATACCCCGATACTTTACGGCGGGCGGTCCCTGCACGTATTTTCCCGCCTTGACAAAAAGAGAATCTTTATGCTCAACAGGGACATCCGCCCACCAATACCACGGTGAGACTCCAATCTGCTCGGATAAATCATATATCCCGTAGATGGTTCCCCTTTTATCGCTTCCGGCGATAACAAGAGCACTATCTACGCCGGGCAAAGGTTCAACCACAACCGCAATGATAAATGATTCCCACTTGCCGGTAATTGGCGCCACATCGATTTTGCCGTCTTTAACCAATTGGTCGATGATTTGGCTTTTTCCAATCGTGCCTATGATAACTGTGTTTTTTCCAAGGGCGGTCTGTTCTTGTACTATCTTCGGCGTATTGTTAGTGACACGGGCAACATCTGCTTGCAGGTCCTTCACGGCGCGTACGACACCGGGATAGTCCTGCGAATCGACATAGAGGGCCGCGACGTCACCTTTTTGTGCAAGGCTGAAACTTCCTTGGCTATAAACGAAATCAACGTATCGAGCCTGACTAATAGCGAAACACGCGGAAGCAAAGAAAAAAAGACAAAGGACAATAACTAAAAGCGCCTTGCCGAACGTAATTGCCTGCAAATGACTTACACGTTTTCCACTTAGAACGCGCCTTTGATGAAAAATATATAGTAAAAACATAGCAAAACTCCCAAAAATACCTTTTTTGACTGAAAGTTTTGAGAACTCTTAATTCATAAATAACATTATCTCCTTCGAGAGTCAATAAAGTTTTCAGGTGCTGCCACTGAGAATGTCGAGCAAAATGATGCTGGACAGGAAAGTGAAAAAAAGGTAAAAGATGCAATTATTAAAAAGACAGTATGAAAAATCTAAATAGAAGCCTTATCAGTCTAAGAGCCCGAGGGGCCACGGTTCGTCTCACAAAGAATTCTGGTCAGAAAATGCAAAGGTTATATGTAATGAAGAAATTATTTATATTGATTTGGTGCTTTGTGTATCTAACTTTGGCAATTACCGGCGGTTGCAAGAAGCAAGACGCTGCCAAGCCAAAAATAGTATTGAAATTAGGCCATAGTCTTGACATAACTCATCCTGTACATAAAGCGATGGCGTATATGGCTGAGAAAGTTGCGGAGAAGTCGCAGGGACGGATGAAGGTCGAGGTTTTTCCAAATGAGCAGCTCGGTAATGAAAAAGAATGTATAGAAGCACTGCAGCTTGGCTATATGGCGGTGACCAAGACATCGACAGCGGTAATGGAAGGGTTTGTGCCACGAATGAGAATATTTGGCATTCCTTATCTTTTCAGAGACTCCGTGCACTACTGGAAGGTCTTGAAAGGACCTATAGGCAGGCAGTTACTGTTGGCAGGTCAAAGCAAAGGGCTGCGTGGTTTGTGCTTCTATGACGCAGGGTCGAGAAGTTTTTATGCAAAGAAAGAAATCAAAAGCCCTGAGGATTTGAAGGGTTTGAAAATACGAGTTATGAACAGCGTGATGTCTATGAAGATGGTCGAAGCTATGGGTGGTTCGCCAACACCAATTCCATGGGGCGAACTTTATACTTCGCTTGAACAGGGTGTTGTTGACGCAGCGGAAAATAACCCGCCATCGTTTCGTACATCGAGGCATTATGAGGTGTGTCACTACTATATACTCGATGAGCACACAAGACTGCCTGACATACTGATAATCAGCACCAAGGTCTGGGATAATCTTTCACCTGAGTTTCAGCAGATATTACAGGAATCGGTGGATGAGTCTGTTGAATATCAGCTTAAGATATGGGCCGAAGCTGAAGAAAGCGATATAAAGATAGTTCAGGAAGCTGGCGTTCAGATCAGCTACCCGGACAAGAAGCCCTTCCAGGCCTCCGTCAGGAGTATATGGCAAGAGTTCGAGGGCACCGAAATCGGCGAGTTAATCAAGCAAATACAGGAGGTAAAGTAGCAGTGTTCAAATCGATAAAAAAAGTGCTGGACCGCTCACTTGAGCTGCTTGTGATAGTGGTCATGGTTGTGCTTGTGGTGGACGTTTTGTGGCAGGTCTTTACTCGTTTTATTCTGAAGGACCCCAGCACCTGGACGGAAGAACTGGCGATATTTATGCTTATATGGGTTTCGCTTCTCGGTGCTGCGGTCGCCTTAAATAGAAGTGCGCATTTGGGCATCGACTATTTTGTAGGCAAGTTGCCGCCGCGGAAAAGGCTATACACAGAGATTTTTGCTTTTCTCTGCATAGTATTGTTCAGTTTCACGGTGATGATTCTCGGAGGAGTCGAGCTGGTAACGACCACGTTGAGGCTGGAGCAGCTATCACCGGCCCTTGGAATCCGGGTTGGTTACGTTTACCTGGCGATACCAATCAGCGGATTCTTTCTTGTTCTGTATTCAGTTATAGGTCTGGTCGAGAGATTGGCCGCATTAGTCAAAGGCGGTTCGATTTCACAGATGCAAACTTCGCACGGTGGGGAAGGGGTCGATTGATCCGCCGAGGCGGACTGAAACCATAGTCGTGAGCTTACGAGCCCGCCACGGCGGGATGATATGAAAGGGTATTGAAGTGGACCTACCCGTATTAGTGTTGGTTGTAAGTTTCGTCATACTGCTTCTTTTAAATGTACCTGTAGCGTTTTGTATGGGTATCTCAACGGTTCTGGCGTTTTTGGTTATGCCAGACCTGCCGGCGTTCGTGGCTGTGGCACACAAGATAGCTACGGGAATCGACAGCTTCGCGTTGTTAGCGATACCATTTTTCGTCTTGTCAGGTGTATTGATGGGTCACGGAGGCATTGCCCGGCGGCTGGTTGATTTTGCCAACGTGCTGGTCGGCCGGTTTCGCGGAGGACTGGCTTTCGTAAATGTACTAACCTGCATGCTCTTCGGCGCCATATCCGGCTCAGCCACTGCGGCGGTCTCCGGGGTTGGCGGGTTTATGGTTCCGATTATGAATAAGATGGGCTACCACAGAGATTTCAACGCATCGGTGACCATAACAGCGGCAACAACAGGTCTTTTGATTCCGCCAAGCAATGTAATGATTGTCTATTCACTGGCGACAGGTGGAATTGTTTCAATTGCAGCGATATTTATGGCAGGTTTCCTGCCAGGCTTTCTAATGGGTCTGTCACTGATTTTAGTCAGCGGAATTATATCTATTATTCATAAATACGGTAAAGGGGAAACCTTTTCTATCAAAGAGGGCATACTACGGTTCTTCAGAGCAGTACCGCCGCTGCTTATGGTTATTATCGTAATCGGCGGAATACTTATGGGATGGTTCACACCCACAGAGGCTTCAGCGGTTGCGGTCCTTTACTCATTTCTCCTTGCTGTTGTCGTCTATCGCGAGGTGAAAATCAAAGATATTCCGAAGATATTGCTTCAGTGTGGAGTCACTACGTCCGTCGTTTTCCTGCTGATAGGAACGAGTATGGCAATGTCGTGGGTTATGGCTTCGGAGAATGTTCCACAGGATATAAGCGCGGCATTGTTAAATACTACAAGTAATAAAGTCCTTCTTCTACTAATGATCAATGCCATCCTGCTGACGGTGGGGACATTTATGGATATGACGCCGGCTATTCTGATATTCACTCCTATCTTTTTGCCTATCGTTGAGAAACTTGGCATGCACCCATTACATTTTGGCATCATTATCATTATGAATTTATGTATAGGTCTGTGCACCCCTCCGGTCGGGACGTGCCTTTTCCTCGGTTGCGGCGTTGTGCAAACTACAGTAACAAAAGTAATACGTCATATTCTGCCCTTTTTTATTGCAATGATAATTACGCTCTTGATTTGTACCTTTGTGCCTGGAATATCCATGTGGCTGCCTGACAAGCTCGGATTTGTTAAGTAGATACCATGTAGATGAATATTTGGAGGAAAAAGGGCTGTGTATGATATTGTAGTAATGAAATAACGTGTGCCAGTAGTGTGGTCCAGAATCCGACTAACATATGGCGCAAGCCATGCTGCGCATTTCACATGATTGGAATTTATATGAAATACTCATTGCAGGGTATGCTCTTCGCGCTGTGTATTGCGGTTTTAGTTTGTCCGACGGCCTGTGCTGATGATGGGTACGAACTTTGGATGTCCTACAAAAAATTAGAAGATGCAACGATATTGGAAGAATACAGACAAACTTTTTCTTCTATTGTAATCCAGGGCCAATCTGAAACACTCAGCATTGTTCGAAAGGAAGCGAAAAAAGGATTAGATAGACTTTTAGGGGCTGATTTGCCTACAGGCAGTACGCTTACCAAAAGTAACGCCCTTGTTATTGGCGCATCGAGACAGTCTCAACTCATACAAAAATTAGATTTGTCCGATGAGCTGGCAACTTTAGGTCCTGAAGGATTTCTAATTAGAGCAATCGAAATTGACGGCATTCCATCAATAGTCATCACTGCAAACGAGGACACAGGCCTTTTGTACGGTTCTTTTCATCTATTGAGACTTATGCAAAACGGACAGTCCATTAAGGACATAGATATCCGCTCCAAACCCCGAATTCAATACCGGCTCCTGAATCACTGGGACAATCTGAATGGGTCAATAGAGCGAGGTTATGCAGGAAAATCTTTGTGGAAATGGAATGAGCTCCCTGAGACCATAGACCCACGATACAAAGATTATGCACGGGCTAATGCTTCAATCGGTATCAATGGGACGGTGGTCAACAACGTAAATGCCAATCCTGTTATTTTAACGGCTGAATATATCGCCAAACTCAAAGCACTGGCCGATGTGTTCAGACCTTATGGTATAAAGCTATTTGTCTCCATTCGATTTTCGTCTCCACTTCGGCCGGCATCCAATAAGAATAGTCGAAGAGGCGGAATTGGTTCTCTGGATACGGCTGACCCGCTTGACCCTAATGTCCAAGAATGGTGGAAAGAGAAAGCCAAAGAAATCTACCAATCGATTCCTGATTTTGGCGGATTTCTGGTAAAGGCCAATTCCGAGGGGATGCCCGGTCCGCAGGACTATGATAGGTCCCACGCCGATGGAGCTAATATGCTGGCCGAGGCCCTGGCCCCATATAGTGGTATAGTGATGTGGCGTGCGTTTGTATACGATGCAGATGTTGATCCCGACCGAGCCAGGCGCGCGTATAAGGAGTTTACTCCTTTGGACGGCGAGTTTAATGCAAATATTTTTGTTCAATCCAAGAATGGTCCAATCGACTTTCAGCCCCGCGAGCCTGTTCATCCCTTATTTGGGGCGATGCCCAAAACACCTTTGATGCTGGAGTTACAAATCACCCAGGAGTACTTAGGACATTCAAAACATCTCGTTTTTCTGGCCCCGATGTGGAAAGAATATCTGGAATTCGACACTTATGCCAAAGGTCAAGGCTCGCGTGTTTGCCGGATTGTGGATGGGTCTTTACATAACTATCCTATGACTGGGATTGCGGGTGTTGCTAATACGGGCTCGGAACGCAATTGGTGCGGGCATCTCTTCGGCCAGGCCAACTGGTATGCCTTTGGTCGGCTGGCCTGGGACCACAGCCTGTCCAGCGAGGCAATAGCTGAAGAGTGGATTCACATGACTTTGAGCCGGAATAACGACGTTGTCAAGACAATCAAATCAATGATGATGGGGTCGTGGGAGGCGTGCGTCAACTACATGACTCCGTTAGGACTGCATCATATTATGCAGGAGGGTTTCCATTACGGCCCCGGCCCTGACCATGCCCAAGGACGGCAGGACTGGACTTCCGTTTATTATCACCGAGCCGACAGTAAAGGATTGGGATTTAATCGTAGCTCAACCGGCAGCCAGGCAACAAGCCAGTACTTTTCACCAAATGCCGAGAGATTTGACAATCTGAAAACATGTCCTGAAAAATACCTGCTTTGGTTTCACCATGTAAACTGGGACTACAAGACGGAATCGGGCAGGACTTTATGGGAAGAACTGTGTTACAGATACAATACGGGAGTCGATTATGTAACAGCGATGAGACGCAAGTGGGCTGGCCTTGAAAAATATGGCGCAAGCCATGCTGCGCATATCGACCAGGATATATATTTACACGTTCAAGAAAAACTGGCTACACAGGAAAAAGACGCTGCCATTTGGCGAGATACATGTCTGAGCTATTTTCAGAAATTCAGTAACAGGCCGATGCCTGAATATAATTGAAATAATGACCTTTGCTGCACACGAGACTATTCTCAATCATTAATCTAAAGGAGTAAGGAGGTTTGTTACGCGCAATAAGTTGGCTTGTTTAGCTTCAGCTTTATCGACTTTCACGAATTTTGGCCGCCCAGTCAATTGTAGATGGATTTTGTCCATCGGGAAATTCTGGTGGTGTCAGTATTCCTTTTTCATCTGTTTTAATCGCAATGCTTTCCTTCCATTGGCCATTGCGGGGATTAAACCATTGGAAACGATATGATGTATTCGTCTTAAAGCCGCTTAATGTGGGCAATGCCGCCTGGTTCTCAAAGTAAAGCAGAGCAAGGTCTTTTTCAACAGTGCTCATCATAAATGACCAGCCATCCAAACCTCTTTCCGGACTGTTTGGGGCTTTTCGCGGGTGTATATTTTGCGAGCTGAGCTGTAATCGCTGATACTTATCGCCTTCGGATAATATAAATGCCGCCAGATGTTGCATATATCGGCCCGATTCGAAATTTAACGCATCCCAGAAATGAGGACGAGCGCCTGCCGGTTCTCCGGTTGAGGTAATATCATAGGCGCTTGTGCCATGCACATGTCCCGACAGTCCCCCTGAAAGAACCGAGCCGTACATCTGTGCGCGTGAGAAATAGTTATCGCGCGGCGAGTCTGCCGGCGGGCGTTCACCATTCGGCATATTTATTTCATGGTTCCAGCCCGTATAATATGGCTCAAAATTTATGGCTGGGTAAGGGGGCTTGAGCTTGAAAAGGATTTCAATCGCCTTGGAAACGCTATGGTCACGCGGTTTGTTGCCTACACTGTGCATGGTCAGCCATGGACAGTCCTGATTGTGGCCGAACTGTGTATATGTGGAATTATTGATTAGTGTTGTGTGGGGTTGACCAAACGGCAACGGACCGTACTTTTTTAAATGATACGTCAGAGCTTCGTTGAATTCATCAGCGGTCAGGCTGTATTCTTTTGGAATCCAATCGAGGTGGATCCCGCTGAAGATGATATTATACGCACCGTATCTTGAGATCAGGTATTGAACATATCGTGCATACGATTCATTAAAGTCAAAATAAGCCTTCCATGCTGGGCAATTGTCCCTTCTTACGGTCTCTAATAAAGGGACAAATCCACGGTCGGACAAATACTGCATTTTTTTGTCCAAACTTTTAAAATACTCAGGATTGATATGATCAAAATCAGCTACGCCCTCATGTTTGGGTGACATCTTAAAGGGCTTGTTGCCATATTCATCACGCATATTTTTTGCCGTCATTTTGCCGTCTTCGACCAGATAGTCGAATTTTTCCCATGCGTTTCTCAGATATATACCTTTGGAATCTGCATAAGTATTGGCATGGCAATCCGATTCCCAGTTTGGAAAACAGGCGATCATGCTGACGGAATTAAAGCCTTGCCCTTTCCGGTAGGCCACGGCGTCTTCAAATCCAATGCCTGGGCCTGGCACATAATTTTTCGATGAAGTGACACCTCTAAAAGGCAGCCGCCATGTGGCCCCTGCAAGCCAGGTATCGCCGACCAAAAAGAACGGGGCACCATCAGCGTATTGTAAGGCATGTCCGTTAGCCGATGGACGAACGAAACCACGACGGTTGGGATTTTGCAATTTTTCCTCTTCTGTCCAGTCAATAGCATTAAATTCGCCGGTATGGTTGTTAAGACCTTTATCATCAGGCTGGTTTGAGCTGCTGGTCCATTGCCATTGCCCCGGTTCTGTAGCCACCAGACGTACAACAAAAGCATTGCCGCCATCCCAGAAACCATAAATTCGTTTTGAGAAATTCATTCCCTTAAGCTCTACCCAACATGTCACGTCTGTATAACAGTTTCCATATTCCTTTTCAGCTTTGAGCGTGACTTGCTTCATTTGCCATACGTGGATATCCGAAGCAAAAGAGGTGCTTACAAGCAGAAAAATTATATAACAGGCCAGCAGGTTTTGATATTTAGTATTCATAATAGGTAAGATTCCTTGAGTAAAAATTTATGTAACCGTTCACGGGGTATAAGTCGCGTTTTTGGGGTCATTGCGAGGAGTTTTACGACGAAGCAATCTAAAATGTAACGATTGAGATTGCCACGGTCCGCCAAAGGCAGACCTCGCAATGACATAAAATGCCACATTTGTCCCGTGAACGGTTACAAATTTATTAAATGTGTTTGTTCGATAGAAATATCGAAAACTATGCGTCATCGGTCTTTTGAACTGATAGGGAAATTGATTTCCATCAGCGGGCCGGATTATAGCACAACAGGGTGCATACTTCAATGGTTCAAGAGAAATCAGAGGTCGAGTGTAAAACCCGTTAGATATGAAATTATCTCACAGGTCAAATCCGTGCTATCATCCGCTTATGATGCGTGAATTATATCCGGCAGGTTTAGCAACAGCGTTGAGCTTCAAGCCAATAGTTAACAACTAAATACCAACCAACTCACTAACTCTTCCGAAATCCGCCTGCTTCGCAAATCTACCGTGCCGACTTGTCGGCTCGAATCCGACCGTTGGCTTTGAAAGCAGATAACAGAGGACAGAATACAGACGACAGAGGGTAGGGAACAAACGATGGATAAATTTTCTCTCCGATATCTGTTTTCTGTCTTCCGTTCTCTTATTTATCCTTCGCTTCAAACTCGGCGTCGATTACGTCTTCTCCACCTTTTCTTTTAACCTCACCTTCAGGTGGCGTTTCGCTGCCTGGCCCTGCCTGCGAGGCCTCGCTGCCGGCTGAAGCTGTAGCCGCCGCAGCTTGCTTTTTGGCGGCCTCTTCATAAAGCACCTTGCCCAACTCCTGGCTGGTTGTATTGAGATTTTCGATGGCTCTCTTTATTGCCTCGCCGTCTTCGCCTTTTATAGCTTCCTTCAGGTTGTTTACTGCGTTTTCAATCTTGCCGCGGGTCTCACCGGAGACCTTGTCACCATGCTCTTTGAGTGTTTTTTCCATTGAATAAATCAGTTGGTCAGCCTGGTTCTTTAAATCTACCACCTCTCTTTTTTTCTTGTCCTCCTCAGCGTGCTCCTCGGCCTGCTTCTTCATATTTTCAATCTCTTGTTCGCTAAGCCCTGAGCTGGACTTAATCTCAATGGACTGTTGCTTGCCTGTGCCAAGATCCTTGGCCGAGACATTGAGGATGCCGTTGGCGTCGATATCAAACGCAACCTCAATTTGCGGAATACCTCGTGGAGCCGGTGGTATATCGGCAAGCTGAAATCTGCCGAGCGTACGGTTATCCCTGGCAAAGTCTCTCTCGCCCTGCAGAACATGGATATCAACAGTAGTTTGACTATCTGCAGCGGTCGAGAAGACCTCCTTCTTGCTTGTGGGAATGGTGGTGTTTCGCTCAATTAGTCTTGTTGTAACTGAGCCTAAAGTTTCGACGCCCAATGAAAGTGGCGTCACATCCAGCAGCAGAATGTCTTTTACCCCGGAGTCGCCGGCAAGGACTGCTCCCTGGATGGCGGCACCAATTGCAACCACTTCGTCTGGATTGAGACTTCTATTGGGTTCTTTGCCAAAAATTTCCTTAGCCATCTGTTGGACTTTAGGAATCCTGGTTGAGCCGCCAACGAGCAGCACCTCGGCTATATCCGTCGACTGTAATTTTGCATCCTCTAACGCCCTGCGGCATGGATTCTTCAAGCGGTCAAAAACGTGCTCACAGAGCGACTCAAACTTACTTCGGGTAATCGTCATCTGTAGATGTTTTGGGCCAGAAGCGTCAGCAGTGATGAAGGGAAGATTAACTGTGGCTTCGACCTGGGTGCTAAGCTCGCATTTTGCCTTTTCTGCAGCTTCTTTGAGCCGCTGATGCGCCATTGGGTCCTTACGCAGGTTGATACCCTCCTGTTTTTTGAACTCATCAGCTAAGTAATTTATCAGTACCGCATCTAAATCATCACCGCCTAAATGCGTATCTCCATTGGTGCTTAATACCTCGAGCACTCCGCCTTCCTCCTCAAATCCACCAATATCAAGGATTGAGATATCGAAGGTGCCGCCGCCAAAGTCGAATACCGCCACCTTTTCGTTCTTTTTCTTCTCGACTCCGTAGGCAAGAGCTGCAGCGGTAGGCTCATTAATAATTCGTTCGACTTTGAGGCCGGCTATTGTGCCGGCATCTTTGGTTGCCTGACGCTGTGAATCATTGAAATAAGCCGGAACGGTAATGACGGCGCTGGTTACTTTCTCGCCTAAATAGTCTTCTGCGGTCTTTTTTAGGTCCTGCAGGACCATAGCTGAAATCTCGGGCGGCGTATATTGTTTGCCCCGCACCTCAACCTTGACCAACTCATCCGGTCCACCAACGATCTTATAAGGTACTAACTTTTCTTCCGAAGCGACCTCATTATGGCGTCGTCCCATAAAACGCTTTATGGAAAAGACGGTATTTTCCGGATTGGTTACCTGCTGATGGCGCGCAATCTGGCCTACTAATCTTTCGCCCTTATCGGTAAAACCGACCACAGAAGGCGTCAGCCGAGAACCGGAAGAATTGATAAGAACCTTCGGTGATGTGCCTTCCATTACAGCAACCACAGAAATTGTCGTGCCCAAATCTATCCCAATAATTTTAGCCATGATTCATTTCCTTTCGTTATTACTATAGCATCAATCCTGCTTTAGCAAAACTATAGACATTTAGTAGCAATGACTAAAATTTAATTACGCAAAAAGCGTGCCAACTGTATAGATATGCCGGCTGAAGCCACTTAACATTATGTATATTAGTGGATTATGTTTTTTCCACTAATATTTTACGAATCTTTTTTGTGGGGCAAGAGACCTTACATTGTCAATTCATCGTGCCATTTTGGCAGGCATGCTTGGTAATTGGTGAATGGTAATT
>CAZVWH010000061.1:0-5519 GCA_964631175.1 uncultured Pirellulales bacterium | reverse complement strand
CCATTTAACCAGTAACCATTTAACCAATAACCAATTTCATGTTTTCTGGTTCAGGGCTGAGCGAATGATTTGTGCTCGCAGAACATCTCTGTGAGTAGGATCCAATTGTTTTCCATAGTTTATCTGTAGATGAGCGGGCAGTGTTAGCATGAATAATCGATTTATAGTTGCAATGGATAGACCCTTGTCCTTATCCGTGCTGCTGCTCGACTGATTTTGCCGAATTCCGGTTAGCTGGCGAAGCCTTTTTATTGCAGGTGTTGCTGCTCCCATACACTCATATAGATTAACGCCTAACCGCAAATGACTCAGCAGAAACAAGGCCTCTTGTGAACTTATCAAATGTGCGTTCTGTAAAAGTGCTATCGCTCGAGAAATCTTATCGTCAAGGATGTCAACCTGCTTCGAGAGCAGCTCCTTTCTGGCGGCGTTCTCATATTCGACGATTTCAGGTATAATATTTTTCTCAAAATCCCATACAATCGTTTCTTCCGAGACACCAAGTGTGACCTGGTTGGATAATTGATATAAATCACTTGCTGCTTCGGTGCCTTCGCCGAAAAGTCCGCGAACAGCCAGACTCATATCCTTTGCAGCATGAAGGAACTTATCAATCTGACCGGTCATCTTCAGAGCCGGCAGATGCAGCATTACAGAACACCGAATTGCAGTACCAATATTAGTAGGGCACGCGGTCAGATAGCCGAAACGGGGACTATAAGCGAAGCTGATTTTCTGCTCAATCACATCGTCAATATGATTTATCTGCTCATAGCACTTGGATAGTTGGCTGCCGGGTTTGAGCACCTGCATTCGCAAATGGTCTTCTTCATTGATCATAGCGGTGAAGAATTCCCTCCGGGCGATAACAACGCCTCGCGGCCCCTGCCCAGCGGCATGGTGTCGGCTGATAAGATGCCGTTCCACTAAGAAATCCCTATTCAGGTCGGTGGCCTTGTCCACATTGATATAGAAGATTTTGTCGCCGAGGTCGAGCGACATCAAAATATCTTTTAGCTTCGCTAATATCTCAGATTTTTCGGCGGTCGAGCATCGGCTCAGGAATTTATAGCCGACAAGGTTTCTCGCTAAGCGAATCCGTGAAGAAACTACGATGTCGGACAATGGGCCTGAGCCGCTGAACCATTCGTTTATATCATTACTTAAATCGGTCAGTTTCACTTCTGCATCTCAGCTCTCGGCAATTGATTCTCGACGAGCGTCGAGCGTCGAATATCAGGAATCCAGTTGATTTATTTCGTCCCGTAACCTGGCCGCTGATTCATAATCTTCTGCTCGCACAGCGGTATCAAGTTTTTGACGCAGTTTTACAAGCTTTATCTGTTTCTTTGTCTTCTGTGGCGTCTTTGAAGGAATTTTGCCACAGTGGCTGGTCTTGCCGTTATGTGCTCTTTCGATAAGCGGCAGAAGGACCTTCTCGAAATGCTCATAATCATTGGGACAGCCCAAGACCGTTTCCTTTCGGAACTGATCCAGCGTAAAGCCGCACAGCGGGCAGCTCATCTTCTGTTCTGACGGCCCTAACAGCTCCTCGTCGCTCGGCTGAACAGCAAGCAGACTGCTGAGCAGCTCGTTTATCGATACCTGACTCTTGGCAGCTATGCCCTGCTCAATGGCGCAATGTTCGCACAGGTGCATTTCATTACGTAATCCATCGGTGATCTCAGTCAGGTGGATAGTAGCTGTTTTCTTGTTACAAATCTGACAAAGCATAGTTAATTAAATTCTCAATGTTTAATTGCTTTCGCAGGGCTTGCCCCACCATCATCTTATCTTGATTATTTTTCACGATGGCCGATTTTACACCCTATTTTTTCATTATACCAAATTCCGCCACGAAAGTATCGTCAAATTTATCAAATCATTACAGCTTTATTTTGTAAATTCCGCTGCGCAGCCGGGTTCTTCCTCGATCTTGATACTTTGCAATTTCAGCCCTTTTGGCAGTTTCGGCTCGAGATTATTGTATATATATTTAGCTACGTTCTCAGCCGATGGGTTGTTCCGTTGAAAGTAATCAGTCCTGTTTATAGATATATTATCGAACTTAGCTACGATTGTATCGACGGTTGCTTTGAGTCGGTGGAAATCCATCACTACTCCCATAGCATTGAGTTTATTGCTGCTGACATTGGCGGTAACCAGCCAGTTGTGACTGTGCGTAGCTTCTTTTAAGCCGTCCGGCAGGGTTAGCTGATGCGATGCTCGAAAACATGTTTCGACACTGATTTTAAACATGTTAGAAAAACCCCCGGTGAAACCGGGGGCTAAATATACTATGTATTTAGCCCCGCGTTTTACGCGGGGTCATTTCACCTTTTTTAGATCGTTTTTGCAGATGATTATAGACATTTTCCGGAATCAGATTTGATAGGTCACCGCCTAAAGAAGCCACTTCACGAATCAGGGTCGAGCTGGTAAAGCCGTACTGCTCGCTGGTCATAACAAAGATAGTCTCTATGCCAGCCACAGCCCGGTTGGTCATGGCAAGCTGGAACTCGTACTGCACGTCGGTAAGGCTTCGCAGGCCGCGAAGGATAACGTCCGCCTTTTTTTTAGTGGCGTATTCAACCGTTAGCCCGTCGAAGCTCTCAACCGAGACGCCGGCCATTTTTCTTTGTTGGATTATTTCCTTTATCATTTTGACGCGTTCTTCGGGCGTGAATAGTTGGTTTTTGATTGGACTTTTGCCGACGGCGATGATAAGCTCATCAAAGAGTTTCATACCGCGGTCGATAACGTCCAAGTGCCCGTTTGTAATCGGGTCGAACGAGCCCGGAAAAATCGCTCTTACAAATTTAGTGCTCATTCTCATAATTGGCTCCTAATGGTTGCCTATTTATTGTAGCCGATATTTTAGATTATCGATTATCAATAATCAATAATCGTTTTTTAACCAGTGGTTCAGCCAGGAGAGGACGGTTTCATGCCAGAGAATGGAATTGGCAGGCTTGAGCACCCAGTGGTTCTCATCTGGAAAATATAATAACTTGCTGGGAATTCCCAAACGTTGCAATGCGTTAAATGTGCCCAATCCCTGTGTTTCAGCCACACGAAAATCCAACGCTCCATGAATAACCAACATCGGTGTCTTCCAGTTCTTGACAAAATTTACCGGATTATGCTTCTCATAGCCGGTCGGATTATCCCAGGGCGTCCCCAGATGGTCCCACTCCGGAAACCAAAGCTCCTCAGTATCAAAATAAGCCATTCTTTCATCGAGATTTCCGTCGTGATTGACTAAACATCGGAATCTATCCGGCCAATTGCCCGCAATCCAGTTAATCATATATCCGCCAAAAGACGCCCCCAGCGCAGCGACTCTGTCGCCATCCATCCATGGATAGCGCTCAAGAGCAGCGGTTAAACCTTTCTTCAAGTCTTCCAAGGGCTTTCCGCCCCAGTCGCCACGGATAGAATCGCAAAAGTCCTGTCCATAGCCGACCGAGCCGTGGAAGTCCACCATCACAGCAGCATAGCCAGCTCCCGCATAGACCTGCGGATTCCAACGGTAATGAAATTTATTGCCGAAAGAGCCCTGCGGCCCGCCGTGAATCAGAAAAGCTACCGGATACTTTTTATCAGGATCAAAATCTATCGGCTTGACCACATAACAATAAACCATCTCATCATTCCAGCCGGCAAACGTAAACTGCTCGAATTCTCCCATTTTGATGGCATTTAGCTTTTCCGAGTTTATCTCTGTGATTTTGTGCACATCGTCACCGTCAGTCTCGACCGAGTATAATTCCACCGGTGACATCATATTATCCATTCCGAAAATTATTATGTTCCCTGTTGCGCTCGGCGAAGTCACCGAGCCGAGCTTAACGATAGTGCGAACCTGGCCGGTCTGCGTGTCGATAGCGAACAGAGACCTTTGACCTATATTAGCCGCTGTAGTAAAGATTGTTTTACTATCGGCTGACCAACAGATAGAGGAGGGGCTATGGTCCCAATCCTCCGTCAGAACGTGTTCTTTGCCCCCGCGTCTTCTTGTCGAAGACAAGAGCGGGGGCCACGGCCGCAGGATGATTCTGAATCGGTCGGATTCGTACCCAGGCTGTGACATCGCAAGGTAGGCTAAGGTCTTTCCGTCCGGTGAAAAGAGCGGATTAGTATCCCACGCTTCATTTTTTTCTGTGAGACATTTCGGAGCAGTTGTGCCGTCGCTGGCAGCGTAATAAAGGTCGAAGTCGGTCGACCACGGCTCTTTTCGTCCAACATCACGAGCGGTAAAAATTACACCGGTGCCGTCCGGCGTAAATGTTATCTCTTCCGGCCCGCCGAAAGGTTTTGAGGGCGTATCAGCATCCATATTCTTCATAACATCAACTGCCTGTCCCCCGCTTGCCGGCATCACAAACAGGTGTGAGCGTCTGCTCCGCCCCAGCGGATCTCCGACGTCTTTCCATGTGTCCCAGTGCCGAACGAATATTCTCTCGTAGATTCGGCCGGTCGCCTTTCTTTGTTTGATTTCATCGAGCCGAGCTTTTGTAGTTACTACGTTGCAGTCGGCAAAGACCTCCATCGTAAAAGCGATGTACTTCCCGTCGGGCGAGACGATTAAATTACCGGCATCAAGCGGCTCATTTGTTACCTGCCGGACTTCGCCGCCATCGGTACTAATTCGCCAAACCTGCGATGAGCCGGACTCTTCTTCGCCCTGCGTAGCGGCCTGCCTGCCCAGGGTGTACGGCGGGCAGGGCTTCGCAGAGCAGGGTCGGCTGGATACAAAATAGATAGTTTTGCTGTCTGACGACCATCTTGGATTTGTGTCAGCTTCCGGATGAGTTGTTAATTGTCGCAGTTCTCTGCCGGTGCTGCTAATCAGCCAGAGGTCGGTTCGGTCACGGTTCTCCCGAAGGTCGGTTTTTCGCAGCACAAAGACGATCCATTTACCGTCCGGCGAGACCTGTGGGTCGGAGATTCTATCCATAGCCAGCATATCGTGGACCGAAAACGGATGCGCCTTGTCAACGGGTGACACCGAAAGGATCTGGATACAAACAATAAATATAAAAACAAACATTTTTTCTCCTTGAACCCCCGAATAAATTCGGGGGCTTAATACAAAAGATGTTTAGCCCCGCAGTTTATCGTTAAGATGCCTTACGGCACTGCGGGGTTATTTTGCGCGAAATTAATCATGCCGCAAAGCGATGACAGGATCGACCCTCGCTGCACGTATCGTAGGATAAATCCCGGCGGCTAAGCTTACAAAAATCGAAAAACCAATCGCACCCAAACAGAGCCACCATGGGAAACTAAAATAATTCACATACGGAGCTCCCTGCCTGGTCGCAAACGAATTGATAATGAGATTAATGAGCATACTTACCATCCAGCCGAGAATAAGACCGAAGATACCGCCGAAAAAGCCGATCACGCCGGTCTCAAAAAAGAATATTTTCTTCACATCTCTGTCACTGGCGCCGACCGCTTTGGCAATTCCTATTTCTTTATACCTTTCCAGAATCGACATTACCATCGTATTA
>CAZVWH010000060.1:0-18022 GCA_964631175.1 uncultured Pirellulales bacterium | reverse complement strand
GATTTGAGAATTTGCGCTTTGGTAAAAGCCTCGTCATAACGAATTTTTCCCACCACTTTTATATTTCGACTGCGAGCATATTCTTCTATTTGTTTTGCCATATCCGGATTCAAATCAAATTTATTAATAGCGACCAGCGCAGGGATCTTAAAACCCGCAGCTAAATCAGCAACCCGGCCTAAATCGTGCCTGCCTGAAAGCGTCGGCTCGGTAATTATCAAAACCAAATCAGCTCCGGCGATCGAGGCAATTACAGGACAGCCGATTCCCGGTGAACCATCGACAATAAGCAAATTCTTTTTTTCTTCGCCGGCTATTCTTTTTGCTTCCTTGCGAATAACAGTTACCAATTTTCCGCTGTTTTCCTCGGCAATTCCCAACTTAGCATGAACCATCGTCCCGAATCGCGTGTCCGATATAAACCACTGTCCGTTTATACTGTCACTGAATTCAATCGCATCGGCCGGACAAAACTCGACGCATACCTTGCATCCTTCGCACGAAACCGGGTCAATGGTAAACGTCCTGTCAACCACGGCATTTGCCCGGCCATTGAAATGTACCGCGTCGAATCTGCACAAATCCTGGCACTTACCACAACCAATACATTTTTCAGTGATTATTGTCGCCCGTTTGCCACCGGAAAATTCGTTATTTTCTTTTATCTTAGGCTCTAAAACCAGGTGCAGGTCCGCTGCATCAACGTCACAATCAGCAAACACTACACTTTTCGCAAGCGCTGCAAACGATGCCACGATGCTTGTTTTACCCGTTCCGCCCTTGCCACTTATTACTACTAACTCTTTCATGAAATCAGCCTTTCGATAACAGCAGGACAAACTAATTACGAATCAGGGCTGTCGGGGGATACTGATTTTCTGTCATTAGCTAAATTAGCTTTCATGGCAGTTAGTTTGTCTATAGTAAGGCCAGCCACCTTTTCTTCCTTCTTGAAGTACCGAACCATACGTTCGAGGAATGCCTGCTGCTTCTGAGGAGTTTCAAAATGTTTCAAAAGAATTTTGGTTTTTTCTACGTTTGCTTCAACCTCCTGCGGAATCCTTTCGCTATCGTGCCGGACAGCTTCCTGCGGGCAAATATCGTGACATTGGCCGCACCGAATACACGCATCATCGTTAATAACTGCTTTTTGGTCCTCTTTTAGTGTAATCGCGTCCACCGGACAATCATCGACACATACGCCACAGCCCACACACAAATCCTCATTTACCCAAGGCATATTCTTGGCCTCCTTTTTCTATTTGCACAAAATTCAAACTCTACCATTACGATCATTTTCTGTTGTCTTAACTTCCAATCGATAATGAACAGGACAAGCTACTGAACGGGAAACAAGACAATACTTTTCAGCTAAATCTCCGAGCTGGCGAACTTTTTCAGCGAGGTCTTGTTGTTGTAATGTGACCTTTGCTCGAACCTCCACATTGGCAAATCGAAATCCATCTGTTTGTTTTTCTACCCGGCCTTCGGCATGTGAATAGTATGATAAAATCTCAACATTTAACTTTCGCACAAAATAGAAAAACGTTGTCATCAGGCAGTTATTAATTGACGCCACAAACATTTCTTCCGGATTTAACGTTTCCGGGTTTCCATTAAATTCAGGAGCCGGTCCAACTTCCAACTCCCCCGGACCACTGAAGACAGTCTTCGCCGATTCATTACCTTCTTTAAATACCGTATTTTTGAACAAGTAACTCTTTTGGCGTTTCATAAGTTTTAACACCTATAGTTTCTTCATTTTCAGCTCAATTCTTACTGCGAAAACCCGTCACCCAAAGGATTTGTTTATGTTCAATTCGTTTAACGCGGATATCTTCAAATCCAGCCTTGAGGAGAGAACCTGTTAATTCCTTGCTTGTATAGTAGTTCTCATTCCATAATTTTTGGGCCAAGGAGTTACGCGGGAATTCAACGACAAGTACTTCGCCGCCCGGTCGCAAGACGCGATGGGCCTCATGCAAAACCGCTTGTGGATTTTTCATCTCATGTAAAGCCCACATTATTATTACCGCATCCACAGTTCCATAAAGAAACTCAAGGTTAACCGCATCTTTATGAATGCATCTGACGTTTTTGTCGGCTTTCGCAATCTCCTGATAGTCTGGTAAACTTTCGCCCGAAATGTCTATACCTGTCACTTGCTGGCCATAGGTGTCAGCCAGATATCGAACAAGCTCGCAATCGCCGCAGCCCAAATCGAGCACACGTTTGGCCCCGCGCAATTCCCGGCCGATGCGCTCGTGCAAGCAGGGCTTAATCTTATCATAAAAATTTTCACTTAGCTTTGCAGTTTCCATCTTCTCTTTTCAGATGCAAGAACGACCTCTGTTTTGCCCTTTCTTTTCTTCCGAGCCGAAGAATTTTTCCCGCCACCAAAGGAAATGTCCCCAGGGATTGTCAAGTTTATATTTGCTGTCCTCTGGAACACCTTTCCAGGATTTGATTTCCTCCAGCAGTTCCGGGCAGGGTTTATCTTCGGCTAATAGTTCGTAGGAACATTTGACCAGTGCGAATTTCTTATTCGCATCAGGGTCACGTTGATTATGGTCAGGATGGTATTTCATTGATGCTTTTCTATAGGCTTTTTTCAAAACAGTTTTATCAGCATCTTCGGAAACTCCGAGGACTTTACAAGCCGCCTTGCGGGCCTCTATGTCACGGCTTATTCTCTCCATGAATTCAAAGTCGTCTTTCATTTGATTATCACTCTCGCATTGATTTTTTCGTATAGCTGTAAGAACTTTTCTTCGTAGGTAGGTAATACATCAATTATTTTAATCCCCTGTGAGTAAGCTTCCGCTATCAGTCGGTCGTTCGGTATCTCAAGGAGAATTTCTATATCTTGCTGCCGACAATATCGTACGACTCGGTCATCACCTATGTCGCAGCGGTTTATCACTACAGCAAAGGGCAGCTTAAGCTCTCTTATCATCTCCACGGCCAGTTCCAAATCATTTAAACCAAACGGCGTCGGTTCAGTGACAAGCAGAACGTAATCCACCCCTTTGACTGCTTCAATTACCGGACACGAGGTGCCCGGCGGAGCATCTATTATGACGGTGCCGTTATTGGCTGCGTTTTCTTTTACCTTCTTTATCAAAGCAGGTGACCGAACGTCTCCTATTTTCAGCCTGCCCTGACCAAATTTCACATCACCAGATGTACCCAAATCAACAAATCCAATTTCTACCTGTTTTTCTTTAATAGCACCGGTGGGGCAGACAAGCTCACACCCACCGCATGAATGACACAATTGCTCAAAGGTTATCGCTTTGCCTTTCAAACAAATTATAGCACTATACTGACAAAGCTGACCGCATTTGCCGCAGCCGTCGCACAAGTCAGTGTCAACCTCCGGCACACCAATCGTAATCTTCTTCGCGTCTTTTATATCAGGCTTCAAAAATATATGGCCATTAGGTTCCTCAACATCACAGTCAAGATACTGCGCCTCTTTGTCCGTCCGGGCAATTGAACAAGCCAGATTTGTCGCTATAGTTGTCTTGCCTGTTCCACCCTTGCCACTGGCAATTGCTATTTTCATCCTGTCTCCTAACGATTTCCAAACGATAGCCATGCGTTTATTACCATGAACAAAGCCGCCCCTAATGTCGTGTACGCGAATATCCTTTTGAGGTTTTTCGACTTTGTTTTAAGCGAGAATACGCCGCCCAGGAGCCCTCCAATTACGGCGGTGATGCTCATGGGAATGGCCCATGATGCGTTGAAATCCCCGGCTGCCGAATGTCCAATCAGGCCCATAAGAGCTGTGGCGGCGACCATGGCGGATGATGTACCTACTGCCACGCGCATAGGTACGCCACAACCAAGAACCATCAATGGGACCTTGAAAGACCCGCCGGATATCCCGACCATTCCCGCAACCAGGCCGGTTCCCGCGGTGATCGGCAGGGCCAACCACAGATTCACCTCGTATTCGTGCTCGCCGAACTCTCGATGCCAGAAGCCCAACCGATTCTTGCCAGAATACTGTCTATTCCTTGCAGGCCGCAACATGAAGAAGCCAGATAATACAAGCAAGCCGGCAAAGATAAACTTCAGAACTCCACCTGGCAGGACATGAGCATAGTATCCACCCAGCAAAGCCATCACATCTGTCGGCGGATCGATCACCATCGCAAGCTTCCAGTCAATCGTTCGGCTCTTCTGGAAGACTAGCGCAGCCGCTACAGCCGTGCACAGCAGGATACATTGTGCAGACGTCGCTGCCTCAAGCATGGGCAATCCGCAAGCCACTAACACAGGGACGTAAAAGTTACCTCCACCACGGCCGGTCATGCTCATCAGAACCGAAATGACAAGGATGGATAGAACGGCTATGCCAAGCATCAGCATAATCTTATCTTCCTTTCTCCTGTCATATTAATTTCATCCCAGTCGAATCTGTCTTTTACAAACCAGCCTTTCTGGGGCAAAGCATCGAAACAGACCGGTTTCGGATTGCACCATCGATTTCCTGGTAAAACTTCCCATTTTGTATATCTGTTCATTGGGGAAGCTGTTTTATCTATCCTGTAACCATCAGGGTGAAAACCGATATCGATCTCCATTGCATTAAATGTCTGCTCCATTATTAAATTCCATGCAAATATTATTATTTGTTCCTCTAAGAAATATTACTTGGATGTTTCAATTAATCTTATTGTTTTCTGACAAGATTCATAAAGACTTTCTGAAAACCTTTTGTCTAAGGCAAAATCCGTTGAATGAATTCCTTGCTAAACTTCAAGTAACTCATGATTCATAATAAAACACCTTTTTCAAAAACTGTAACGTAACCCAACGTATATATTTGTATTATCTTTAAATTGTCCGAAAAACGTATTGGGATAATCACCCCAGAATACATTGCTACCAACTTCCACTGCCAGGCTATCATTAACCTTGTAATTTATATTAGGACGCATATACACATCTTTGTCAGACGGTGAAAAATAGGTGAATAGCGAGTAGGTCAAATTCTGATTCCAGTATAATTTTGTAATCCTGAAGGTTAGTAAATGACGGTATTCGTCATCTGCTTTACTGCCGGCAGGCAGTGTTCGCCTATAGTCGCCGTAATGTAGCACTTGTTCAACGTAGTATTGCAAACCAACCGTAAAGTCAGGGGCAATTTCCGGCAGGTCCTGTTCATAACCTATCAGGTAGCGGATTTGGCTATTGTCAACATAGGGCTCATCGCCGGACTTATCATCACGAGAGTCATAATAGCCTATTTCAATATTACCGATGCCTTTGCCAACCTGCCCGCGTGCACTTGCGCCATAAACATTGAGTTCGGGGAAAGTATATCGTGATGTTGATGTGTCAAAGCCAGCCGGACTTTTCCAGTATCCCCAATAGCCATAAGCGGCAAGCTCATAACCACCAACATTCTTCGATACTCGCAAGGCCCACTCGTCATCACCAAACCAGTCATCCGGCTTGTCTGTACGAACAATCGCATCGGCTCCTGCTGTGCGACTGCCGTTCCAGTAAGATGTGCGGTCGCCTGTAATGAATCTGTCCGAGTCGAATCTGGGCGTGTAAACTACATCTACATTAGCCAAGTCAGTAAAGAAACTTGCCTTGAGGGCATCGGAAGGTGCTTTGAGATATTCGGTATCTCTGCCGATAAAAAATGCCTGCCAGTCCTTCGGGAACATATCGTTGATAAAAATAAGGTCGCCCGTCCCCCAAGTTAGAATTTGCCGGCCAAGTTTCAAATCCATAAAGTCAAAAGGAGAATACGCAACACTTGCCTCTCTTAAATCCAGAAAACCTTCACCTCTTTCTAAATCTACTGAATGATTCTCGGATACCCAATCATAATACAAGTCTGTAGTAACCTCGAAAGTGAATCCTTCCCATATTTTCTCCATTTCGAGTTGAAGTCTGGTTTCACCTATAGAAGCATCTTTTTCATATTTGTCATTTCGTAAGCGGTAGCCGCTGCGCACTTCCCAAAATCCTGTTATGTCCAGCCAGGGTTCCTTCTCCAGCACGGGTTTCTCCCCAGTTGGGCCAAGAGAGGGAGCTATTTTCAGCTCCCTTGGCAGTGACGGCTCCATTCCAGGTTCATTGGGAGCCGCAGGCTCAATCCCCAAACCACTTGGAAGAGTTGGTTGATTCTCCTGGCTTTGGCTGCTCGATAATCCTTCCGGCATAGTAGGTTCCTGCTGAGCATAAATCACCGAACCTAACAGCAGCAATATCATTGATATACCTATTGGTCTTGCGTTTTGCAATTTAGTAAAGAGCATTATTTTAAATACCTTCGTGCTGGTTTTCTTAAGTACCTTTCTGTAAAGATTGACTCAGGGATACCTATGTCATATTTGATATTGCTGTATTCCGCTACGGTATTACCCTTTGTTCGCAAATCCGTCATTTTTGCTTTTGTTACCGTCGAGTATCCCTGTATTTGCTTAATCTCCAAAGCTTCATAGGTGCGATATTTTTTGTCTTGATTGTCGTAGTAGTCGGTTTTGACAACTATGAAACTCTTGCGATGTATCCACATTTCAAAATATGCAAATTCGACAAGTTTCGGGTTTTTGGGGTTATTTTTTAAGACGTAATAGTCTTTTGTTGTCTTTACCAGCTCATGGACATCATCATTGATATTTCGTCCTGAGACGTCCTCGTAGAAAAAGTCAGCCCCGACGAAACTGGTTCTCTTGTCAGTTGCTGAAATGCGTTTGACTAAATCCAGGGCCGGTAGATACATCCAGCGGTCGTCATCTTTATCCAGATGTTTCCATACCATAAAAACGGTCTTGTAAACATCCGCTGGCCTATCGAAAAAGGCATAAATCTTCTGCTCGCCGCAGAAACTACTATCCTTGAGCTGCCCTTCTTTGGGCTGATTCGGATCAGGTCGGTCCCAGCGAAGAATAGTCAGTTCACGAATGCGTTTTCTTCCCTGGCTATCTGTAATCGTCATCTTGGCCTTGGCTCTGCCATCAAAGCCCTGATAATACGCCACGTGGTTGGTCTTGTTCACAATTTCATCAACAGAGAGAATCTTTTCTTCTGGCGATTTAACATCAACAGCCTTTGCAGTAGCCGACTCAGCTATACTGTAGCCGCCAAGAGACAACAGCCACATTAAAATTGTTAGAGATATTCGTTCAGTCATTTTTTGTTTCCTACAGAATATTTTGGGGTTTACATTTTTCGCGGCGGGATAACAATCCGCAACCTATTGCCATAACTGGTATCGCTATCACACTGATCCAGATGAGAGTTGTCCAGCCGGCCGTAGCGTATTGCTGCAAACTAATCGCCATCAATAAAACTAATGTAATCGACGAAACCACACAAACGTCACGATCGCAGGTTAGTCCCATAACCTTCTTTGGAGCGAATAGATGTTTTTCCAGAATCTTTACCAAAGCCGGCAAGATCAATAAGGTCGCGACTCCGGAAGCCATCAACATAGAGGCTAATAAAGTACCAACGGTCCTATAAGCTACCAAATGAGAAAGCAGCAGCGGCAAAAATCCTACAGCAATTACAATAATATTGCGTGTAATTGCCCTGGCTGGTTCAGAAAAGACCGCCGGTGCCGCCTTGTCCCACGAACCCAGCGATAAATATATCCTTCTTCCCCGCACAAGAAAGTGAATCGCAAAGTCAACAGCTAACCCGATAGCCATCGAACTGAGCACAGCAACAGGCATATCGTAATCCTTGCCTATTAATCCGACAGTACCGTATATAGCACCAATGGTGGTTGTCAGCGGAATCATCGACAGCAATCCCCAAAGAGCCGAACGGAACAGAATCGTCATCATCAAAAGAACAACGAGAAAACTTCCGGAAAACGCCTTGAGCATACCAAACACCATCTTTTGCTGCCAGATAATGTTAATGTAAGTTAACCCAAACCATTCATATTTCAACGGTACCGGCGGCGGATTTTCGGCAATATAACTATCCATAGCTCGTACCACCTTTGCCATATCCTTATTGTCGCCGCTTTTCAACTGAACCCAGATGCTGGATTTGCGATAATCAGGTGTTACAAAGTGCCATAAATCACCGGGCCGATGACTGGATTGGAAAGTAATCATGCATTGCGAAACAGCATTAGAGGTATCAGGGATACGAAACTGCTCATCTTTGCCTTCGAGCAATTCCCGGTGGACGGTTTTAATGATATCTGCCAGGGAGTTAGATTTGCCCACAATTTCTGTTTTTAATAACGCCTGCTGCAATTTGGCTTGGTATTCAAGCACAGATGGATTCTTGAAGACCTGGTTTCGCTGTTCTTGCTGAGCTACAAACAGACTCGCCTCATCCCAAACATCGATGGTATCTCCTTCGGCCTGATCAAGTTTTTCGGCTACCAAATGTGAGATTTTCTCAAAAGCTTCTTTGCGGCTTTGGGCAGTTTTTGCTGACTCAGCAGTGATTTTTTGCAGTTCGGCAAAAACCTCTGCTGCCTGCGGCAAATCTGTTTTTAATTCTTCAGTCTTGGTTTCTGCTTGCTTATTGAAATCATCAATAAAATCTTTCGGGCTGAATTCCTTATCTTCAGCGGAAAGTGCCAAATATGCCATATAGGTTCCGCCGAAATGGTCGTTCAGCACTCTGTCGGCTACACGGATAGGATGTGATTTAACGAACCATTTTACCGGATTATCGTTGACGTTAATTTGGCTGATACCGTAAATTGCAACTACGATAACAACCACTGTAACGGCCAGTATCGGCTTTGCCCAGCGGTAGGTTACGATGCCTAACCATTGCAGAAACCGACCCAAAGCTGTCGTGTGCTCAGCAGTTTCACTGCTATGAACAGCTCCAAATTTTTCAAGCGTTTTTGGTTTTATAAACATCACGAAAGCAGGAACAAAGATTATGGTCACTATCCAGGCTATCATAACGCCAATAGCAACAAATGCACCAAAAACCTGCACTGGTGGAATAGGGGTCAACACCATAGAACCAAAACCTGCCATGGTCGTCAGTGATGTGTACAACATCGGCAAAAACAACGCATCTATTACATCCACAATTGTCTTTCGTCTGTCTTTGGTCTTCTGGTATCGTTCAAAAAATTCGCTGATGATGTGGATTGAGTTCAGCACGGCAATTGGCGTAATAAAGATGGGAATCATGCTGCTCATTATGTGCACAGGAAATCCCGCTATAATAAGCATCCCCATGGTCAAAGTGACCGACACCAGAGCTATAATCATTGGCGCGATAATAAGCGTCAGTTTGCGGAAAAATATAAGCATCAACAGAAAGATAACAGCCATTGCTGCCGGGGCTGAAATCGCCATCTGACTAAACATCTCTACGCCGAAGGTATCTTCAGCTACCGGTATGCCGGTGATGTGATACTGCTCATCACCTTTGAATGTACTAATCTTCTCTTTCAGCTTACTGGATACACGATAGCTCAAAGTTTTATCCGTCAGCGGCAGGTAAACGCAGATTGCCTTACCATCTTCGGAAACCAATGTGCCGTTAAGAAATGGTATCCGCTGGGCTTTTTTTCGAATGGCTAACGCCTCTTCTTTCGTCTCGGGCGGCTGAGACATCAGCCACTCGAATCTCACAACGCCGGGGCCGGCCTGCTCTATGTTATCTACCGTCGAAGGCGCCATCAGGTCAACCTCAACAACACCTTTTTCCTGGTCATCCTCCTGCCAACGAAGTGTCTTGGCATATTCGGTTAGTTCATAGATATTTCTCAAAGTCTCCGGATTAAATACACCATCGGGATGTTTATCATTGACTATGCCAACCACAACCATATCGTAAAGCGACAGTTCCTTTTTCATCTGGTTGTGGAATACACGTACCGCTTCATCAGCCGGCAGCATATTCTCCGGGTCGGTATCAATTGTAATAGGATTAAACCCGCTAAAAGCTTTTGGCCAAATGGATGGCACAGCCGCCCAAAGTCCTACAACTACCGTTAGCAGCACAAGCACAACCGTGACAGTTTTATACCGCCTAGTCGAAAAATCCGTTATTGCCTGTTTCAAATTCATCGATCGCTCCTTATTGTATTTCTCAAGTTATGATTATTTGAAAGCACGACTAATTCAAAACTGTTTTTGCCCTTGTGCTCTGCAACCAACAAGTGACGCATGCCGAGTACGACAAGCCACGCTATCAGTCCAACTGCAAACGCAGCAATTACTATAAGAATCTCTACTGATGTCATTTTTCTTCTTTCCACTTATTCGTGAGTAAAAAAACTTATTTATTTCTATTGGGCAACCTGTGAAGTCCTGTAATGCGGAATTCCAGTTTTCGCGACCCGCACTCTCTAAAAACTTATTCCACTCAGATTAGCTATCTAACCAACGTTATTCCATAGATGCAAAAAGCAAGGTAGAATGCTACCAACAGCAAAAGGAACAATACCAACAACCCGATTGCCATCATCGAACCCTGCGGATGGCCGCAATGACGGCAAAATAAACTATACTTGCTTATTTGCTTCCCACATGCTTTGCAATTTCGAAGCATTTTGTTCTTTCCTTTCATTGCATTAACATCGTAACACTGCACTAACCATATTAAGCAAGGATACAATTCGCCTATTCGCTTCCTTCGAGCACTTTATGAATCACTGCGATCTCCTTTTCCGAAGCCTCACTATCAAATAGATAGTAAGTACTTGATTCCAATTCTCAGGTTGATATTTCATTTTGATATAAGCGTGAAATAATATAACTGCCAGCCTATTCTGATTACAAACTTAAAACCGGCTTTAATCAAAAACAGATGTAATTTTAGAAACCAGTTTATATTACTCCCTCTAAAATTTCATCTAAACCCTTCGGGACCTCCTTTGTCATAATCTCTTTGACTACACCAGAGAAACAAAAACCCATTAAACGGGTATTCTTTCTGTAAATAACGACTTGCCCGTTTTCGTATTCGACAACAGCAATTGATGCAGGCATAAAAGTTGAAATCGCTGGAAATGCAAGATTAACCCTGGAGGAATGGTCTGGGTTACCTATCTTATATTCACGCAGGCGAAACGGAAGATCACCCTTGCCTATCTGTTTATAAGTCTCATTGTAATCCTTTTCGCTTCTTAGAATCCACTCTTTACTTATTTTAATATTTTCTTTGATAACCCTGTTCGTCCCTTCAAGATCCAATTTACTAATATTCTTCACAAAAAAATACTTTCCTAATTTAGACAATGAAATCACACCAATTGTTAATAAGAATACAACTGAAGTACCTACTCCTAAAATAAAATTTACCATTTGTAAAACCTCCTATGTTTCCATTAACTAATACTATACTTTCTATAAACAAAATTGTTCAATATATCTGGGTACATAAAAAATCTTAGGGTACAGGGGATTAAAAATGCAATGAACATTACTGTAGCCAATAAATAAAATCCTAAACCCACATATAATAAAGAAGAAAAGGGCCTGGCAACCTCTGAAGATAATTGCATAGTGATACATATAGCTGCAGTACCCATAACTGCATCGCCCCATTCCGGACCAAAGCTTTTTACTATCTTCTTAAACATGGCCGTTGTTACTCCTTCCATAAAGCTTTTGATTCCAATCAAATCCTTTGGTCTTAAACCAGCCGTCTTCCGGCAATGCATCAAAATCAACCGGTTCTGGACTTTGCCATCTGCCATCGCCAGATACTTGCCATTTGGTATATAAATTCATAGGTGATGCAGTTTTGTCAATTCTATAACCGTCAGGATGGAAACCGACCTTTATTTCTGTGGCCTTAAATGTCTGCTCCATCATACAACTCCGCTATATGCGGTTTCTTTAAAGTGTTTTCGAATATAGCGGCTGTAAATAGCTCCAGCCGGATTGTGGGCCAATACACGGTCCTTGGCAATAAGCGTTGTCACAGGAGCATCCGAGACCTTCGCAAAAATAGCATCGTGGCCAACACAAAGCCCACAAATAACATTGAGCTGAGTCTTTGCGTCATTTAGCAGTTGGGCCTGGCCAGCCGGGTTGCACATAACCTCATAGCTTTCTGATGAAATCTGAGGCAAATCAAAATCTTTCTTATCAATTCCACAAGCCTTGCAGCAAACTGATACCACTTCAAAATGCTTTGATAGAATTTCCTCAATGACTTTTGCTTCTTCACTTAAGCCAATACAAAAAGCCAAACCTATCTTTTTATATTGCAGTTGCTTTGCAAACAGTATTATCTCACCCAATCGCGTTTCTTTGCCATAATATCTCGCCTCAATTGCCGAAGCGGCCATGTGCAATTCTGCTATATGGGCGTTCTGATACAATTGCTTATGATTACCAGCCTGCGAAAAGCAATCCTTGCCCTCACGACAATCTTTACTCTCACATCGTCCACATCGTGGTGATATAGTTTTTTCCACTTAGTTACTCCTTTGGTCTGTTTTCATCATCAACGAATACTACTTTTGCCTTCAAATCTTTTGCTTTCTCATCAGATACCTGGCAATATGATAGGATTATGACTTTATCGCCAGCCGTTCCTAATCTTGCTGCTGGTCCATTTAATAACACGGTGCCGGAACCTCGCGGTGCTGCAATAGCATACGTTATAAAACGCTCACCGTTGTTAATATTCAGCACGTGAACCTGCTCACCCGGCAGTATGTAAGCTTTTTCAAGAAGGTTTTCATCGATGGTGATACTCCCTTCATAATCCAGATCTGTTCCGGTCAATGTTGCTCTATGGATCTTTGATTTGAGCATAAGTCGTTCCATTTGCTCAACTTCCCTATCAATGCCATCTTTTTTTAATGCTGAATGCGTGGTTATTGAGATTCTTCTTCTTCACTACCCATCGACTCTTTTCCATAAATCTTCAGCAGCACTTACCCATACATTGGCTCTGGGCTGGGGTGAAAGTTCAGGGTGAGTACTATAATGAAAACTTAGTATATCATATAAGGTAAATTTCTTAAGTATAGCTTGGGCCATTTCATCCACATGACCAGCCAGATTAATATCTCCTAACACCTGAACACCGAGAAGCGTTAGATTATCTTCTTTGAAAATCAACTTTGATTTTACGGGTTTTGATCCGGGTATCATGGAGTATATACTTGTTGTCTCACTATGACCGACCAAATAGCTTATCCCTCTACCCTTAAGATACCTCTCGGTGAGCCCAGCCATACCAAAAGAGAGATCAAACACCTTGGTTGCTGAAGCATTTACTACGCCAGGGAAAGTTCTATTCCCACCTAAAGCATTTATCGCTGCTACTTTGGCCTCTATAACAGCATTACCGCCTAATCTGCCGGGAAAATGATCTTTGGTTATTGCAGAAACTGCATTTATCACATCACCTGCAGCGTAGACGTCTTCCACAGAGGTTTTCATGTACTCATCAACTTCAACTCCCCCTTTATCGGCTTTAATGCCGGCTTCCAACGCCAGATCAATCGCCGGCTTTACCCCTATGGCTAAAATCACCACATCAGCAGGGACCTCTTTGCCATCATCTAAAATAATTGCCTCAACCGTGTTTTTTCCCTTGAATTTAACTACTTTAGTCTTGGTACAGCAATTGACCTCATTCCTTTTCAGTTCTTCTTCGGCAAGAATACAGAACTCATCGTCTAAAGAACCTTCCAAAAGGTGATCCAAAAACTCGATTATCGTTACGTTCAAACCTCCCCTTTTTCTAATTAGATAACCAAACTCTGCGCCAATGTACCCGCCTCCTACAATGACTACGTTTTTTGTCTGAGGCAGATCCAACACCCTCTCTAATTCCGCTATATTTTCTGTTTTTCTTAAGGTAAAGATATTCTTAAGCTCTACTCCTAGAATTGGCGGTTTAACTGGATCGGCTCCCGTGAGTAAGAATAGCTTCTTATATTTGAACCTGTCGTTGAGACAAGTGACAGTCTTATCTTTAGGATCAACACGTTTGGCTTTGTCAATAAACAGCTCAGAGTCAAACTGGGTGAGAAACTTGCCCGGAACGATAACTTTTTCCAATGTCGTACTTCTGTCTAAAACATAAGGCATAGCACAGTGATTTATCATCGATTTATCTTCTCTTATCAATCCAATGCTTGCATCTGGATTCATAATCCGGCACATCTTATTGCAATTTCTCATTGCCGGACCGCCTCCAATTATGAGCAGATCAAATTCTTTTGTTCCCAAATCTATTCCCCTTAACTTTGACTAAACAGGATTTCGCATTTTATACATGAGGTTGCTCTAAGAACTCGTATATGGATCAGCTATTTCGGTTTAACCCTTGCTGGTTGAATACCAAAGGCCAAAAGCTTAAACCTTTTCGCTGAAAAAACTTGCTGCACAAAAAGAAAAGGCTTTAATGGAATTTATTTGCCCTGTTAGATAATAAACTTACCTGGCTCATTCAGTAATTTCCTGTATTTATCTAACAGGGCTTGCCAATCCATTCTCCGTAGAAGTGCCTACTTCCCTAAGGGACTGCGAAGTCCATTCTCCGTAGCACTACGAAGAATGAAGCTGGTGCTACGAAGGATGAACTTTTCTCTGCGCAAGTATGATCGCCTCATTAGGACATTCCGAAACACAGGCGGCACAACCCGTGCAGGCCTCTACGTTTACAATAGCTTGTTTATCAACCTCAATGGCCCCTACCGGACACACATCGGCGCAGATACCACAGCCCGCACACTTGCTGGAATCAATGACCGCAACAGCCTTATGACCGCTTCCAAGCTGAGCGATTCTATTGTTTAGCTGGCGCTTTTGCTGTTCAAGCAGTTCTGCCTGTTGCTTTAAAGCAGCCAATTCCTGCTCAGGGTTTTGCAATCCGGCATCTTCCGGGAAACCTGCTGCCGAGCCGGTCGAAGGCATACCCATCGCCGCTGGCATACCCATACCGCGGCCCATTCCGCCACCTCTGCCCATGCCTCTGCCCATTCCACGTCCCATTCCGCCACCGCGACCCATACCTCTGCCCATGCCGCGTCCGCCGCCCATACCTAAACCCATGCCGCCACCCTGGCCGACTGGACCAGTCATCTGCTGTCCCATGGTCGTTGGGTCCGCCGGCGCTGTGTTAATACCAAAGTGACTGGCTACATTTGGCTCCGAAGCGGAAGAGAAAGTCCCTGTTTTGAATTGCTCAACGGCATTACGAACAGGACCGCTGACGCCAACGATAACCTGTATGCCTGCCTGGCCGAAGACACTAAATGCGTTGGGACCGCAGTTGCCGGTGAGTACTGCCGTTACTCCTTCTTCCGACATTAACTGAGCAGACTGAATCCCCGCACCGCCGCCAAGAGCAATGTTGGGGTTTTCTATTGCCTCGAACTGCATTGTGTCGGTGTCAATAATCAAAAAATAGGGGCACCGACCAACCCGAGCCTCCACATTGTCATCAAGAGTAGGACCTGTTGATGTTACTGCAATTTTCATAAGAAGTCCTTTCTATGAGAGGCCGCACGTCCCCGTGGGACAGGAGTCGCCGGCCTCAAAACCGGATTTAGTACCGGCCCCAACAGAAAAACCTGAGAAAAGTTTTTGCATTTTATCGCTTCCACATTTTTCGCAGACGTGCTTGTTCTTGTTGCCGCTTTTTTCGAGAAAATCCGCCTTGTGCCCGCATTTATTACATTTGTATTCAAATATTGGCATAATTCATTTCTCCTTATTTGACCGGGTAATTCATTCAAAACATCTTGCGTTTATAAGCCGGTACAGAATTCCTCCTTTAATTGTTCTGCTGTTTGAGCTTCAAACAATTTTTCAGCAGTATATGCCAGATAGGTGCTGTATCCACCAGATAAACTTTTTACATTGAATCCTTTTTGTTGCAGGATTCTGCAAGCTATGTAACTGCGAACACCTACAGCACAAGACAGGTTGATAGTTTTTTCTTTTGGCAGCTCATCCAGTCTTTCTCGAAGCTCATCAACCGGTATGTTTAATGCTTCAGGTATTGTACCTCTGGCAATCTCCGCTGGCCGGCGAACGTCAATGATAAAGTCTTTATTATTAAGTTCATCATAATGCTTAACATTAAATGTACCATCAAGTGTATTAACGGCAACAAAACCTGCCATATTTACTGCGTCTTTTCCACTGCCGTAAGGAGGAGCATAGGCAAGTTCCAGTTCCTGAAGATCGAAAACAGTCATACCGGCACGGATTGCGGTCGCAAAAACATCAATTCTTTTATCAATCCCTTTGCTGCCAATGATTTGAACGCCCAGAATCTTACCTTCAGGTTTTGTGTATAAAAGCTTTATATGCATCTGCCTGGCGCCGGGATAATAACCTACGTGATGGGCTGGATGTATATACAGTCTTTCGTAGTCTATATCCGTCTTTCTCAGGGCTTTTTCACTGGCACCGGTCATTGCAGCGGTCAAGTCAAACACCTTCAAAATAGCTGTGCCCTGAGTGCCTTTATACTTTACGTTCCTGCCGCATAAATTGTCCGCTACTATTCTTCCCTGCTTATTCGCCGGCCCGGCAAGTGGTATCAAAGCAGCGCTGCCGAGTACGAAGTTTTTTACTTCAACAGCATCACCTACTGCATAGATATCAGGATCGCTTGTTTGAAGGTATTCATTTACTCTTATACCTCCGTAGTTGCCAATTACCAAACCTGATTCCCGGGCAAGCTTAATTTCTGGTTTGACACCGATTGAAAGAACCGCAAAATCGCAGGCTAATTCCATTCCGGATTTCAAACTGACCATTAACTTCGAGTCGCTCTGACTAAAGCCGGAAACACCATCATTTAACCATAGAGCTATACTTTGCTCATGTAGATGCTGATGCAAAAGGTTGGCCATTTCCTTATCCATAGTTGGCATGACCTGATCTACCATCTCGACAATCGCTACCAACAAACCACGCTGGCGAAGGTTTTCAGCCATCTCTAAGCCTATATATCCTGCACCAACCACAACTGCACGTTTGGGCCTGTGCTTTTCGATAAAAGCATTGATCGGATCAGCATCAGATATATATCGCACCGCAAAAATGCGGTCTGCATCGATACCGGGTATGGGCGGCCTTGTAGGCTTGGAACCAGGCGATAAGATTAATTTGTCATAGTTTTCGAAATACTTCTCTCCTGTTGTTAAATTAACCACTTCGATTTTCTTTTGGCCTCGGTTAATGCTTAAGACCTCATTCTTTGTCCTGACATCAACATTAAAACGAGCTTTAAATCTCTTCGGTGTTTGAAGAAGCAGTCTCTTGCGGTTTTCTATCGTTCCTCCTACATAATATGGAAGGCCGCAATTTGCAAAGGAGATATACTCGCCCCGTTCAAATAAGACTATCTCTGCTTCTTCATCCAGCCGACGAAGCCTCGCAGCGGCAGATGCACCACCAGCTACTCCGCCGACAATTAAAACCCTTTTAGCCATAAACTAATCCTTGTTAATGTCTTCTTGAAATTGCAGAGCTAATTCTCAAAATTTAGAAACTCAGGTCTTAAAACTAAGACTACCCAATTCTCTGCCGCTTTCGGTTGATATACTCATATACCATCCCTTCAGAAGCCCAGAAACACCTAACAAAATAATCCCTTGGCTCTCTTTTTCTTAGTCTTTGCTGCTTTTTTGACTCTCGAGCTCTTCTATGCGCTTTTTGATTCCGTCAAGGCTGTCTTCGAGATACTCTGCCTGACCTTTGAGTCCGTCCAGTTCCTGCTGAGGCGCAATCGCTGGAGCACCGCCATAAGCATAAGGATTCACAGTACCACCATAAGCGTACGGGCTCGCAGCACCGCCATAAGCGTATGGATTCACAGCACCGCCATAAGCAGGCAAGCCATATCCGGCTCTGCCCCAGCCAAAACCTCGACCTCGACCAAAACCGCCGCCTCGGAAACCTCGGCCCCAGCCCATACCCATACCACGTCCGCCAACAGGGTTGGCATAACCCGGTACGCCGGAACCAGCACAAAGACCCGCAGCTCTACCTGTCATTGGTCCCATACCTGCCGGACCTGTTCCATCTCCACCTGGCATAATAAATCTCCTTTCAAAAAAAATGTT
>CAZVWH010000059.1:0-18446 GCA_964631175.1 uncultured Pirellulales bacterium | reverse complement strand
TGCCGGCTAAACGTGAATATGACCGCCTCCGTCCTTCTCCGTAGTAGTTCCAGCCTTCGTAGTCCCTTAGGGAAGTAGGCACTACGAAGGATGAATGCCGGCGACTGCTAAACATCGAAAGTACCGGCACAGCAGGAGTGCCGGCTAAACTGCTGGATTTACCATTTCCACGTAAATTTTCCTTGAAATATGGCCGGTTAATCTGGTATAAATAAATAAAATAGCATAAATTTTCTGCGTTATATCTAAGTTTTATCGGTCGTTTAGCTGCTTTTTGAAGGAGGTTTATTATGTGTAAGAAAATTTTAGTTTTGGACTTAGTATTGCTGCTATTTACCATATCATCTGCTGCTCAAGCCGGTGTCCTATATTACGATGATTTCGATGGCCCGGCGGGAGATGATTTGGCTGGGACGACGCCTGATATCAGCTATAGTGATGCAAGCTGGCAGGCAGGTAGCTGGATTAATGCCGATGGCACCTATGGAGGTGGCAGCTCTGGGCAGATGTTCACAGCGGTTTTGCCGTTCACGCCGATAATTGGAGCGGCCTACGAGCTGTACGCTACAGTTGATAACCAAGGCGATTGGGTTGGCCTCGCCTTCTTGAACGCGACAGGTAATGTAGAGACCCGTCTTAACGATAACACCCCATTGTTGTGGGCGCTGACGCGTCAGAGCGGCTCTACCGCGAATGACCAGGCTTTCATTGGACCGGGGACAGGTAGCGGTCTTGGTAGTACTACAACCACCAGTGCTGCGGAACTTAAAGTCCGCGTTGAAATGAATAGTACCACAGACTGGCTGGTGAAATGGTATTTTGATGGTTCGCAGCAATTTCAACGGACTGTTAATCCCGCAACCAGTAATATCGTAATCAACTACGTTGCTTTCGGCTCCAATGGTATGTTTGGTGCTTGTACCGGCACTATCAGCAGCTTTAAATTGGTGGAGATACCACAGGCCTTGAAGCCGAATCCAGCGAACGGCAGTTTGGCATACAGCACGACAGTGTCTTTGCAGTGGCAGCCGGGAGTATTTGCAGCCGAAAATGATGTGTACTTTGGTGAAAGCTTCAAGGATGTCAATAATGCTGCTACCACAACAGATATGATATATAAAGGCCGACAGGACTCTAATAGCTATACAGTTACCGGTCTTACTCCAGGGTTAACTTATTATTGGCGGATTGATGGGGTCGATGCTGATGGTGTTACAATAGATAGAGGCGAGGTCTGGAGCTTTTCGGTTCAGCCTTTGACCGCTTATAATCCCAGCCCATCTAACGGAGCCAAATATCTCGATACCGATATTAACCTTTCCTGGAGCCCAGGCTCAAGGGCGGAGACGCACGATGTGTACTTGGGCACCAGTTTTGATGATGTAAGCAATGCCAGCAGAGTTAATCCGCTTGGCATATTAGTTGAGCAATACCATGATGCTAATAGTTATGAGCCTGCTGCGTTGGCACTCGGTATAGACTACTTCTGGCGGATCGATGAGGTTGAAGATCCTGAAATCTGGAAAGGTGAAGTGTGGCAATTCGCAACAATGCCTTTGATACCGATTACAAACCCCAATCTTGTAGGCTGGTGGAAGCTTGATGAAGGCCAGGGTATTAGAGCGCTTGACTGGTCCGGCCAAGGCAATCACGGCACCTTGATCAATAACCCACTGTGGGCAGCAGCCGGCCAGATAGACGGTGCGCTACAATTCGACGGCGTCAATGACAGTGTGAGCTTGCCTATCGGCTCAGTTATAGAGCAGCTTTCCGACTCCACCTTTGCAGTATGGGTAAACTCTGCCAACATCGGCGCCGCTATGCCGCGCATCTTTGATTTCGGTAACGGAACAGATGCTTACATGTTTCTCTCACCAGGCAGAGGCGGAGAGGGCGGCAACTCACTGCAATTCAATATCACAACCCAGAGCGGTGCGGAGGCTCAACTAATCGCTCCATTCACACTTGCAACGGGGTGGCACCACTTGGCTATTGTGATAGATAGTGTAAGCCGCAATATTCGGCTTTATCTTGACGGTGACGTTGTTGTTTCTGAAATGACCCAAATCTTCCCAAGAGACCTCGGAAACACTACAGATAACTGGCTCGGCAGGTCTCAAGCTGGTGATTATGCATGGCTTATTGGTTTTTTGGATGATTTCCATATCTACAATCAGGCGTTGACGTCGATTGAGATTGCACGGATTATAACGGGGGATCCGACACTTGCCAGCAAGCCGCGTCCTGCAAATAGAGCAACGGTGGACATTGAACACGTTACGCCCATTAACTGGCTGCCGGGAGAGAACGCAGCGCAGCACGATGTTTACTTTGGTACTGATGCGAACGCTGTAGAAAACGCCGATATATCAGATACCACCGGTATATATCGTAGCCAACAAGACCCCAACAGTTATACTCCACTGGAAGAGCTTATACCCAACCGGACTTACTACTGGCGGATCGATGAAGTCAATACTGATGCAACAATTAGCAAAGGCATACTCTGGAGCTTTACTATATCAGATTATCTCATTGTGGATGATTTTGAGCAATATGGCGATGTCGATAACATAATATTTGATGTCTGGGCAGACTATGCCGTGAATAACACCGGCATGACTGTAGGTCACTTTGAGCCTCCGTTTGCTGAGCAAAGTATAGTTCACGGCGGCTCTCAAGCTATGTATATGCGTTACGATAATGATGGTGTCGTCAACGAGGGCACTAACTATGAACAGAGCGGAACGCTTCTTTATTCCGAAACCGAACGCCAGTGGCAGAGTCCACAGGATTGGACCAGACGCGGCGTTAATTCTCTAACGCTGTGGTTCAGAGGTATACCGGCATATGTAGGTAGTTTTACGATTGGGTCACCGATTACGATGACCGGTGCCGGTGCGGATATCTGGGAAAATTCTGACCAGTTCCACTTTGCCTACAAACGCCTCTCCGGCGTTGGAAGTATAACAGCAAAAGTGGTCAGCATGACTAATACTAACAACTCGGCCAAGGCAGGTGTTATGATTCGTGAGTCACTGGAGCCAGGTTCCACACATGCCATGGTGAATATTCAACCTATGAACGAAGTTCAGTTCCTGCGCCGTCTTGAGACAGCTCTTGAAAGCGAGGCCGACGGACAAGGTGATGTCAGCACTCCAGTCTGGGTGAGACTGACCCGCAGCGGCAACACCTTTACGGGCGAGTATTCAGTTGACGGAAATACGTGGGAGACGCTTGGTTCGGCTACGATACCTATGCTTTTGGATGTCTATATAGGCTTAATCGTGTGCAGCCACGACTCTAATGCAATGTGCACAGCCGAATTTTCCGATGTTACCACGACCGGCTCGGTTACAGGTGATTGGCAGTCGCAGGACATCGGTATAGAAAGCAACATCCCTGAGGGACTTTATGTAATGCTGCAGGATAGCACCGGTAATAGTGCAGTAGTAAGACATCCTGACGCGGAAGCAACAACCATTGGTACCTGGACGCAGTGGAATATTCCGCTGTTGGATTTTGCTGGCGTGGATATGCAGTATATCAATAAGATGGATATTGGTGTCGGCGACAGAGACAACCCACCCCCGCAGCTTTCTGCGAAAGCAGAAGCGGGGGGTGGTGCAGGAACACTCTATATTGACGATATCTGGCTAATTATCTCCCCGCCTGCGAATTAGTGGCTCGTGCTACGTAGCAAAAGCTTCTTCATAGAGTAGTATTGGCTTAAGTCTGATTATGGATGATCAATTTTCAGTGTACCAGCTCGGGGCCTATATTGGCTCATGCAATATAGGCCTCGATTGTTTCGAGTTTGCAAGCCTTCATGAAGTTTAGACTTCATCCAATACATTATTTTTCAGCTTTTTGTTTCTTTAATATTACTCCGTGTATTTATGTGTATCCATGGCTTCATAAGCGGTATAATTTCTCGCGAGCGGTTTCTTTTTTACGTTGTGTGTAAAGCAAAGAAAACGATGAGCAAAAAAGCTGTAATGACTGTATGGCTGCTCTTCAGTGTTTGCTTGTTTTTGTTCCTCTGCACCGAGCGGAGCCAAGGAGCCTGTCCCGAGCGCAGTCGAGGGGATGGCCAAACCTTTGGACAAGTCATCTCGGCGGAGCACGGAGCCGTAGCTGAAGAAGATTCTTATGCCGATTTAAGAAAAGGTTTCAAACGCCCACCGCAAAGTGCCGGGGTGCGCTGTTTCTGGTGGTGGCTCAATAGCAATGTCACCAAGGAGGCGATTAGCCGGGATTTGGAGCAGATGAAGGCCAAGGGCTTCAGCGGCGCCTTGATTTTTGACGCCGGCGGAGCGGAGCAACGCGGCAATCGCCAGGTTCCGGCAGGGCCGCTTTTTGCCAGTCCACAATGGCGGGAATTTTTTATACATGCCGTTAGAGAGGCCAATCGGCTCGGACTGGAGCTGAGCTTGAATATTACCAGCGGATGGAATCTGGGCGGGCCGATGGTGACGCCGGATATGGCAGCCAAGACCCTGACCTGGTCAGAAATACAAATCGAAGGTCCGACGTCCAAGCCACTTCAACTACCTATACCCAAACACCAGTCTGATTACTATCGTGACATCGCTGTGCTGGCTTATCCCGCCAAGGATGAGGTCTCAGGTGAACACGAACCGATTCGCGATCTGGAGAAAAAGGCGGTTTTTGATGAAATTGGCTGGGATGCGCCGGATTGCCGGTTTCTCTTGGAAGATGTCCCGGCTGTTGAGAGTGAAGAGGACGCATCTGTAAAAGACATTATCAATCTTACTGATAAACTCTCATCTGACGGCATATTGAATTGGCAAGTACCACCGGGCAAATGGGTAGTGCTTCGTTTTGGTTTCACCTTAGGCAGTGCCCGTGTTTCCACGTCCAGCGGCGACTGGCAGGGTCTTGTGATTGATTATATGGATTCTGAAATATTCAAGCAGTATTGGGATCAAGTGGTTGTACCAATATTAGACGAAGCTGGGCCGTTAGTCGGACAAACCCTAAAGTATTTGTGTACCGATAGCTGGGAATGTGGCGGAGCCAACTGGAGCCAGCATTTTCAGCGGGAGTTCGCCAAGCGTCGTTGTTACGACCTCACGTCGTATCTACCGGTTATCGCAGGAAAAATTATTGAAAACCGTGACGTCAGCAATCGCTTTTTAGCGGATTTCCGCAAGACCGTGGGCGATTGCATTGCAGAAAATCATTATCAATACTTTGCCGAATTGGCTCGCCAGCGCGGCATGGGGACTGCCCCTGAGTCCGGCGGGCCACATGCAGGCCCCTTTGATGGGCTTAAATGTTTAGGACGCAGTGACATAACCATGGGTGAATTCTGGGTGCCGTCGCCGCATCGACCACGTCCTTTTGAACGGTTCTACGTAAAGCAAACCTCTTCAGCAGCTCATACTTACGGCTTAAAATTCGTAGGAGCCGAGGCCTTTACCTCGATTGGACCGCATTGGAATGATGTGCTCTGGTCGTCTCACAAACCGACATTCGACCACGAGGTCTGCTCAGGCCTGAACCTGTGCTTTATTCATACTTTTACCTGCTCACCCAAAGAGATGGGACTACCAGGCCAGGAATACTTTGCCGGCACACACTTTAATCCCAATGTCACCTGGTGGGAGTATGCCGATGCCTTTCTCGACTATCTGCACCGCTGCCAGTTTTTGCTGCAACAGGGTAAGTTCGTGGCCGATTGCCTATATTATCAGGGTGATCACGTCCCTAACCTGCGTCGGCTCAAAGAGGACGACCCTGCCGGCGTCTTACCGGGGTATGATTACGATGCGGTCAGCGAAGAGGTTCTGCTTGAGCAAACAACAGTTTCCGACGGCTGCATTTGCCTGGATAGCGGTATGCAGTATCGACTGTTAGTGTTGCCGGATCATAGAGTCCTGTCATTGGCTGCGTTAAAGAAAATCAAAGAGTTAGTTTATAACGGGGCGACAGTTTTAGGATACAAACCGCTTAAGACTGTCAGCTTAACAGATTATCCCCGATGCGACGAGGAATTTGCAAATCTGGCGGATCCGGTCTGGGGATTAGACAATCAGCCTACCGGAGAACACGCTTTTGGGAATGGCAAAGTTATCTGGGGCTATAAAGCCCATCAGGTGCTTTTACAGATGGGTATTAAGCCTGACTTTAAAATTCAAGCCGACGTTTTGACAGCGATCTTAGACTATATTCATTATAAAATCCAAGATGCGGATATGTATTTTGTCTGTAACCAGACAGACCAAACGCAGGACGTAACATGCACGTTCCGAATAGAGAGCCGACAGCCGGAACTGTGGAACCCACTGAATGGTGATATTTGTGAAGCTAAGGCCTTTAAGCAAACCGCCCTTCGACAGGCTCAGGGTGGTGAGCACAGTCGAACCAATGGGAGAACCGAGGTTCCCCTGCACTTTGCCCCGTACGGCTCATGGTTTGTTATCTTTCACAAACCTATTCCAGAAACTCAGCAGGGTTCGGCCACTACGAACGTACGAGAGCTGCAGCCTATCTATATCATAGAAGGTTCTTGGGACGTCAATTTTGATCCTGCCTGGGGTGGGCCGCAGTCTGTTACTTTTGACACGCTAATCAGCTGGACAAACCACTCCGATCCAAATGTCAAAAACTACTCTGGAAAAGCCACCTATAAAAAAATATTTGACTGTGCATTACAACTGAGTGACACGGATTCCTACTGGCTGGATTTGGGAGATGTCAAGGATGTTGGCATCGCCGCAGTTCAACTTAATGGCAAAGACCTTGGCGTTGTGTGGACCAAGCCTTTCCAGGTGGATATTTCAGGTGTGCTAAAAACAGGTCAAAACGAGCTGGAAATTGTTGTGGTCAATTCCTGGCGCAATCGTCTTTTAGCTGATCAGAAATTGTCTGTGGAAGAGCGTTTGACAAAAACAAATATTCAGGTCAAGCCGGACTGGCAACCACTGGATAGCGGCCTGCTTGGGCCCGTGCAGATTCTCTGTTGCGGAAGACAGAGGCCTGCCCTGAGCGCAGCCGAAGGGACAGAAGACAGACGAAGTACAACATTCGACGATTAGCCCTGCCACCCCTGGCCTGAGCGAAGTCGAACGGCTGTGGGCAGGGCTTTTACTTTTGCCACTCGTGGTGCTGGTAGATAGATGAGATTAAATGTTAAGAGCTATCCCTATCCGTCGCCGTCCTTCTCCGTAGTTCTCCTTCGTATTGATACTCCGGAGAACAGAGTTGTACTACGAAGTCCGCTAAGGGATGCCTTACGGCAGATAAATGCCGGCGACGGCTAAACGTTAATCTGGTTGAGCACCTTCCTTATTGTCTTTGCAGAAGCTCGCAAAGCCTCTAATTCTTCGTCGGCCAACTCTGCATTAATGGTCATTCCTACCCCCCTATCGCCTAGCACACACGGCACACTAAGACAAACATCCTTAATTCCATATTGGCCATCCAAAAAACTCGATACAGTCAGGATGCTGTGCTCATTTCGTAAGATTGCCTCGGTAATGCGGACAAGCGACAATCCGATTCCGTAATATGTTGAGCCTTTGTAGTCGATAATATGATAAGCGGAGCTGCGAGCCTCTTCAGCTATCCTACGGTGGTGTTCTTTATAATTACATTTTCTGCATATCCTGCAATATTGGCGCAGGGACACGCCCGCAATATGACACATACTCCAGGCGGCGAATTCGCTATCGCCGTGCTCGCCGAGAATATATGCGTGGACGTTACGGGCATCAATCCCGCAATGTCGGCTGAGCAGATATTTGAATCTTGCGCTATCCAGCACAGTACCGGAGCCTATTACACGCCGATGGTCCCAATTTAGCTCCTTTAAGGCCACATAGACAAGCGCATCGACCGGATTTGTTACCATGACCAAAACAGCGGAGTTATCGTGCTTTGCGATTTGCCTGCAAATCGTTCTGATAATCTGGGTATTATTCTGAATCAAGTCTATCCGACTCTGGCCTGGTTGCTGCTTAGCACCGGCTGTAACCACAATGACATCGGCGTCGGCGCAGTCCGAGTAGTCACCCTTTTTTATATTTACCGGCGGTATGAAAGGCGACCCGTGTGAAAGGTCAAGAACCTCCCCCTCGACGCGATTTTGGTCGATGTCTATAAGAGCAATCTCTCCAGCTACACCTCTGGGCAATAGAGCGTAGATATAGGCAGTGCCAACCGATCCCGCTCCAATCACAACAACCTTTTTTTGACGATAAGGCATAATGACCTCGCAGATATTTTTAATCTTGAAAAGGTTCTGTACCTATCAGTCGATAACTTACAAAAGCTGCATACTTACTATCAGGTGACCACGAGGGAACATTGATTGTTCCCTGTCCACCAAATAATCTGGTTAGTACTCGCGGTTTCCCTTCTGAAGTCGGCATAATTCGCAACGCTACTTCTTTGTTGGCAGGATGTCCCTCTACATCTCTGTTATAGGAAAGAAAAATAATCCATTTTCCATCGCGAGATGGATGAGCAAACCAATCGGCGTACTGCTCATCGAAAGTAATCTGCTCTTGATTCTTGCCATCTGCATCCATCCTCCAGATTCGCATCGCGCCTATGCGCTGTGAATTAAAATAGATATATCGGCCGTCGTGAGAATAATCCGGACCGTCATCTAAGCCTTCAGTATCAGTTAAACGCAATTCCTGCCTGCCGGTGACAGGTATAACGTAAATATCATAATTGCCGTTTCTTTCGGCACAATAAGCCAAAGTTTTACCGTCCGGTGACCATCCATGCCAATAGGATGGTCCTGATTCGGTTATCTGCTGAGGCAAACCTCCTTCACTGGGCAGTACATAGATAAGTGATTTACCCTTGTGATGATGGCTTATCGCTATAAGCTTACCATCAGGGGAGAACCCGTGGTCATTGTTACAACGAACCGCGAATTCTGTATTTAGTTGCTTTGGTTCTCCGCCATCAACACCGATAGTATAAAGTTTTCCTTTACTGTTAAACAGCAGATACTTTCCGTCACGTGACCAGTTCGGAGCTTCGAAGTGGTTGTAAGAAGAGTAAATTACTTTTCTTACGCCTGTTTCGATATTGATGATTTCTAAACTGCTTTCCAACACTCGTTCTTTCACTCTGTAAACTCCTTTTAGCTTCATCCCCACATTTTTGAAGATGGCTTTTTCAGCGGTAGAATTATTATGCGAACAGACCGCCAGGCCTATATACACCGGTTCTGCTAAAGCGAGGCAAATAGCCCCTACAGGATGAAAAGCATTTCCATCCTTTGATACATATAGGGAAAAAACATCTCCATCACGTGTTAGTTTTAACGTAGCAGGTGCCGGTATGGGAGATTGAATTTCCTCGGTTGGTCCACCTTTTATTAAACGATACTGTAGTGATATGAGACCGTCACCATGAACAACTGCATCAACATAAGGACTGTCTGCTTCCAGGGCCTGACGTATCATCCAGCCGGCCTTGCGGTGTTCATGCATTCCCTGTCCTGGCCAGAAAATATCTGTAGTTAATTCCAAATCCCCTGGAACCTGTTTCCATACGTAATGAAAAGCATCCCTTCTGCCCCATATATTTGCACCGTCGCCTGTAATGTGATATTCGTTCAAAATTGAATCGTATTTTGTCGTTCCGGTATATTTAACCTGGCCTATGTCCGATTGCTGCTCGAAGATGCCGTATGAATTCTCACTTGAATGGCAGCCGACGGAAAATAAACAAATACAAGCTATTGCAAGACCAATTGTAAGGTTTTTACGCTTTGTTGAAAACGTCATTCCGAGTGAGGCGCAGCCGAGTCGAGGAATCTGTTTTTTAATAGATTTCTCCGCTTCGTCCCGACAAGTCGGGACTCCGGTCGAAATGACGGTAGGGCTTCTCAACAGAACAAGGTTTTTAGTTAAGTTACCGTTTTGCATAAACCATCCATCATTAATTTTGCTCTGAATTTTGTTCTCTGCGTTTTTGGAAAAACCGTTGTAGCAATTCCGCACATTCATCAGCCAGAACACCGCTCGTAACCTCCAGGCGATGGTTCAGCCGTTCATCCTGCACGATATTATAAAGACTTTTTACCGCACCTGTTTTTGGGTCGTCGCAGCCATAAACGAGCCGGTCAATTCTGGCTAAAACAAGCGCACCTGCACACATCGGGCACGGCTCTAAAGTAACATACATTGTGCAGCCGTTCAATCGCCATGTCTGCATATAGGCCGCTGCCTGTGTCAGGGCAATTATTTCCGCGTGTGCCGTGGGGTCTTTGAGCTGCTCTTTTTGGTTGTATGCCTTGCCGATGATTTGGTCTTTACAAACGATAACCGCCCCTATCGGCACATCGCCATTTTCCTCAGCGATATTGGCCTGGTCAATGGCAAGCTTCATATACTGTTCATCGTTTTTAGTAATGTTTGTCATCAAAAGTCTCTCAATAGGCTAAAAATGGTCACAAAAAATGAACAGCTATTCCAATGTTGATAGTATTCTTTGGCCTAATGGTAATATCCTATATTGTGTTTCACTCATTCTTGCAATCGATTGATCTAATCCATCAGGAACAAAAACAACACCAGAAGGCATTTTAGTAGTAATAATTAAGCCTCTTGATTCGAGTCTAACAAGCATACTTACCAGTTCAGCCAGTTTCTGATTATCGTCTCCTGGCAAATTAAGACTCTGCCAATTAAGCTCCTTTACTGCGGATTGGTCTTGTTATCTAAATAGTTTTAACACTTCCAGATCAGAAGGGTTCAATGCGTCCAAGCTATGAATTACTGCAACTTTATCTTCATAGGGATATTCGTGTTGTTGAAAAGACAGATTTGTCAGCACATCAGCATATATTTCTCTTTTTTGTTTGGATAATTCCTTGCTCACCTTTTCAACAGTAATTTCAAGTAATGAAAAAAATTGGTCCCTAGTCTTTTGGTAAACATCTTCAATGTTGCCAATCCTATCTTGAAGTGATTTGAGTTTGTTTTTTAAATTATTCATCAATTCAGTTATTCTTTCTCCAGTTTTATAATCTTCATATTCGCTCCAGGCTTTTCCTATAGATGCAAGACCGGGGACAGAAGCTGCTATTGACCTCAGCCCACCACCGACAATCGTTGATAATTTTGTTGGTTGTTCATTAGGCAATTCTTTGCTCCTTCAGAATGAGTTTTGTATGAAGGATTTTAAGACATGCGGTTCCTTGATTTTGCATTTCACATTTTAATTTTTGAATTGCTCTGCAGAAAACACTTACCGTCATTTCGACCGAAGTCCCCAGGGGACGAAGCGGAGAAATCTACTCAAAAACAGATTTCTCGACTCGCCTACTGCTCGCTCGAAATGACAACCACTACTCTTTTCTACACAGAAATGACAATTATCAACTGTTAATTTGCACTACTGTTCTACTGTTCTAATTTTCACCTGCTCTATTTTGACCGACTGAGTCGGTCAAAATACCCCCAAGGGGAGTCGAACCCCTGTCTCCAGGTTGAGAACCTGATATCCTTGGCCACTAGACGATGGGGGCAGTCTCGTATATCGTTGTTCGTCGCTCGTATCTCGTTAAAGCAAAGGCCTTGCCCTTGCTAACGCAATACGCATCACGCTTCCCGAGATACGCGAAGAATAGCGGCGGTCGGACTCGAACCGACGACCCTGGGCTTATGAATCCCATGCTCTGACCAGCTGAGCTACGCCGCCGAAAAACTTCAGGGCATCTATACAATAGCAACTTATAACGGAATTTGTCAATTGTCTTAAAACTAAAAAAATTTAGAAAAAGCAACAAGTATTGTTTAGATTTTGTCCCACATGTGATAACCCCCCAGTAAACTGGGGGGCTAAATATTTTTTGTATTTAACCCCATGATTTACTCGCCTTTGCGTAGCCGCTTCGGTGGAGCGAGGTCGCGGAGTTGAAAAAACTATCGGAAGAATTGATTATGCGTTTTTTCATGGCCTATTGTCGTCGCCGGCCCATGGCCGGGATAAACAATAGTATCATCGGGCAAATTAAACAATTTTCCCCTTATGCTTTTTAATAATCGTTCCATACTTCCATTTGGAAAATCAGTTCGGCCTATTGACTCGGCAAATAGACTATCGTCCGTAAAGACAATCCCTTCATCCTTTGAATATAGACAAATCCCACCGGGTGTATGACCTGGTGTATGAAGCACCTCCAACTTTACGCCCGCTTGCTCGATTACGCTTTTGTTATCGACAAGCATATCAGCCGGCTCGATGCTTAACGCCCCCCCTACCATAGCCGACAGATTATGCTGCGGTTGTGTTAGCATTGGGGCGTCAATCTTATGGATATAAACCTTAATATCAGGATAACGTTTACGCAATTCAGTGACAGCCGCAATATGGTCTATGTGGCCATGAGTGAGCACCACAGCAGCAGGATTTAATTGATTTTCCTCCAAAAAGCCAATTAGCTCAGCGCTACCAAGGCCTGCATCGACAATCAAGCAATCATTAGCTGAGGCATCTTCGCGGAGCACGTAGCAGTTAGTTTGATAATCGCCCAGAACTAAACGGTTGATTTTCATTCTTTAGTCCTCAAAGACCAGCTATACTAACAAATCCGCGTTCTACCTTCAATAGATGCCAAGGCTCAGTTATCTGTTGAGGGATTGACGAAATGACTTTTTCCTACAAAACTGGGGTGATTTAGGTGTTTTTCTGCTCGTGTATCATAGCATCGCCATGAGCTACTAAAGCTCCTCCTATGGCGGATTCAGTTACCATGGCAAGATAACTTTTCCTGCGGATTGCTTTGTAATAAAACCATTTCACAAAGCTACTGGCTGCAAAACCACAAAAAATTAATACCAAAGCTGTTTGTCTGCTCCAGATAATCAATCCGAGAAACAATAGTACCCTGATAAGATGTGCGAATGGTTTTTTCCCTTTTATGTACTGATTTATTATATGCGGATATCTAATCCTACTAACCATCAACACCGATACCCCCAAGGCTAAAAGCGGTAGTAGATAAATAATAACGTTCTCACAGAAGCTAAGAAGGACTTGATTGTTTTCGGCGACAAGTTCCGGTAGTATCATTTCCTGATGGAATATAACAAGGCTGACTAATACGCCGGCAGCAGCAGGTGTAGGCAGACCTATAAAACTCATGTGTGCAGTCTCATCCTCCTCATTTTCAACATTGAACCTCGCTAATCGGATAGCCGCACAGCTTATATATGCCGCTGCCGACAGCCAGATGAAACGATACAAAAAACTCTCAACAGGATGATTAAATTCGGCAAGAACAAACAACTTATTTTCTAAGACCTTTATCATTAAAAATGCCGGCGCCACACCGAAACTGATTATGTCGCAAAGGCTGTCGAGCTGTCCGCCAAAGCTGGAAGTGCTCTGACTCATTCGTGCAAGCCGTCCATCGAGCATATCGGCGATCATTGCAAGAAGAATCATATAGCCGGCTATTGCAAAATATGGCAGTGTAAACCTATGATAAGAAAACTCATGGGAGCCGGCTGCTGCGCCTTTGCCGGCAAATACAATGGCTGCGAAGCCGCATACGCCGTTGAGAATAGTAATTAGCGACGGCAGGATTGTGATATATTTCAATCGCTGTCTTCGGACTCGCCTTAATAAGCGTTCTTTGGCAGCTTGAGTCTTTAAGCTTGGCATCTTTTCTTTTCTTGTGGCTTGCCACTTATCTGTCGCCGTACCGGACTTCGACGAGCTCAGTCGAGTCGCGACGGCTAAACTGTCTTCTGTCGTCCGTCCTCCGTCTTCTGTTCTCTGTCTGCTGTCTTCTGTCTTCTCTCGTATTTTATTATTGGTGTCAGGCCGGCTTTAACCTTATTACCTATCTTGACTAAGCACTTAGGTTCCCAAACACCGGTATCAGCCTCTGGTGTTAAGGGAACATATAGCTCTGTTCTTGAGCCGAACTTTATCATCCCAAATTTTTCACCGCTGGTCAATTCATGTCCCTGGCTGGTCTTGCAAATAATTCGTCGAGCAATAGCACCGCTGATCTGGCGAACAATAAGTTTGTCTTTGGGACTGTCAATCCTGACAAAGGCAAGGTTGTTAGATTCATTAACACGGCCGGCTTGAGGATTAGCTGCATTTTTGTATTTGCCTTTTCTGTAAGAAATCTTCTCGACTTGTACATTACAGGGAGCTCGGTTAATATGAGCATTGAAAATGCTCATAAAAATCCCGATTCGCAGTGCCGCTCCGCCTATGAAACTATCATCCTCTACAGTCTCAATATCGGTTATCCGGCCATCAGCCGGTGACAATAAAAGGCTTGCATCCAATGGCGATATTCGATATGGGTCACGGAAAAACGATAAAACCAAGACTAATAGAACAGCCAATACAAGTTCTACAGAAATAACAGCCCAGGTAGGCAAAAACAAAATGCCTATGAGTAAATAGACAATCATAATCGCAAGCAAGACTACCGGGAAAACAGCTACCTGTGGCCAACCGTATCTGGTAAGTGGAATTCTCATAGGCTACTATGATAATCTATAATCAGTGGCAATCAATAAAAAAGGCCGATTACGTTTTGTATCGGCCTTTAGAAGGAGGGTAAAGGAATTTTTTGCACAACAAAAGAGGTTTTGCTACGCTTCGTTTTGGTGTGTGCATTCTATATTTATAGACGTGAAACTACACAAAAAGTTGCACGATTTTTCTAAAATTGCTCAAAATTCTATAAAAAAAGCGAATTCTGGCCAAAAACCGGCAATATTAGTTTCTCATGGCAAGCTTTTAGCCTACAGATGAAGCAATTGAGAGGAAACCAAGTCATTAGGAAATCAAGGTACGGAGCAAGGTTGGTGGATTGTCCAGCAGCAACTCAAAATTTTTTTATAGGATTGATGTTAAACTACATTTCAAAATTTAAAAAGAAAATTTGCCTTATATCGCCACGATCTAAGATGAAGGTTCCTGCTTCAGCTGTTTCATGTGCTTTATCGTTTCGTTAATCCGCCATTCGATAGATGAGAGTATCCAGAACTGGAAGTGGTTTATTCGCATCTGTAAATGTATCATATAGATAATTTTTGCAGATAGAGTTACCGTTGCCAGCTCGATCATCAAAAGACGCAATTCTTCGCCGCCGATTATTGATACTGCTACTGAGACTACAATGATAATAATAAAAATGATGTTAATGAGCTTTGTCTGGAATTTCGGCACCCCGCCGATTTTTCCTATAATAGTTCTGACCCGCTCTTTTTCCTGCTGGAAGTGCTCCAGCTCCTGTTTTAAGTCGCCTATTTCGTCCTCAGGATTTTCATGTTTCCGCTCCATAATAGCTCCTTCTGCAATAACTTTTTATTGTTTGATTGTCTCGCTCCGGCTCGGCCTCTCGGCTACGGTGTATGCACGCTTACCAGAGCGGGCCGCCGAGACGAGTATATACCCTATCGTATTGTCCGGCCTGTCTATCCTACCCGCAGAGATTAAAAAAGTTTACTATTGACGGAACCTTCAAAATCAACAAAATATACCAAACTCTAAAAAATATTTGAAATTAAAAGATAATCATATATTATTTGTCGTTCAATCTAAGAATACGCTGTAAACATTAGCAATATCCATTAGGAGAAACTTCCAATGAGAAAAGTGTCAGAAGCAAAGCGGAAAATAACCGGAACTAAGCAGGCATTAGCAACGGTTGTAGGATCTGTTACAATTAGAGCTGCGGGATACTTAGAGCGCGGCTGGGTGATCGCAAACCATAAATTGGTTTCTTTCCACGCCGCCTTTATTTCATCGGTACTTAGCGTTCCAGCGGATGTCGAAAGCAAGCTCCAGACGCTGCGTTTCATGTTCGTAAGCTGGGAGACATTTGTCTCTTTGATTATCTTGTATCTGTCCTGGCATATTGGGATAGCCATCCACGAAATGGGCCACTTTTTAACGGCCGTTAAATTAGCGGCTCTAAATAAGGATTCTCAGGAAAAAGCCGACGCCATCGTTCAAAGTGGAGCAGGTAAATTTGGATGGTACGCAAAAATGTTTTTGCTGATACCGTGGGGCAGATTCTACGGTATCAAAAAGGAAGGCGGTAACTTTGCACCTGATGCACCATACAACTTAGCCGTGGCGGCATCCGCACCGGTCTGGAGCGGATATTTGGCTCTTGTTTTCCTGCCGATTGCCGTTATCGGAATCGGTTTGGGGCTGGCTGTGGACAACAGCATCCTTATCTACATAGGTCGTTTCTTCTTGGCGCCCGGCTGTGTTGGATTACTTGACCGGCTTCTTGCAGACCCAGGCAAGCTCAAAGAGTTCCGCATGAGAGAGAAGATTGCTGCTGAGCAGGCTGCAAGAGCCACCGCTGCCGTTTCCAAAGAAAGCTGGCTTGTGCGCGTTGGTGAAGTCAAGAAAACGCTGCTTACCACCAGAATGCAGACTGTCACACTCAAAAACGGCAGTAAAGTCACCGCTCCATGGCAGTTCAGAAACTGCGCAATGGGTGGACGACACACAGAAAAGGAATATCCTGAGAGTAATATCAGTATGCAGGAGAGTATGTTCATGCCGCTATCCGCCAAAACGTACGAAGATGCACAGGAAACGACGGTTAAGTTACAATACCGTTTGAAGGAAATCATCGAGTCTGCTCCTGGCGCAAAGGTTATGGGTGTCGGTCTTGAAGGTGGTATAGCACCATACGTTGATAAAGAGCCGCAAGACCGCGTGCCGGAACAGAGAATGTGGCGAATGATGAAACAGGCTATCCTTGATTGCGAATACGTACCCGGTGTGGATGTGGCGATTGCTCTGGACCCAGCCGCCTCGGAGCTGGAGAACGCCTACCGTGAGGAAACTGGCCAGAAGGACTCGGTTGGAATGTATCGTTTCTGGCGTGACAAGAGTAAGCTTGATATGAGCCGGGATGAAATTCTCCAGCTCTATAAGCAAGCCATGGAAGATGACGTACCGGTTCTATCCATTGAGGACGGTTTCGGCGAGCTCGACCACATTGGCTGGAAGAATCTGATGACCGAGCTCAGTGACAAAATATTTATCATTGGTGACGACCTCGTCACAACAAAGGATGAGAACATTGAGGCTTGCGCCAAGAACGGAGAGATTAACGTCTCTCTAATCAAGGCCAACCAAATCGGGACGCTCTCCGAGACCGTGCTGGCGATGCTCACATCGCTCGCCTACGGCGCCGAGCTTGTTGTTTCACACCGCTCTAAATCGCCGAACGACCCGTTCGAGGCGGAAATTTCAACAGCTATGAACGCCTTGGGGATGAAGGCAGGCGGAGGAGCTAATACCGAAAGACTCCAGAAGTACGGGCGAGTCATGGAAATCATAGCATTGGCTAAATCTTCACAGCGTGAAATGACCGACAAGGAAAGAAAAGAAGTAGAAGAAAATGTCAAAGAGCTTGTTCGGATATTAACCGGCAGAGAAGACGTGAAAATTATGCCGGATACAGCCGATCTTGACATAGCGGGTTTATTGATGCGAATGCTGGCGATTGAAACCGTCAGTGGAACGGAGGAGGCAACCAATGCCGGCATCCCCTCTGCGGCAGCGACTTTGTTCTTAGGGAAAACAGGGACTATTCGCTTCAAAGGCTCAACACCATTGGGAACATCAGCCGGCGTAGATGAGGCAATCCACTACGTCGATAGTATCATTACGCCCGGTGAGCTGACTAAGAGGCACTCTGATTTGTTTGATGATGCCGGAGATGGCACATATCGTTTCAAGAAAGGCCTGGACTATGCCGCCGTCAAAGCCAAGAACGATGAGAATCTGCTGAATCGATGGAGACAGGCAAGACGCTATGACGGTAAGGGCTGCATGGAGGCGGTCAGGCACATCGAAACCGTCCTTGCCAAGGCGTTTACCGGCAGAAGGCTTGCCCAGCTTGGCAGCCTGCTCGACGTGGACAAAGAGCTGCTTCGTTTGGAGTACGACCAAGCCGTGACGGCGGGATTGATTTCCGACAGTGCTTCAATCGAGGACAAAATTCATGTGATGCAGAGAAAAGGCGTCCTGGGTATGAATGCTATTCTGTCGATGTCCCTGGCTCTGGGGCGGGCAATTGCAGCCAGTCAGGGCAAGGAGCTTTGGCAGCTTATTCGGGAGATAGCCCATGAAACGATGGCTAATTTCGTAGCGGCAAACACAACCAACGGCGAGAAGTCGGATTTGGCAGCTCTCAAGGCAACGGAATTTGAGGAATTAAAAGCTAAATTCAAAAAGACTTCTCAAGAGGCAATCAAAGCAAATAAGAAGATATACGAATTGCTTAGACAACAACTGCCGGTTTATCCTGTATAAACAGAAGACAGGGGACAGAGGACAGAAAACAGAATACATTAATATATTTAGCCCCCCCAAGCCTTCGACCCGGCTCTCGTCTCGGCGAAGCACCGAGCCGTAGCCGGACAGGACAGGTTTATTTGGGGGTTATT
>CAZVWH010000058.1:0-18755 GCA_964631175.1 uncultured Pirellulales bacterium | reverse complement strand
GAGCCGCTAACGGCAGATGTTACGAGCTATCTCGGTGATACTGCAGTAGGGCTTTTCCAAGCCAGTAGCGAAAAAGGACTTCGGTGCGGGGCATCTTACCTCGTATGGTGGAGGACGTTGCTCGCAGCTAAGCGTGCCGGTATGAAGATGTATGATCTAGGGGGCGTTGATCTGGACAGAAATCCTAACGTTTATCAGTTCAAGTCACGGATGGGAGCAAAAGAGGCTTTCCATGTTGGGACTTTTGAGGCTTGTAATAGTCTCCGTACAAAGCTCATCTGGCGCACTTCTGAAAGAATCTATAACCTAATCACTAAATAAATTGGTTAATGTGTAGTATAAGGCATACAACAGCAATTACAACCGACAAAGACACACAAAATGCTGTGCAGATCCAAGTCTACAATAATTTTGAGCAATTGGAGGCCTTTCAGCAAGAATGGGATTCCTTTGTTGAATCTGTATCAGGTGACATCTTCCTTACCTTTGACTGGTGCCGGATATGGTGGAAGTACTACGGCACAAAGCGAAAACTCAAGATTTTCATTTTTCGTAACAGGGCTGATACGATAGTGGGCATAATTCCCCTGTTTTTCGAAAATATCTGGCTTGGTCCTATCTTCGTACGAACTGTAAGAATCGTAGCCTCAGACTCTACGGGAGATCAGATTTGTGTCCCCATACACGCAGAATATATAAGGCGTGTTCTTCATAAGCTTTTCGAGTTACTGCTTGAAAGCAAATGGGACATTTTGCACTTAGGTCCCATCGCTGGCCTGTATAAAGATTATGAAGATCTAAAGGATGCCTGCGAAGAGTTGTTCGCCCATCGTTATCTTGTCGTAAGCGAGCGTAAAGGCGTTCAAACATATTTTCAATTAGCTGACAATTGGGAAAAGCAGTTAGCTAAGCTTAAGAAGGGAGAACGTTGGGATATCAAGAGAAGCTACAAGACCTTATTTCCTGAGGGGAATTGTCTGGTTTCAACTGTTGCCTCAAAAGACAACTTTGAACAAACATTTGAAGACTTTGTTAACATGCACCAGTCGTATTGGCAAAACTTGGGTAAGCTTGGCCATTTTGGTGATTGGCCAGCAGCACAAAACTTTCACCACGAAGTAGCGACAGCTCAACTAAGGCACGATAGGCTGCGATTACTGGAAATCAAATCTGGCGCACGATGTCTTGGTTATGAATATGCCTATAAATTTGGAGAACAGTATTTTGAGTTCTTAAACGCTCGTTCATGCTCTAAAGAACTTGCAAAGATAAGCGTTGGGAGACTGGTTTTTAGTGAGATGGTAAAGAAAGCCCTAAATGAAGGTATTAGATACATAGACAGTATGCAAGGCAAATACGAGCACAAACTCCGGCTTGGAGGAGAGCTTTTTCCGGTTAGGAGTCTTTATATTATTCAAAATAGATTGTCCTCGAAGATTCGAGTTTCCATTTTCCGGGTCTTGGCGCAGTATTTAAATCTGTGCTACTACAGGATATGGTTTAACCGAATTGCTCCAAAGCTGCCTTTTAAACGAAAGCCTTTATGGAAGATATGGATACGATCCAACGTGTTTTCCTAAATTTAAGTGACTTTCCTTTAATCAAAGCAAAATCGCTCGTTATGAAAGTATTCTCTATTTACAGAAAAATGGATTATCTGAAAGACCCACACATGCAGCGAAGTTGCGCATATTGCTCGTATTTAGCAATCTTGAATTTTAATAACATGAAAGGACGGTCTGGTGCTCTGAACCTCTACCAATGAGTAGAATAAAGCATAAATTGTATTGCGGAGGCCAACATTTTCCATTTCGCCACGTTTTTGGCAGCAGTCGAGATGCTGCGCTATCTTGGTTCCCGAGCGCACGCACGCATTATGTCCATAAGGCCAGAGTAGCGATTAGGTATGCATGTGAACGTATGGGAATTGAACCTGGCGACGAGGTTCTTGCACCAGCATATAATTGCGGTTCTGAGATCAGTCCACTGCTTAATAGCGGTGCTTCAGTCATACTCTATCGCGTTGACAAAAAGGGAAGGCTTGATTTGACAGATTTGCGCGAGCGCATTAGCCAGAAGACAAAAGCTATATATGTCACTCACTATTTTGGCTTTCCACAGCCAGTAGTTGAGATCAAGAAGCTGTGCGATGAAAAACACATTTATTTGATTGAAGATTGTGCGTTGTCACTGTTCAGTTGTGATGGCAAAACCAAACTTGGGTCAGTTGGTGATATATCGGTATATAACTTTCCAAAGATATTGCCTGTACCTGATGGCGGAGCGCTGGTTATAAATAACCCTGATTTGGCTGTAAGTAATTGGAGAAGGCAAAAGCCACCGATTTTAGAAATCCTGAGAAATATGCTTCCACTGGTCAAACAACACGTATTGTATATGTCATCATGTTCAAAATTCCTATACCAGCCGGTTTGGTCGGTGCTGAAAAAAACACGATCAATCACTAATCATGAAGAAAATTGTAATATTGCTTTCCCAGACATACCGTCCAGCTATTACTATGATGAAAAACTAAATAACAGACGAATATCAAAGATAACTGAACGCATGCTGAGGACGTTTGGTGTAACTAAAATCGTAAACACCCGGCGTGCTAATTTTCGCAAATATTTAGATTTGCTGTCTGATGTAAAAGGCGTTGACGTACTATACAAAGAATTGCCTGAAGGAGTTTGCCCACTTTACCTGCCCATAATCGTAGATAAACGCAAACAAGTATGCGAAGAACTAAATGCTTTATCCATCAATACGATAGCCTGGTGGTCTGGGTACCATAGTTCTCTACCCTGGCCCGAATATCCTGGAGCGTGCTTCTTAAAAGATAATCTTCTTGTACTACCCATTCATCAACAATTGAATCATAACCACATCGAATTTATAGTCCAGAAACTTAAAGATGTGGTTGTCAAATTAAGAGGGAGCAAAAAGAGTATTTCTCTTGGCGGTGACAATTCCGTGACCCCTAAGCGTTTAGACGTAGTATGTTTTGGCGGCGGAGACTGGTGGTATCACAATCGAGCCCATATTGATATGCAAATAATGCGCCGTTTTGCGCGAGTTGGAACTGTGCTTTACGTAAATTCCATCGTAATACAAAAACCAAAATTTGGCAAAAACAGCAAGTTCATTGATAAGTTCGTTAGAAAGGCCAAGAGCATCATGACAGGACTGAAACAGTCCGGTGAGGGATTTTGGGTTTACAGCCCACTTACGCTGCCGGTACACCATATCCCGTGGGCTCGTCAGCTAAACGAATTGCTTCTGACAATACAAATAAGAACCGTTGTGCGGAAGTTGAAAATCCATAATCCAATCATTTGGGTTGCGTGTCCTGGCGCTTGTGACACGAGCATAAGATTGCCAAAGAGTGCTCTAATTTGGCAAAGAACGGATAGATGGGAAGAATTTCCTAACGTTGATACACGTATAATAAGCGCTTACGACCGAAAGCTAAAAGTCAACGCAGATTTAACGGTATTTGTAAGTAGTCTACTATATGGAGCAGAATACAAACAGTGTAGAAACGCACTTTGTCTCGACCATGGTGTTGATTACGAAATGTTTGCCCATGCCTATGATAATGGAACAATACCGCAGGATATGGCAAACATCAGGAAGCCTATTGTAGGTTTTTTTGGCCAGATTGATGGTCATACTTTCGACGTTCATTTCATAGAAAAAGTAACTGAATGCCTGCCTGAAATATCTTTTGTGCTTATCGGAAAAGCATTGAATGAAGTGGATTGCCACTCTTTGCTGTCCCGAAAGAACGTATGGATGCTAGGACAAAAGCCTTATAAGCAGGTTCCGCACTATGGTAAGTGTTTTGATGTGGCCATTATGCCCTGGTGTCAAAACCGCTGGATCGAGGCTTGTAATCCCATAAAGTTGAAAGAGTACCTTGCTCTTGGTAAACCAGTAGTCAGTACTCCTTTCCCTGAATTGCAGAAATACGATGATGTCGTATATCAGGCTAAGACACCGAGAGAATTTGCTGACTGCATAAAGCGAGCATTGACAGAAGACAATGCTGAGCGTATTGCGTCCAGAAGAAGAAAAGTTGAGAAATCCACATGGGATAGCAAAGCACAATTAGTGCTGAAGGAGCTTTTTGGAAGAGAGGGCCATTAGTAGGGATCTAGCTGATGGTCACATATGGAAAGAAGTCGTTTTTACCACGCAAAGACGGCGTAAATCCGTCATTAAAGCTGAGGACTGTAAATCTGCTTGGTATAGGTGTAAACAGAGTGCGGATGGATCAATTGCTCGATATTTGCGAGGAACATATCGATAGTAAAAAAAATCTTCTTTTGGGAGTTGTAAATGTCGCAAAGGTCGTCAAGTGCCATAAAAATGCTGAACTTCGTAAAAGTCTAATGGAAGCAGATATCCTGCTAGCTGATGGTTTACCAATCGTTTGGCTGTCAAAGTTAATCGGTGACCCTTTACCAGAACGCATAGCTGGAATTGACATACTATACAAGCTGCTCGAGTTTGCCTCTAAAAGGAATTATAGGGTGTATTTTCTAGGAGCCAAGCAGGAAGTTGTCCAACGGGTCGTAGAGATTGTGCGAAAAGACTATCCAGGCATCCACGTTGCAGGATACAGGGATGGATATTTCGACGAAAGTGAAGAGCAAAGTGTAGCTGAAAACATAGCAGGAAGCCAAGCAGATGTTCTTTTTGTGGCGATTAGCTCACCAAAAAAGGAAATCTTTCTTAAAAGATGGCAAAGCCATCTTAATGTCCCAATCTGCCATGGAGTGGGGGGCAGTTTTGATGTCCTTGCTGGTATTACTAAACGTGCTCCGCTTTGGATGCAGAAATGCGGCCTTGAATGGCTATATAGACTTATCCAGGAACCGCGAAGGATGTGGAAAAGATACCTAGTTACCAACAGCATATTCATAAAACTGAGTTTGGAAGCAATCGTACGAGCCAAGTTTAGCAGGTTATTCCGCAGTTTTGGGTTTTCACCTACCTCAAAAGTCAAAAAAGCAGAATAAACAGTTCTCGGTAATATTAGTTTTCAATCCCCAATGAAGAAATTTATGAAAATAATTTATGTTGCCGGAGCAAGACCCAATTTCATCAAAATAGCAAGTATCCTAAGAGCTTGTAAAAAGGTGCCGGATATTGGTTCATTGCTTGTTCACACCGGCCAGCACTATACTAAGAATATGAGTAAAACTTTCTTTGAAGAACTTGATATCCCAACTCCCGACGTAAATCTTGAAGTCGGTTCCGGCTCGCATGCACATCAAACTGCTGAAATTATGAAGCGTTTCGAGCTCGTTGTTTTAAAGCATGACTGCGATGCTGTAATGGTGGTAGGCGATGTAAATTCTACTGTTGCTTGTGCGTTGGTAGCTGCAAAATTGGGTATTAAAGTAATACACGTCGAAGCAGGATTAAGAAGCTATGATCGAACCATGCCTGAAGAAATAAACCGGATTTTGACTGACGCTATAAGTGACGTTCTATTTGTTACAGAGCCAAGCGGCTTGGACAACCTCAAACGCCAGGGTATTGATGGAACAAAGGTCCACTTTGTTGGCAATGTTATGATAGACACGCTCGAGCATTACAGAGAAAAAGCTACTAACTCTCCGATACTTGATGAGTTAAATCTACGAGCTAAACAATATGTGGTCATTACGTTGCACAGACCGAACAATGTTGACCAACACGAAGCATTGATAAGAATATTAGACGCATTAGCTGAGATTCAAAAGGAGATCAAAATTGTCTTTCCCATACATCCACGGACTGTTAAGCGCTTGGTGTCAGACGGACTAATGGGAAGACTTAAATATTTGCCGAATATGTTGACTACCAAACCATTCGGATACTTAGATTTTTTGCGGCTGATGTCAGAGTCCAGGCTGGTAATAACAGACTCTGGCGGTATTCAGGAAGAAACTACAATCCTTGGAGTACCTTGCCTGACAGTCCGTGAAAACACCGAAAGACCAATCACAATTACTGAGGGAACAAATATTTTGGTAGGGACAGACATTAACAGAATACTGAGTGCCTATCGGGAAAGTTTGAACACGACAAAGCCAACTACTAGGCCACAGCTCTGGGATGGCAAAGCTTCTGAACGGATTGTTCAGATATTGCTAAATTCGTTATAGTATAAAAATAGAACATGTAGCATTAGTAGGCTGTTATGTAGCTTAAGAGCAGTTGCAGATAGGACAGCCCACTTTCTATGACTGTTTTGAGGAGCACCAAGAATAAATTTAAAGATGCGTCTTTTCGCAAAACTATCGCACATAAGCCGGAAGCGGAAACTGGAATTGTTTAACAAGCTTATGAAGCCAAACGCACAAACACAAGTTCTTGATGTGGGTGCCGAAGTGAATCCTAAACATGACCGCACTTTACAACTGATTGACTCATACCCTTGGAAAGAAAAACTCACTGCAATTAATACTTCAGCAGAACATATAGAATTGATAAAGCAGCATTATCCGGAGATTGAAGCCATTGTTGCTGATGCCAGAGCGCTGCCTTGGCCAAACAAGCATTTCGATATAGTGTATAGCAATGCCGTCATTGAGCATGTAGGTACTTTCAAAGACCAGAAGAAAATGGCTGCCGAGATTATGCGAGTAGGAAAGCGATGGTTCGTGACTACACCCAACCGCTGGTATCCTTTTGAGTTCCATTTACGATTGCCGTTTGTAACCTGGCTTCCCGGGCACGGTTACCTTCGGGTTGGCCAGCTTATCAGCTACAACCATGTGAAACATAAATATGTGATCGGCGAGGAATGTTATGGCCTTAGACTTATGACTGCAAATGAATTGGAACAATGCTTTCCTGGCAGTAAGATAATCAAACAACAAGTGACATTCATGGCGGAAACACTTATCGCCATCGGCGGAGATATTGGCGACCGTATAAGACCCACTTTGGTGCCATAAAGCCGCGGCGGATCCTCATCGAGAAACAACTTATGAGTAAAAATGGCTTCAAAATCATCCATAATGATTAGTGTAACTTTTATCAAGAGCTCAAAATGAGTAAGCACTGCGAAGGCAAAAATAATATTAAAGTCATCCTTCTTGCAGGAAGTCTGGATTTTGGAAGATGTCCAATAGCGTGCCGCCTACCGACAGCTTTATGGCCTGCGGCAGGAAGGCCTATATTGGAAAATTTGATAAACTCATCGAATAGGCAAGGTATAAAATATATCACGATTTGTTCCGATTGTGATGATTCATTGCTGCGACAATCGATTCACGTTGACAGGCATCTGGAATTGAAGTTCTTGGATGAAGAGTTACCTGTAGGAGCTGCCGGATGCATTCGAAATGCGATCGTTAACGAAATAGACACATCAGATTCCGACAAAACAGAGCTATTCCTGGTGTTCTCTGCCAATATAGTAAGTCTGCCAAAAATCGATGACCTGATAAGCACACACCGTCAGAGCAAGTCAGATTTGACCGTAATGTTTAATCCCAGCAATAGAAACAGCCAACTGATGGGAGAACCAGCCGACGTCTATGTTTGTAATCCAGAAATTTTAGAACATGTCCCCCAAGATGGCTACTTTGATATCAAAGAAGGCTTAATTCCCGAAATGCTCCGGGCTGGGAAAACCGTTCATGCAGCAGTATTGTCAAAGCATGTGGGAAATTTTCGAGATCGGCAAGGATATCTACGTGCCATCGCCAATTATATTGAAAATGCCTCAGAGCTAAACCGGGATTTAAGACTTCACAAACAGAGTGATTCACAAACCGTGTGGATGGCGGCTAATGTGAACGTTGACCCAAGCGCTCGAGTTTATGGGCCGGTTGTTGTTCTGGACGGCGCTTGCATTGAAAAAGACGCAGTTATTTTCGGGCCAACTATAGTTGGGAGAAATGTCACTGTCGGCAAAGATAGCCTCGTGGTAAATAGCGTGGTTTGGGACAACGCACAGATAGGCCTGAACTGTGAAATCCAAAGAAGTATTGTTGACTACAACGTCACTGTGCCAGGTAATACCATTGTCAAAGAACAAACTATAGCATTCAAACCAAACGGTGTGTTGACCAGCTTGGTTGGTGCAACAAGAGAAGTTGCGAAAAACAACGTACGTAAATTACAACATGCGATGCAACCACGGCTTGAAAAAATAAACTATAAACTGCCAAATTGGGTGCAATTGCACAAGACAAAGGTTGTTCCATGGTTTGGAGCGAGCCTTGTTTGTATCGCTTTTCTTTGGTCTTATTGGTTTAACATTAAACACCTTTGGAACCTATGGCAACAAAGTGATGAATATTCCTCCGGCTTTTTAGTTCCCTTCTTAGCGATCTATATCTTATGGTCGAGGCGGAATGATATTGCTGATTACCCTGTAAAGCCTTGTCTCTGGGGTTTGTTTGCCTTCGTGGCAGCTCAAACAGTCAGGCTGTTTGGTCTGTTCTTTATGTATGGGTCGGTCGAAAGAATATCCATTGCTCTAAGCATTGCTGCATTGGTCCTCCTTTTGTTTGGCTGGCAGCTTTTTCGAAAGATATCTACAGTATTACTGTTTTTATGCTTAATGCTACCTTGGCCGAACCGAATCCAGGCTGCTGTTACGCTGCCTATGCAACGCTGGGCGACTTCGTCAGCCGTATTCTGTCTGGAAATACTTGGATATGAGGTCTTGCGGGAAGGCAATATTATTCATATCGGAAGTGCAACTGTAGCAGTAGCCGAGGCCTGTAACGGCTTGAGAATGGTCACTGCGTTTTTCGTGATTAGCGGCTTGGTTGTCCTGCTGGTCAATCGAACATGGTGGGAAAAACTTATCATCCTGACCTCGAGCCTGCCTATCGCTCTGCTTTGTAATACCACACGATTAACTATCACGGCGTTTGCTTTTACAATACTCAAAGGTGAATATTGGGAGAAAATGTTTCACGATTTCGGCGGTTATGCCATGATGCCATTGGCCCTTGCGATAGTAGTCGCAGAGCTTTGGCTCTTGACAAAACTTACAACCCCCCCATTGGAGGAACAAACAATAATAGTCGCACGGCAAAATGGATGACAGATTCCTAAGCTTAACAAAACGCACTTGGCAATCCCAGCTAATATTGCAAGCCATACCCGGAGGAGCATCAGAAAATGAATGATTTAGAAAAATATGCCGATCGCCTCATAGAACAAAAGCTTGTCCACTCTGAAACACAGCCGGAGACTGACAGCCAGAGCACTTCTGAATTAGTCAAAGGCATACTGCGGCGATGGTACATTGTGTTGCTGGTATTCACCGTGATGTGCGTAATCGGACTTCTCGCTATATGGTTCTTGATTAAACCTTTGTATAGTGTAACCGGCGCAATCAGGGTCGCTCCTATCATACCAAACATTTTAACCGGCGAAGCTGAAAGTGGTGAAATATCAAATTATCAAAGTTTTATGTACACTCAGGCAGAGATGATAACCAGCGAGCCGGTATTGCAAAGAGTGGCTGATGGCTTAGTTGACAAAAAACTGTCCTTTTTTGAAGGGGAATTAACTAACGTTGTCACAAAACTGAAGCAAAGATTAATGAGTAACGAGACAAAACCAGATGCCGTGACTAGATTAAAACGGACAATTTCTGCTGGGATTATTAGCGTCGGTCCTGCTCGAAATACCGAGCTGATGAAAGTAACCATGAAAAGCACAAATCCAGAAGAGGCAAAGGAGATTGTAGATACCATTATTAGTGCTTACATGGCTGTCGAAGTAACCAGCTCCGCCCAGGAGCAAGCCCAGAAACTGAACCTCATGGAGAACGAACGAAAACTATTAGATGAAAAACTGCGAAGCACGAACGAGGCAATCCGTCAATTAGGATTAGAGTATGGAACTACAAACTTGATCGACCGTCAGGATATGAGGTTAAAACGTGTTATCGCTCTGCAATCTGAACTTACCAAAACGGAGGCACACAGAATCAATCTCGAATCGCAGGTACAGTTTCTCGAGCAGGCTAAAGAGCAGCCTATTACAACGGAAGAGTTGCTACGGATGCGCAATGAGTACATCAATTCGGACCCGATGGTCCAGGAACTAACCCGGAATATCGTCGAGCTGGAGCGAGACCTAATTATCGCCAAACAGACATTGACACCTGATAACGCCGTCTTTAAACAAAAACAAGAGCTCTTAGATGCATTTCAATCACGCTTAGATGAGCAACGCCGAAAGGTAGCCGAGGATTTCAATGAAACAGCATCGAAGGAAATCAGTAAAGCTCGCAAGGAAATAATCATTAACACAGGGGCAGCACTTGAACAAACCAAAGTGCATGAAAAGCATCTGCGAGATGTATTAGTAGAGGAGGATACTCAGGTCATAGAGCTCGGCCGTAGGCAACTGAACATTGAAGATTTGCAATTTCAACAAGGCTTGGATCAAGACACGTATGATACAGTTCGTCGGCGTATACGAGATTTAGAACTGGAACGAAAGCGGCCAGCAAGGGTTTCTATCGCATATAATGCCGATATTAGTCACATCCAGGATAAGCGGGCCAAATACTCAGCCGCCCTGCTCTTCGCTTCTCTATTTTGTGGCATGGGACTTGCGCTTCTAAAAGATAAGGCAGATCAAAGACTGCGAACGCCGGATGATATAAACAAACATGTCGATATTCAAGTAATTGGTACTACCACCAGTCCAGAGACTATCAAACCGGCTCTTCTAACAGAACAAATAGCTGGAGACTACCAAACTATTCGGGCCAATTTAGGGTTGCTTAGCCATGATGGAATGCCTAAGAAGCTGGTTGTCACAAGCCCAGGAATGCGAGAGGGCAAAACTACTTTTGCTATCAATTTAGCAACAAGCTTGTCCGAGTCGGGCAAAAAGGTTTTGCTGATAGATGGCGATTTGAGAAAACCTGACATTGCATATTTGTTGGACCTTCCCGAAGGCGCAAAGGGCCTGAAGGATATTTTTCTGGGAACAGAATTTGGCCAAGCTGTTCGCTCTATACATTCAACCGGCCTGAATGTATTAGCGTCGTATTCGTGCAATGGTATCAACGCTTACGAGCTAATAGCTTCGCCTAAGACAGCCAAGCAGATAAGTAAACTTAGTAAAAGCTACGATAACATAATTATTGACACTCCTCCAGTGCTGGCTTTCCCTGATGCTCTGGTATGGGCCAAGATTGCTGGTGCCGTAGTATTAACCAGTTTTGCCGGCCAGACTATCGCACCGGACCTGAAAGAGGCAAAGCAGCGTCTTACGCAAATAGACGTGAAAGTGCTCGGCACCGTTCTAAGTAACGTCCGAGCTGAGCACAGTTACTATCATTATGATTACAAATATTACGCACAAAATACCGGTTCAAGGAAAAACGCCAAACAAGCCAAAACAAAGCTGTTACTCCCACCCAGGCCCAAGAAAACAACAGAAATTTGTAAGGTCACTAAACGCGCTAAGAAACGTAAAGCGAAAAATGTAAAATCGTAGGATTTGACTCGGTTAATCGGTTCGTCTTTCACGAATTAATGAAACTTATCATAATACACAAAAACAAGAACTCCCGGAACGACAAGGGTAATCTAATTCGTTTTGCTCTCTCCGGTGAGCCTATCGCCAGCCTTATTCTCGGGGGATTGTGCAAAGAATTCCCGCAAGGTACCGGCTCGAGTTCACACTGGGACCGCAATAGCAAGGTCGTCTGCGCTATCCCAAAAGAATGGGAGATCGAACATATTGAAACCACCTCACAAATAATAACCTATATAAAAAATGTACCTTTCTACTTAGATGTCTCACGAAAAATCAAACGAAATTCATGGTCTGTTTTCGCCAATGGACGATTTGCTGCACAAATCAATATGGCATTGCTTAACAAAATTCTGGTGGACACCAAGATAGATTTGTTGGCAGTTAATGCTGAGCCTGAGTTACTTGCATATCGTGAAAAAGTACGATTGACAGGGTCCAACAAGGTGGCAGGCTTGCGGCGATACTACTCAGATTCTATTGAACCCGCACCGCTTCCTGTTGATTGGCCTCATTATATTTTTATCAAGACCGATGTTCTTGAACAGATTTTGGTTGAGGATGCTGCTCTGCCGGGATCTTTTTCCGCTTTCTTAGAAAGATGCCGGTCAGCTTCGTTAACTCTGCATGCGATTAGTATAGCTGGGATGTCATTCGACTTAGAAACAGAAGATGGGCTGCTGGATCTTTGTAGGGCCAGGTTGTCAAGGATTCGACCTTCTTTGATGAGTGACAACCGAAATCCAGATATGATATCCCCGAACTCAAGATTGGTTGGGAAAGTGCTATTAGGAAAAAATGTTCATATTAGCCCTGATGCTATCATTGTAGGCCCAACCGTTATTGGCAATAATGTTAAGATTAAAAAAGGCGCTGTCATAAATTCATCAATAATTGGGCCAGATGTTTGTGTACCACAGAATCAAGTTGTGCAGGACCGTGTTGTAAAAGGGCCGCGATGCAATTGGGAACACCTAAATCGATCCGTAAGCAATTTCTCAAAACAAATCATCCCAAAACTTGCTTTAAACCACCATCAACATGCCAATGACAACTTCCGTAGTTGGCCGAGACTCTCTTATGCAGGGATCATCAAGCGAGCTGTCGATTGTCTCGCTGCAATAATAGTGCTCATTTTATTTGCCCCTATAATACCTTTCATCACCTTGGCCATAAAATTAAATTCGCCGGGTCCGGTTTTTTTCAAAGACAAACGCCAGGGACTACATGGCAAAGAGTTTCGATGTCTGAAGTTCAGAAGTATGGACGTTGGATCTGATAAGATACAGGACAGGCTAAGAGTTGTAAGCCAAGTTGATGGCCCACAATTCAAAATCACCGATGACCCGCGCATTAATGCTATCGGCAAATTTTTGCGAGACACATATATCGATGAAATACCTCAATTCTTCAATGTTTTACTGGGTCAGATGAGTGTTGTTGGCCCTAGGCCTTCTCCCGAATCGGAAAATACATTGTGTCCATATTGGCGTGACGCTCGGCTATCAGTTCGACCAGGAATAACAGGCCTGTGGCAGATTTGTAGAACCCGCAGACCAATGAAGGATTTTCAGGAATGGATACATTGGGACAGCGAATATATCAGAAACCTGTCACTGAGGATGGACCTATGGATATCTTGGCAGACAACCAAGAAACTGTTCGATAATTTCATTAGACAATTCTGAGAATCGATTACGCTTGATTGTGTAAAGGTGAGGAAATGGCGAAAAGATACTTTAACTGGAAATTGGCAATCATTCTGCTGATTGGTTTTGCGGTTTTGTGCGCAACTGCTGCTGGATTGCGAGCATGGCAGAGAGGCCTTAGAGCAGAGTCCGGGCTGGAGGCTGGTCTCCAAGCATATAATGAGCAGCAGTGGGAAGAGGCAACAGCACAGCTTGGACGATATTTGGCTGTCAACCAAAATGATGTGCCGATACTACTTAAGTATGCTGATGCACAGCTTAAAATCAGGCTGCCCAAACCCGACAATGTTCAGCAAGCAATAGCTGCTTATCGAAATGTCCTGAGAATAGACAAAAGCAATTCCGAAGCCACTATGCGCCTTACAGAAATCTATTTAGGATGGGGTATGCCCGGAGAGGCCGAATTAATCGCCAGAAGACAGCTCGAAAGTGACGCGAATTCACAAGAAGACGGCAAAATAGAAATCCAAACACGTAAGAACCCTGAGCTTCGCAGGTTGCTCGCTCTGGCATTGGCTGGACAACGAAAGTTCAGCGAAGCCGCGGTGGAATTAAAGGCTATCATACAAGAATATCCTGAGCAAATATTAGCGTACGAAACATTAGCTCAACTCACAGAACAAAGACCTGATAACTTCCCTGGCTCACCAGACTATTGGTTCAACCAAGCAGTAGAGAATAATTCCTCTTCTGCTTTGGCTTACATAATCCGCGCTGGATTTCACTTGAGAAATAAAGACAACGTCAAAGCCTTAGCTGACTTAGAGCAGGCCGAAAAACAAGATTTATCCGACCCTGCCGTGCGATTACGCCTTGCACAGGAACTCATCAATGCAAATGTTTTAGATAAGGCTGAAGAACATCTGACGGCTGCGCAAAATCTCACACCATCAGACCAGATACTATGGCGAATGTGGGCGCAGTCAGCACTGAAATCACAATCGCAAGAAAAGATGTTAAAAATAGCTGAAACCGGACTAAAAGAGCTTTCTGCCCAACCCTGGGATTTCATGCCGCAAGCCATAGAACTATTCATTCGTGCCGGCAAGCTCGACCGAGCCACTGACTGTATCTTTGAATTACAACAAAAGGACCTCTTCCCTGAAACAGTTGCATTTTTTGAAGGTCTTGTGGCTGAACAAAAAGAGCAGTATTTTGAGGCCATCAAATGCTGGCGACGATCAACAGAACTAGGCAATCAATCTCCACAAATCCGATTAGCACTGTCATCAGCTCTTTCTCGGATAGGTGACAGACAATCAGCAATGCGTCAGTTACGGACGCTTGTTTCTGAAAGGCCTAATTTCCTTGAGGCTCGTTTAGCCCTTGTTAGGCTCTTAGCCAACATGGGCAACTGGGCCGAAGTAGCGGAGCACGCCTCAACTGCGATGCAACTTTCGCCAGATAGCCTTGAGGCTGCTTTAGCACTCCTGCAGGCTCGGATACAACTGTTGGCGTCTCGCTCGCCAGAAGAAAATATCCAAATCTGGCAGGATATGGAAAAGCAGTTAGCTGCGCTTGAAAAAACAACCGAAGGCGATCCGGAGGTCAAACTTTTACAGTTCCAGCTCGCGCTAAGACAAAGTAATCTCGTCAAAGCCGAGGCGTTAGTAACAGATTTAAAGAAATCTCATCCTTCGCAGGTAAGAACCATGCTGGCTGAGGTTGACTTGCTCATACTTCAGGAAAAGGAGAATGAAGCGATATTAAAATTAAACAAAACGATTGAGGAATTCCCTGAAGCAATTGAGCCGGTGACTCACCTTGCGATTTTACGAGCACGACAAGGTGACTATAAAAAATCTGAAACTATCATTAAAAAAGCATTGGCACGCATTACTCAACCTACCGCTCAACGCAATTTAGGTCTATTGCTTGCTGACTTATACACTCAGTGGGGAGAAAAAGATAATGCGTATAAACTCCTTAGCGCGCTTGTGCAGAAATTGCCAAATGACATTCCTCTCAAGCGCCGACTTTTAGCATGCGAACAGGTGATTAAAAACTCGCAGCAAGCACAACAGCTTATTAATGATATCAAACCCCTCGAGGGTGAGATCGGCTGGCAATGGCGATATGAGCAAGCAAGAATCTGGTTTGCACGCAGTGTCCCTCACGGGACTGCGGACGATTTTAAAAACCTTTATCCACAAATTGTTTCGCTTCTGCAAGAAAATGTGCTGGCCAATCCGTATGACCAGGCAAGCCGGAGACTCCTGGCAGCGACTTATGACCATGCCGGTGAGCTGCAATTAGCAATCTCGACATACCGCGAGGCACTAAACAGAGCTCCCTATGATCTTCGTGTGATAATACCTACTGTCGCGGCACTGTACAGAGCAAAAGAGTATGATGAGGCAGAGAAAATCCTTAACCGATCTACCCGTGGAAATCTCAAACACCCTGACCTTCAGAGGCTGCAGTTGCAGCAGTTTCTCAGACGTGGCGAGCTAAGCTCGGCATCAGATATCCTCGAGGACTTATCAAAGAACGACCCGAATAACCAGGCTATCTATCTATCCCTTGCGTCCCTAAAAATGCGGCAAGGTGAGCTCGATGAAGCTGCTGAATTGCTAAACAGACTAAAAATGCAAGACCCCAACTCAGTTATTGTGGCAAATGCACAAATCCAGCTAAATATTCGACAGGACAAATCCGAAGAGGCAATAAAGCTGTGCAATGAGTTAGTAAACAAGCTCAACAATGCACCAGCTTATATCATTCGCGCCAGAACATATTCTACACTGGGGCAAAACGATAAAGCACTGGAAGACCTTGAGCAAGCTGCCTCTGTAGAGCCCAATAATGCGGGTGTATGGGTAGCTAAGAGTGATTTCCATAGTTCCACAGGCCAGGTAAACGATGCTATCGTATCCATAGAGCAAGCTCTAACGCTCGACCCCAATAGTCTCGCAATTCAGAAACGTGCTGTTTCACTGTTTTTAACATCTACCAATCCAGACAGAATTCACCAGGGAAGAAGCATTCTTGACGAAGCTCTGCAATCAAATCCCGAGGATGTCGAGCTGAGGCTATTCAAGGCGCGCTCTCTGCTTAGTGAAGGAACTGAGCCAACAATTGAAGAGGCTCAAAAGATACTCGAAAAAATTACGCAAGACCAACCTAATATTAGTGAAGCTTGGATCCTGTTAGGCGAGATATTGCTTAGGCAAGGACAGCCTGGAAGGGCTGTAGATACCGCGTTACGCGGCCTTGTTCATAATTCTAACAATAAACAACTGCTGCTGCTAAAAGCTCGCGCTGAGGCAGTACGTTCGCCGATCCTGGCGGTTCCTACCCTTAGAGTACTGCGTGAGCAAGACCCAAATGATCTTGGTGTTATCCTGCAGTTGGCGAACATATACATTGCAGCAGGTGAACCTGAAAAAGCGGTAACTCTGCTTGAAAAAAACTCTACTGTATGGAAAGACAAAAATTCTACTCAACAAAGAATTGCAGAAATCACTCTGGCTACAGCGTTATATCGTAATGGCGATAAAGTGCAGGCCCAAAAGAAATTCAACATTTTGCTACAGTCTGAACCAAATGACCCTACCCCCCTACTAACACAAGTACGACTGCTTAGAGATGACAGGCTCTGGGACAACTTAAAGCAGCAGGTCGATAATTGGTGTCAGAACCACACAAACGATAACAGCACCCCTGTCGTTGTTGCTGCTGATATTGCCGGCAGCGAGGACAGCCAGGCTAAAAAAATAGCTGAAGAAATACTGCTGATAATATTAGAGCGTGCGCCAAAGAATCTGCCGGCTATGAATACACTTGCTGTCCTGCTGCAGACGACCGAACGTTTTGAGGAATCAGCCAAGCTTTATCAGCAAATACTCCAACTTCAACCCGATAACGTGATCGCCATGAATAACCTGGCTTGGATAATGTGCGAAGAGCAAGGTAAACTCAAAGAGGCGCTCGAGCTTGCTCAAGCAGGCCTACAAATAGCACCTAACTACATCGATCTCATCGACACACGTGGTGTTATATATCACAAACTCGGCGAATTCGATAAGGCGATTGAGGATTTCAATACGTCAATAAAACTATATCCAAAACAAAATCCGGCGGCGGTCGCTTCACGTTTTCATTTAGGACGTTCCTTAGCTGCAAAAGGCCAAAGCAACAAGGCTGTTGCCGAGCTTCAGCAAGCTTTGAGCTTACACGACCAAGTTGGAGGGCTGTCAGAAACAGATATCACTGAAGCACAGCGCTTACTTGAAAAGTTGCAGAAATCAAAGTAATCATGGACCAACTGTCTAAACAAACAAACGAACACGTTGGCAGGGAGCCGTCAACTTCACCACTGTCTAATGTTGTACTACTTGACAGAAAGCAGTGGGCGTATGTACAAAAGAAGTACGATCTAACCTGTCGTGAGCGTGAAATAGCTGAGCTTATCTGTCAAGGTTTGCGAAATGGCTCCATAGCCAGAGCTCTTCGGATAAGGCCGGGTACTGCAAAAACTCACACCAGAAATATCTATCGGAAGATCCAGGTCAAAAGCAAAATTAGAATGCTGTTAAGATTTGTGGCTGCATCCAGAGAACTCTCTACTCCCTATGAAGGGACACAGTCAATTCCTGCCACAGATTAACCAAAGATTATAAACCCGTGGACTTCGGCGAGCTCAGTCGAGTCGTAAAACCACGGGCGAAATATTTATTGATTCCTGCATAAATAATGATAAAACACTAGAAGCCACGAGAAGCATAGAATAACAATGTCATTCCCGCGAAGGCGGGAATCCAGCTATTTTAATAGCGTTTTTTGGACTCCTGCTTCCGCAGGAGTGACAAATCGAAACAATTTCTATTAACATTAGTTTTACTGGTATCAATAGCCCCGCGTTCAACGCGGGGTTATTTTTTTGCCGGCAAGAAAGGGCTTGTCTTTAGCAGGGTTGAAAGAGTTCTAAATAAATCCATTTCTACTACTTTAGGATTACGCCTAAAAGGGTAAATTAATACCCATAATATGGTATTTTCACCTAAATCTTCTGTTTTACCCGCCTTTTCATTGACACACGATACGCAAATACAATATTATAAATTTAATATTTTGCCTCAAAGGAGGGGGCAAACACTGCAATTCATTCATCACACGGATGGTTAAAGAGGGTTAAAGCTATACTTTAACTTAGAGACTTGGTACGCATATATACTAAATTGTTATAGGGCGGGCTATTCTCTAAGAAGGTGGAGGAGGAGTGGTGACAAGCAGAAACATCAAGTGGCTGGTTGTGCTGATGTCACTTGTGACAGCAGCTACAGTTTCGGCCGCGCCTACAATTGATAATTCTGACCCGAAGCTCACAGTGCGGATAGTGTCACCAGCCCCCGATCTTGTGGTGAGCCTGTCGAATCCAACAGACATCCCCTCTAATAACAAAGTGATTCTTTACGATGGCTTCCTTGATTCGGCTCTTGCCAGGATTGCTGCTGATATTCTAAAGCCACCCGCCGATTTTACTAACTCCTCGGCTTTGCCTCCGGGGACAAGGCCTTTGCC
>CAZVWH010000057.1:0-19477 GCA_964631175.1 uncultured Pirellulales bacterium | reverse complement strand
ACATAGCCGCGCTGGCCCTCATTTACGTATGCAGGTTCTGACAAATCGGCCTCAGCCGATGTCTTTTCGCGTTCTTTTTCTTCACTAATAGCGGACTCGCGCAGCCGTTCGTATTCCTCCGGAGTCATCATCACCTCGCGCGCCTGACTTCCTTTATACTCGCCGAGTATGCCGGCTGCCGCCATCATCTCAATCATCCGTGAAGCACGTGCATAGCCAACATTCAGTCTCCGCTGAAGAAGTGACACACTACCCCGTCGGGTCTCCAAAACGATACGAACCGCGTCATCAAAAAGCTCATCCTTTTGGAATTCGGAGGCATCAAATTTCCTGAGCTGAGTCAGCTCCGGATGGAATTGCGGCTCTGCAATTTCCTTAAGATGTTTGACAATTCGTTTGATCTCCATTTCATCGACAAAGGTTCCCTGAGCTCGTACCAAGTCGCTTGTGCCGGGCTTGAGAAATAACATGTCACCCTCGCCGAGCAGAGTTTCTGCACCGTTTTGGTCGAGGACGATTCTGCTGTCCAGCCTCGCTGCGACGCGAAAACCGATTCTGGTGGGCATATTCGACTTTATCAACCCAGTGACTACCGTCGCCTGCGGCCTTTGTGTAGCCAAGACTATATGAATGCCGATCGCCCGGCTCTTTTGCGCAAGACGAACAATAAAGGCTTCTATTTCCTTCGGTGAGGTCATCATCAAATCGGCAAGCTCATCAATTACTATCACAATATACGGCAGCTTCTTCGGTATCTTTGCCTCCTCCTCAGAAGTGCTCGGATTAAATCGCTTAAATATCTCCTCCGAACCGAGCCTGTTAAACTCGGCGACATTTTTCACCCTAGCTTCGGCCAATAGTGCATAACGTTCATCCATTTTCACTGTTGCCCATTCAAGTATCTGAACAGCCGTTTGAGTCTCGGTAACTATCGGACACATTAGATGCGGAATCGTATTAAATGCCGTCATCTCAACCATCTTAGGATCGATTAAGATCAGCTTTACTTCGTCCGGCCGCTTAGTAAGTAATATGCCCGTAATGATAGTATTTATACAGACGCTTTTGCCGGAGCCTGTCGTGCCCGCAATAAGCAAATGCGGCATTGTCGTCAAGTCCGAGACCAGGGCTTCTCCTGATGAATCTTTGCCCAGAAACAGCGGCACTTCCATCTTGTTCGGCTTACTGCCGGCCAGCTCCATTATATTCTTCATGCGTACTTTTTCTTTCTCGCTGTTCGGCACCTCAATACCTATCGTGTGTTTGCCTGGCAAAGGAGCTACAACGCGAACCGCACCTGCGCTCAGCGCACGAGCCATATCGTTTGCCAGCGTGCTAATCTGGCTGACCTTAACACCCGCAGCAAGCTCCAATTCAAACATTGTCACGACCGGCCCTGACTCCGCTGCGACCACCCGTGCGTTAATATTAAATTCCGATAGCAGCTTTTCCAAAGCAGTCGCTTTAGCTTTGACAACTTTCTCCTGCACCGCAGCAAAACTATACTCCGCCTCCGCCAGCAATTCTAACGGCGGTAAAGTATAATCTTCATAGAACGGCTGACCGAAGGTTGTTTGAGATGGATCGGCTGCTGACGATTGCGCCAGCACATCTTTTGGCTGTTTCATTGTAACGGGTTCAACCTTTTTCTGTGTTGTAACAGCGGTAGGTACAGCGGTCACTGTATTTATACCACCGACTGTTAATGTCTTTTGTTTAGCGCTTAATTTTTGCCATATATCGCTCAAGGCCTCTGAGTGCTGTTTCGCCACAGACCATGCTGGCACCACCACGCCAATTATCCTTCTACACGCAAAACCAAACAAGAGCAGTACCCACACAAAAAGACTATCCGCCAAAAGAATAAAGCCCACAATCCAGGTAGCTGCGATTAGAATGGAAGTACCCAACGTAGCAAAATGGCTCCGTAAAAAAGTCGCAGCCGCCACGCCTAATAGGCCGCCGGAACCCATTGGGAAACTAAAGAATTGATGGGGCCAAAAGAGATAAAAACTACTCGAAGCCGCCGTTGTCAAGAGAGCCAGCCCAACTGCTCTCAAGATGGGCTGGCCTAAAGGCCGATGTGCAAGCCTGGCAATCAGAAAACTAATCGCCGCAATAAATACTACAAAGACGCCCGGCCCGATGTAATAAAGCGAATGGTACGCACAAAAAGCCCCAATTGAGCCGCACCAATTAGCCGGCGTGTCATTGTGAGGATAAACAAACTTGCTCGGCCAATCACCTATGTCGAAACTAATGCAACTGCATAAAAGCAATAACAGCGCTCCTATGCTAATACACTCGATAGCTTTTCTTTTCGATTCCCTTTTCTTCGGACCATTAGACTTCGACGAGCCCCTTAGGGGCGAGCTCAGCCGAGACGAAATTTTTCCTTTTTTCCTCATACTCTATCGCCCTTTAGTTCCTCACGGGCTTCACGCCAAGACCACGTCCTATAAAAATCGTATTATAGATACACTTACACCCTATGCCCTGAATTGGACATAACTTATATCGGCAGGGTATTTGTCTTCTCTATACAAATTACTGATGCAAGTATATCAGGCTGATTCTGTTGCGCTATTCTTCCATTTTTGCACAAATTAGTCATATTTCTTATATAGGAAAATTACTGAAAATCCGCAAAAAAACTGTGACCACATAAATGAGGTTAGATGTAGATTATAAAGATGACTTACTTCTCCGTCATAAAGACAGGTCTTATATGACGCTCGTAGATATTACCAGTCACGTTCGGGGCTATTACGCCCTCATACTTTACAAGCGCATCTAAGAAACGCCCGCCCATTTCAGCAGGGATTTTGTAAGCAACATGTAAAAGCTGGCGAAAGTTGGGGTTGTAGTCCTTACAGGATTGATCATGTCGTAAGGTTAAAGCGAATTTCTGTCCATCCCACTTGCCGACATCTTCATCAGCAGGCAGCTTATTCCGGTCAATATCAATAACCGTCGCATAAGGTTGACAAAGCTCATCAATCCGCGATAGGGACTTTGTATAAATCTCTTTTGCGATTGTCAATCCGTCACCGCCGGCAAGGGCCAAGCCGATAAGCTCTTCCAGCCAGGTCGTGCCGGCGGTCTTTAGGTGCAGACCCGCATCGAATTTTTTCAACGCTTTGTTTATTGGTCCGTAAATGGAAAACTTGTCACTGCCGGAGTGCACGCTCAGCTTTAAGTCCCTCGGCAAGCCGAATTCCTTAACGGCAAAAGCAACCACCGCCAAATCCTCCACAAACTCTTTGGCGAGCTTAGTTACGTCACCAACATAATCAACGCCTTTGTTGAATCGGCCGGTGAACTTCGGAGCAATCGTCGCAGCGGCAATGCCCTCATCAGCTAAGCCGGCGAGGATGAAAAACATTTCCACCGGTGTCTGAGGCTGGTCGGTCTCATCCATCGAGACCTCGGTGATAAAATTGCCTGCTCCCTTTGCTGCCTCGATATGGCGATATACTTTGCCGGCCTGTCTGACAGCAGACAAAAATTTAGACGCTATCGTTTTTACCTGTTCTCTGTCAGTTTTAAGAAAGTGCTCTATGCCGGTAATTTCAAGTGAGCCAATATATTTACTGTGCTTTTTGACAAATTTCTCAATGTCGCTCTCCTGCGCCGGCTTGCCGATGAAGTCGGCAACATCAAGCGTAAAAAAGTCACTGGAATCAATGAACAAATCAACATTTTTCAATCCAATATGGTCGGCGTCCACAAAATATGGCCCATCCCATCTATAGGCAGCGACAGCTTCGTCAGCTTCTTTGCGTGTGTCCTGTGGTTTAGTCCCTATGATGGTATGCTCTCTGTGGGACTTGTTCCAGACGGGCGTAATTTCAAGGCCGCCTTTAGTGGATTGTTTTGCTTTTATCAAAGCGGCTAATTGTGCCTTACCTTGCTTTGTGAACCTGTCACCTATGCCGAATGAAAATTTACTGAGCTTCACAATTACACTCCTTGAAAATAAGAATCAACAATTTGAAATTAAAGATGGCATTTAAGCCAAGCGATTGTTTCCTTCCACATTTGTTGTGTGTATTCGTGCCCTACTTCGGGATAGAGCAGGCCACGGAAGTTCTCCGGTTTTTCGTACAGTTTGTAAAGATGCTCCTGAAAGGCGTAGATAATCTGCACGCCATCGACCGGCGATAGGCGATCCAGCTCACCCGTCATTGCCAGGAAAGGCCGAGGTGCAATCAGTCCTACGACGCTCTCGACATCGATTTTTTCGGCGAGCATGTTCGGCACATAAAAGTAGAAGCTGTGAGAGCCCATTGAGCCATGAGCAATAAGGTTCTGATAGCGGCTCAGACAAACTACACTTACGGTGGCCTTTATTCGCTCATCCATCGCCGCCGCCCACCAGCTTCGGTTCGAGCCCATGCTCATACCCATCGTCGCAATCCTGTTGGGATCAACCTCGGGCCGTGACACAAGATAATTTAAAGCGAGCAAATCATCCCTTACTATCATTGCCCACAAAGACTTGCCTTCCAAGAGGAAAGTTTTAAATAAAGACCATTCCGTTTGTCGTCCTTCTTCTTTATCGCCTGCCGGCCCCTGAAATCGGCGCTCGCCGAAGGCGTAAGCATCTATACACAGAACGACGTATCCTTCTTTAACCAGCGCCTCGCCCATAGCAAAATCGAGCGACTCGAAGGCCTTGATGATGACCTCTTCCTTTCCTTGCTGATATTTGCCGCCGTGGTAGTGGTTGTACAAAATAGCAGGACAGGATTTAGGGCAGTCGGCTGGTATCAGGATATATCCATACACCGTGTCGCCGATACCATTGTCAAACGTAAAATGCTCCAGCGTATATCCATCACGGGACTCGCTCCTGTCGATTTTGGGCTTTGGTGTAAATAACGGCGGCATATCTCCAAGCAGCCGCCACAGCTTCTTTCTTAGCTCGGCTTTTTTGGTTTCCCATTGTTGAGCCGATCGAGGTAACGGCGTCTGGAACGAGCGAAAGCCGCCTTTTAGAACCACACGCTTGTCGGCGCTCAAAGGCTCAGCCAGTATTACAAGATATAACAAGGTAAAAAAGAACAGGGAAAATCCGCATAGCCACGGTTGTACAGGTTTTTTAATACTTCTTTTTATCATTGCTTTTTCTCCGGTAAAGAACCTGATACAGTTTTATAGCGGCATTGGTTTGTTATGGCAACATAATCTTGCGGCGAGAGCTGTTGGGGACGTTGTGTGGGATCGATAGAACACTTCTTAAAGATTTCAGCCCAATTTATTTCTGTAAGTTTATGGCGGGCGGATTTTATGCAGGACTTGAGCATCTTACGGCGATGGCTCATAAAAAGTTTTATGATTTCGCTAAAGAGTGACATATCCTTAATTTTGTTTACCTTTTCTATTTGGCGGACGAAGCTAACCATTGCTGAGTCCACCTGCGGAGCAGGCCAAAAGGCCGTCGGCTTTAGAATCCTGATGGTTTTTACTTCGCCGGTTGCACCAAGTACTATACTTAATGTGCCGTAGTCGCCGCTGCCGGGTACGGCTGTCATTCGCTCAGCTACTTCTTTCTGGACCGTGACATACATAGCATCGGCTATTGCCGGGCCTTTAACCAGATTTGCTATCACCGGCGATGCAGCATTATACGGCAGATTTGCCACCAGCAGGATTCTGCCTGTGTGTGTTTTGTGCGCCGTCTCAAGTGCCTTTATGTTTATTTGGCTGATGGTGTTTTTATTTTTAAGAATGTCGATGTTGAGAACCTCGATATTTAAGGTCTTCGCTAATTGTCTTTTTGCTATCTCGGCAAGGGTTTTATCAAGCTCGACAGCTATAACTTTTCCCGCCTGCTGGGCCAGGGCTTCAGTCAAAGAGCCGGTCCCGCAGCCGACCTCCAGTACGACATCGTTATTGTGGATGTTCGCGGACTCTATAAGCAGGCGCATCAGATTCAGATCTATAAGGAAGTGCTGGCCGAGCCGTTTATTCGGATTGATACCCGCCGATGCAAGTAGCTGCTGGATTTGTCGTTTTGTCTGCATTTCGCAAAGAATTCAGAATTATCCAGTAAATCGTGATTTTTTCACAATAGTAGTAAGAATTGCAACCAACTCATTTGATTCGTTAGCTAGGCCGCTGAGCTTATTAGCAGGAACAACTTCAGTTTTTATCAAGAGTCGAAGCCAGTAATATTTTTCTCTTGCTTCTTTAAGGGCGATATTGCATTTTGAAACAAAATCGGCTTTACTCTGTCCCGCTGCTGCCTCTTCTAAGTTTGCTCCAATTGATGTTCCTGAACGCAAAACCTGTCGGCCCAGGATTTCCATACCACCTTTTCTCTTTGCTAAGAACCGATAGAGTTTAACAATTCTACAGGCAAATGAAAATCCTCTTTCCTGTATATCTTTTTTCTTTGACTTTCCTTTATCTTTGTTCATTTTCATCTTCGCTCCTTCATTATAGAATTACATTTCTCAAACCAACTTTTCTGTTGTTATACCGAGCCTAAAGGCGAAATTATACCAATTGTGATTAACCCTTGCGCCTCATATATTTGAGCCAGCTTGTGGATTCAATATTTATTGGCTCAGCAGCGCCATGAATCACATCAGATAACCCGGCAAAAGCGCTGTAATTAAGTACAATTGGTATTAAAGATGTTTTGTGGTGGGCATCTGACCTGAGCAGAGGAAAAATCCTGCTATCGTGGCCCGGATTCTTCACACACATACGGCGATCTCAAAACGACAACTTGATATAAGTTTCTGGAAACAAAAAGTATTACTATTATCACCAGCAAAAAATTTGATCGTTTTGAGTCACATTTCGAAATTCTGAACTCTCAATTCTAAATTCTTTTTTGTTGTTGCCATGTGTATGGCGGTGGTAATGGCTGATTTCATTCCGGCTGGGCTGGCAAGGTTTTGACCTGCGATATCAAAGGCTGTTCCGTGAGCCGGCGATGTTCTTACTATCGGTATGCCGATAGTGACATTAACCGCGTTTTCAAAATCGAGCAGTTTGACCGGTATCATTCCCTGGTCGTGATACATTGCGACGACGCCGTCGAACTCGCCTCGGCTGGCCCGCATAAAGATAGTATCGGCTGGGAAAGGTCCGAGACAATCTATTCCTTGTTCCTGCGCCAATAAAATAGCAGGTGATATTATGCGTTTTTCTTCATCGCCGAATTGGCCATTTTCGCTGGCGTGTGGATTCAGTGCTGCAACACCAATCTTGGGTTTTTCCAGACCAAAGTATTCTTTCAATGCGTCATTCAGTAAATCTATCGGCTCAAAAACGCAGCCGATTGTAAATTTGTGGCGTACCTCGAACAGCGCTTCGTGGATTGTAGCCAGTGCTACTTTTAGCGGGCCGCTGATGAACATCATAGCCTTTCGCTTGGATTTGCATCGGGCGGCTAACATTTCGGTATGGCCGGGCCATTCGGCGTCGGCCAGCTTCCAACTGGTTTTGCTTATTGGCCCTGTCACTACCGCATCTATAATGCCGGCTTGAGCTGCTTCAATGGCATCGAGGCAGAACCTTATAGATGCCTCTCCGGCAACAATGCTGGGGGCTGTGATCCAGGAAGGAACGGAATACTCATCGTAATCAGCTACAACAACTTTACAGGGGTAATCTCTGCTGATTTTTTCGTGTTGATGCCGGCCCCAGAAAGGTTCGATCTCAGCTTTATCAGCAGCGTAGCAAAGCTGCTCGTTCATGCCGAAGATGATGAACTTTGCAGCTCGACGTATGCCGGGGTCGGCAAGGGCCTTTATAATAACCTCCGGGCCGATACCGGCTGCATCGCCCATCGTTATACCGATGACCAGCTGCTCGGATATCGAATTGTGGTTGTCATCTTTATTCATAGTTCCGCCCACTTCTTTGGGCACCAACGAGCACCAGCTTAGCCCACGGACCTGTGCCGTGGGTTTTTGCCCTGCCCATAGGTGGCAGGGCTAAACAGCGTGTTTCTTTCCCAAAAAACGCCGTTAGAGTATCCCTGAATGGTAGAGTCTCTCTCTGCCGTATGTAATCTTTTCACAGCGTAAAGACAATATTCCTCATCTATCTCTACCATAATAAAATTTCTTTTGAGCTTTTTTGCAACAACTCCGGCGGTTCCTACGCCGGCGAAAGGATCAAATATAATGTCCCCTTCGTTTGAGCCGGCAAGAATAATCTTTGTAAGCAGCTTTTCCGGCTTCTGCGTCGGATGGGGTGTATTTTCCGGCATCGACCAGAAAGGAATTGTAATATCCGTCCAGACATTTGAGGGATAAGTCAGTCTGTATTTTCCGTCGTCTTGCTGTTGCCAATCTTTAGGTACATTATTTTCGCGATAGGGTGCTAAAACTTTTCTTTTTAATTTTACCGCGTCTGCGTTGAATGTGAAATCATCGGAAACTGTGCAGAACCATATATCTTCGCAGTTTTGTTTCCAGTCCTTTTTAGCTCCTCGTCCCTTTTCTCTTTCGAAGGTGATTCTGTTTCTGACAATAAAATATTTTTCGCAAAGAAGGTGAATCGCAGAAGAAGACCGCCAATCCCCGCAGATATATACTGATGCGCCGGGTTTTAATAATCTTATGAGCTTTTCCAGCCAGGACTTCATCCAATCCATGTATTGCTTAATTGAAACCTTCTTAAAAGAACGAGTATTGAAGGTCTTTGTTAAGTTGTAAGGCGGGTCGATGAAGAGAAGATCCACGAACCGTGAGGGAAGCAAATCCGCCACGTCAAAAATATCCGCGTTGATAACCTTGTTTAGAATTTGCCCCAGCGAGAGGGGATTATCTACCTTCAATAACCTCCGGCGGTAGGTATTTCTGTCTTTGTCGGTTAGTGTTATAGTGCGATTTCGTGGCGCTCTTGTCATCTTTTGTCCTCGTTTAGCTTTGTAGAAAAGAGTAAAGAACGTCATTCCGAGCGAACCGAAGGTGAGTCGAGAAATCCGTTCTTGAATAGATTTCTCCACTTCGCGACACTCTGTGTCGCTTCGGTCGAAATGACGGCGGTTCTTTTCTACAAGACCAAAATTCTTTATTCTTTCACCGATTTAAAAACCTAATTGTCTTAATTTTTCCACCGTCAATGATTGCTCGCGTGGAAGAATTTTATCAATCTGTTTTTTTATTGTCTTTACGATAATGTCGGTCTCAATATTTACCACATCGCCGATTTTAGCTTCACCCAGCGTAGTTTTCTTTAACGTCTCAGGTATCAGAGCAACGCTGAAGCTACGCTCGTCCATACTTGCTATCGTCAAGCTCACTCCGTCAACAGCTACTGAGCCTTCGACTATCATCAGGTCGAGCAATTCGTGATTAACCGCGAATGTTATATCGGCAAATTTGCCGCCTCTTTTAATCACTTTGATTGTAGCGGTGCCGTCGATGTGGCCCTGGACGAAATGTCCGCCGAATCGGTCGGTTGCCTTCATAGCTCGCTCAACGTTGACCGGCGAGCCGGGTTTTAACCGGCCCAGAGCCGATTTTTTCAATGTTTCAGGGCTTAGCTCAAAGGTTGCCAAACAGGCTATAAGCTCGCTGATAGTAAGGCATGCTCCATTTATAGCTATACTATCGCCAATTTTGCAGTCTCGGCCCAATTCGCCCATATCTACGGTCATCATTGCACCGCCGCCGGTCTGGCGAATCGCCTTTACTGCGCAAACTTGCTCTATTAGTCCTGTAAACATTTGAAATTGGCCGTCGGATATTGACTTTTTTATTATTGATAAAATCGATCTAAGTTTTAAAATCAATTATAAGGACTCAATCGTCAATAATCAATCTTCAATTAAAATGGATTGGTGATAAAATGAATACGTTTTGGCTGAAAATAGCTGGTATTGTCGTCGCGATTGTGGTTGTAGTTATTCTGATAGGTGTTTTTTCATCTAATGACGAGTCGGCCCAGCCTTCCGAACCGAGCCAGGAGCCGAAAGCTAAACCTAAAACCTTTTACGACCAAGCCGAGCAAGACAAGAAAAAATTCTTGGCTAAACCCAAGCCCGCACCCGATGAGGCAAATAATAAAAGCGCTACTAAGCCGACGCAACCAACTGAAGATCAGGCTAAACAGCCTCGGAAGATAACGCTGTATTTTAAGGAGCTTGGCGAGATAGATAATATAGAAGCCGAACGGCTTTTGAACGTCGCTGTTCCTGGACGCAGTATAGGCCGGTTGCCAATGACCGGTTTTAGTCTTATGCTACAAAACTGTCGGCGAATAATCCGCAAGTGGCCGGACAGTTGGTATGCCTTCAGGGCCAAGCAGATGCTGGCGGATATGCCGCCGCGATATCAAACACGATATAATGTGACGAAAGAGGAAATAGACCTAAGCATGTACACCAAACCCAGACCGGGAACGAAACCTTTTGTTGTCGGGGAATCTCGTTAAATGGCTGCCATAATATCTACCGGTGCGATACCCATCATTTCAATAACTGCTGATTGTCTGCCGGAGGCCTGGGAAAAAGCAATACTTGCGGTCTGGGATAAAGGGCTTGAAGTCAAAACTCAATACGATAAATCCGGCGATCCGCCAAGTAAAGACGCTACCGTTATAGTCACCGTCACCGACCCATTCGGCGAGCCGAGGATTCATAAAAACTTTCCCAGTGGGCCGGAAGAGCTTGAGGTCTATCGTCAAGAAGTAGTCAACGGTATTCACGACCACTGGATAGACCCTGCTGCCGGCAAATGGACCTACACCTACCACGAAAGGTTGTTTGCATACTGCCCATCATCGACTATTAAGAAAGTCGATCAGATTCAGTATATCGTTGATTGCCTCTCACAAGCCGGGCATAGCCGACGAGCTCAGGCGGTAACATGGATGCCAACCGCAGACCCCCGGACAGAACACCCGCCGTGTCTTCAGCGAATCTGGTGCAGACTTGTAGCAAATGAAGCAGGAAATTTCTCACTTAATATGAACACATACTGGCGAAGCCGAGACCTCTATAAAGCCTGGTTTATGAACGTCTATGCGATAACCGACCTTCAAAGGCTCATCGCAAAGCAGATATCTCAAAAAACAGGCATGATGGTGAAAGTCGGCAGATACGTTGACATAAGCGATTCGCTGCACATCTACGGCAGCTACTTTGACGAGGTCATCTGTGAGGTGGAGAAAATGCGAAACAGCCCATTTACCGAACGGTCATGGCAGAGCACTCACCCGGCTTTTGTTATGTGCACGCAGCAGGCTAAAGAAAAACTGGCTCAGGACCCTGACTGGTATGCAAAGGCCAAAGGCTGAGAATTGGATATTGAAACAGGAGAATTCTTCTAATGAGTAAAGTATATAATGTCTATTGCGATGAATCCTGCCATTTGGAAAATGACCAAATGCCGGTAATGGCCATTGCGGCGGTGTGGTGTCCCCAAGAGCGAACCCGAGAGATGTCACAGAAAATCCGCAGTATGAAATTAAAGCACGGGCTGTCTAAGTTTTTTGAAATAAAATGGACGAAGGTTTCTGGTGGCCAGTTGGATTTTTATCTCAACCTTGTGGATTATTTCTTCGGTGAGGACGACCTTCATTTTCGCGGAGTGGTCATACCGAATAAAAACCAACTGACCCACAGCTTATATAATCAAAGCCATGACGACTGGTATTACAAGATGTTTTTTGTACTGTTAAAGGAAATCATCGACCCCAATTGTTCATACCGCATTTACATTGACATTAAAGATACACGTAGCGAAGAAAAGCGGGCCAAATTGGAGGAAGTGTTAAGAAATTGTAATTATGACACAACAGGAAGAGTTATTGATCGGATACAGCAGATTCGATCCCACGAATCGCAGATAATGCAGCTTACTGATTTGCTTATGGGGGCGTTAAGGTATCATAACGAGCGGCTTAGTAGTAGCAAGGCAAAACTGGCGGTCATCGAACGACTACAGCAGCGATCACGGAAGTCGCTATACCAGACAACATGGCCTAAAGAAGAAAAGTTCAATATTTTGAGATGGCGGGCCGGAGGAGGTGAGCTTTGAGTTCATTACCTGATTGGCTGCCATCTCTGCTTAGGCTTGAAGGTTTTGGCGGAGACTGGGAAAGATACATCAACGAAGTATTTTCTGTCTTCTACGGAGATTTTGTATCATCACAGCCTAAATTTCAAAACCGATGGGTTCGATGTCGTCGTGATCTAATTAGAGGTAAAGAGGCTGGTTTCTGGCATTGTACCTCGGATGGTGCAGACGAGTCTAATAGAACCCCGGATTTGAGGCGGTGTGAGCGAATTGGCTGGATTCGTGCGGTAGTTGAGCATTATCAGGAAGATAAAGTCGATTGTTGGGCCAACGACCGTCGTGGAGAGAAACGGTGGTTGTTGTGGCTAAACGAAGAGTTTTTAGTTATTTTAGCAGAAAGAACCCGAAAACGCGATGGATTTAGATATTTTCAGTTGATTACTGCATACTGCACAGATGAAGAGAACCGAAAAGTAAAACTGAAAAAAGAAAGAGATGGCTATTATAGGAGCATAAACGGCTGAAGCCGCTTTTAAGGGCGGCTTCGGTACTCCTTCTACAACATGGTAGATGAGTTATTATTATTATCGATAATCCGACCAGTGGAAGTCAAGTAAAATCTTTAAAAATATTCCTGTCAAAGGAGTAAGAAGAATGAGCGACTATTCCGAGCGGGCCTAGCAGAGCACTCATCCGGCTTTTGTAATGTGCACGCAGCAGGCTAAAGAAAAACTGGCGCAGGACCCTGACTGGTACGCAAAAGCCAGAGGATAAATATAAATACTAAATTCTAAATCCGAAGCACTAAACGAATTCAAATGACAGAAATTCAAAATTTTAAAAGTTTTGGTCATTTAAACATTGGGATTTTGTTATTGTTTAGAGTTTAGGATTTAGATATTAGGATTTGCGAGGAATGAGATATGGCCTTGCTTATCAATGGCGAAAAAGTTGAAGATGCGGTAATACGAAAGGAGGTAGAGCACCTAAGGCCGGACTACGAAAAGACATTCGCCGACATGGACCCCAAAGAGCGAGAAGATCAACTGATCGACTGGTCAAGAGAAAATATAGTTGAAAGAACCCTGCTCAAACAGGAAATCGGAGATATCGAACCTGCGATACCAACAGACAAACTTGATACTATCTTAGGCAGGCTGAAAGAGGAATACGAAGACCCACAAGAACTTTACAAGGATTTTGACGCCGAAAATGATGAAAAAATAAAAGAGATTTTGGAGCTTATAATAAAAACAGAGCTTAGATTCGGTGAGCTCTACAAAGATTTACCTAAGCCATCCCAAGCTGAGATTGAAAAGTTCTATGAGGAAAATAAAGAGCAATTCAGAACCGCTGACCAGCTCAGAGCAGCTCATATAGTTAAATACGTGGACTGGCAGAGTGATGAAGCTACCGCCTATAACGCCATAAGACAGGCCCAGGAGCAAATAAAAAATGGCGCGTCCTTTGAAATAGTTGTTGATAAATATACCGATGATCCCGATAGCGGAAACAGTTTTAGTTATTTAACTAAAGGTGAGGATATAGAAGAGTTCGAGGATGTAATTTTTAATTTGGGTGTCGGAGAGGTAAGTGACATCTTTCGCACCCGCTTTGGCTTTCATGTCGCAAAGGTCTATGAAAAAAAGCCGGGGATAATTGCCAGCCTTAAAGAAGTAAAAAGTCAAATTGCCAACGAGCTTGAAGAGCAAATGCGTCAACAGGTCGTTGAGGAGTTTATAGACCAGCTAAAAAGTAAAGCCAAGATTGAAGAAGTATAAGCACCAGAACTGAGAGACTTGAGCTTAAAAGGTTTAGTTATTACCGGTACAACAATAATAACTTATAAAAAGCGAAAAAAACTAACATCTTGATTTGCCTTTATGCTTTTTTTATATTAGACTTTATTACAGTCGGACGAGGGAACAAAACAAAACGTAATTTGTTATATTTATCCTAAGTATGACTCCTTGCGGATAAAAGAGAGAGTTGAGCTGTGTAGCTCTACCTGTCGGGTTAAAAAAGATTACGAAAAAGCTAACATACCGCCTGGAGGCGACGTTTGGATTTTGAATAATATCCTAGGGGGGGCTATGTAAGTTTCTTTCCGAGTTGGCCTCTGCGTTCACCACGCAGAGGCTTTTTTTTTGCAAACCTTTGTCTGGACAATGCACCAATAATACCAATCCTAAAAAACATTTGCTCTGCTGTTGGATAACCTATCAACCTTGCCCCGTTGGAGCGTGAGGGAGCCAAAACAGATATCGATTTATTCTGGAATAGCTTTAAGGCAAGATTCAGAGATAAGAGAAAGTTGTTTTTCATCTGATACGATTGAGTGTACATAGTGTGCATACCAAATTCTTATATGTTTTGTTTTTATAGTATGGTGAAATGATAAAAAGTAAAAAACAATTAGGATATCCTATGCACAGTATGCACAGCATCTTGAGGCTTGATAGCGAATCGTCAGAAACGAATTGCCACAGTTCCGTGGTATCAGAATCAAAGCCTGTTCGATTAGGCCAGATATTGCCGGCTGCAATGCGGACCCACCCTATAAACAGTCGTTTTTAATAGTCCCTAAAGTTTCTCATCCATATTGGCCAGTCCTGTGGCTTAACGCCGCCGGCAGCGGTCCAGGGACCAGCCGTGTCGTATTCCCGGCTCCACCTCAGCGTCCACAGTTCCTTCAGTCCAATTCTCCTCGGAGACATATCCATAAACAGGCCGTTGATATACCCGAAATGCCGATTGATGCAGGAAAAACTCGTTTCGTTGCTTCGCTGGCCGTCATACTCAGGAGGCTCATCTGTGGATGAAGGATTAACAGCCACATACATAGAATCCAAAAATACTGGGATTTTATCCGCACCTTTTACGCCGGTTTTCCTCCAGTATTCCTGCCCTGTGTTATTAAGAACATACCGATTCATAGCATAGCTGCCAAAAAAACCCAGCTTTGGGACCCAGGAGCCACCCCAACCCCAGTCTGAGTCCTGTGGTCCCTTCCAGCCCCAGGTTCCAAACGTCCCCCAGTTATTGTTAGGATTCTGTGCCGACGGGCAGCAACGCATCATTGGGTCGTTGTAATATGGCTTATAGAATTGTGGCCACATCTTTTCATACTGGCTTCCGAATGTCCTTGTATGGAAATAGCCATTATTGTCGGTCGTGTACATAGAAAATATAAGACCCCATTGGTGCAGCCTCGACTGACAGGCAACCGCCTGTCCTTGTTTCTTGGCGTGTTGTAGCGCTGGCAGCAATATCGCCATCAACAGAACAATAATTGCAATTACCACTAAAAGCTCAATTAATGTAAAACCTTTACGGGACCTCATAACTACGCTCCTCAGCGGATCATCAACACTTCACAAATATTTAATCAGACTAATAATGATTCATTATTCAATCCAACAATCACGATAAAACAATGCAATATTCTTTAGCTGTTTATACAACCAGGCACATTTCTCGCGCCTGCTTAACTCCGTATTTGACTTTTGTAATCTGGGGCTTTACTCAGAGTCACCGATCCCAACAGCTTTTGTTGTATCTTTATACGGCCAGCAGTATTTCTCGTACACACCTAATTCCATTTCTGAAGTATCGTCAGGGTCTTTACCAAGAGCCGAACGTATCTCTTCGACATGGGAGTCCACAAACACTGCATTGCATGTTCCGCTATTTAAGTCTCCACTTGCGGTGCTATGGAAAGTGCCGAACCAATCGCGACCATCGCCACAAAGGGCATTATCGTTGAGCACATGTTCGCAGCCTGGCCTTAGCCACATATTCTCCTCAGTGAAGAAAAACACCTGATCTTTGCTTCTGGTTATATCAGAAAACTTCATACTCAGAAAGGCATTCATGCTGTAACTATACTGAGGAATAATTGGAATGCTTGGGTCATGACCCGGATGCTCTGCTCCCAGGTTCTTGGCAAGAGTTCTGAACGACGGACATATATGGACCTTTTTATTATTCAAATATGGCCAGAACGGGCCATCAGGTGGAAATCTTGGGTCGTGCCATCGGCAGTAACGTGGGTATCCGGAATAGGGATATTCCGTTCCCATAAGAGAGGTCCATGGGTCTGGATACCGGTATTCATTATCGTCTAAGTAAAGCGCCTGCGCTATTCCATATTGACGAAGGTTGGCTCTGCAAGTCATTTCCCTTGCCTGCTCCTTTACCCGCTGTAGGGCCGGCATCAAAATCGCCATCAATATCGCTATGATAGCTATTACCACTAAAAGCTCGATTAATGTAAAACCCTTCTGTCTATTCATAATAATTCTCCCCTTTCGGACATTTTGATTGGAATAGCTGTCTATGCGGCCAATCATATTTCTCCACTTTACCTGATTTATTTTCTGCCTGCTTATTTGCTCACTGCAGCGCCGGCATCAACATCGCTATTACAGCTATTATTACCAAAAACATTGACTAATGTAAAACACTTTCTTCCATTCATAGCGATATTTCATCTTACTGACATTCGATTATATCATTATGAATGGATGCGCAAACACACTACTCTATTATAATTATCGTCATAACCTGTTCCAAATGAAACCTCATTTATGGGCAAAAATATCGTCATTTTATGCAAGTGAGCGGATTAATTGCTTCGAGGAACATTTTTACGATAATCAGGTAAGCAGACTGTAATGGCAAGTGGAATAAGTGAACTAAAGTGGGCCTGGCCATTTCCCTGGGAATCCGCGATCTGCGAATTTGGAGTGCCTAAAGTAGGGTATCAGAACATCAGAAAATCAGGATGCAGTCCACAGGACGCCTTACGGCGGATATTAAAAGATCAGGGTATCGGAAAAAACAACCTAATGTCCTGATAACCTGATGTCCACTACTTGGTATCCTAATACTCTGATAATCCGAATCTTCAGCTCACTTCAGGCATTGTAGCTCACTTTAGGCACCCCGTACCAATTGTCCTGCGACTATTCAATCATCTTGATAGAGATTAGAAGCACCACTACATGTTCAATTGGTGCGGGGTATTTGGCCAATCTGGCAACGACTTGGCCTACGCTAAGACGAGTTAACCATTAGCCACTTGCTGTTGGCCTGGCGATGTTAAAAGGTAGTTAGCGTAATGCTTGTTCTTTCTCGTGCTACGCAGCGCTTCGCAGAGCAGTAAAGGATTTTTTCTTGATATGTGTAGAAAACTAATTTATTTATTTACTTATGGACAAGAGTCGCAAAGTTATACTGATGATGGAGACTTCACGGACCTATGGACGGTCAATCCTGCATGGCGTAGCGCGATACTCTCGTGGCCACGGGACATGGATATTTTATAAAAAGGCACCATTTTACTGGAGAGCCGACGGAGGAAAAATCACTCTCGAAAAAATATTCAGCACGGGAGCCGATGGTTTAATTCTGCGTGAACAACATACACGGCAACTGACCGAGAAGGTTCTCGCTATGGGTATTCCTACTGTTGTTTCTCCATACACCGAGCCATTTCCGGATTTTCCTAACATCGTAACTGATGACGCTGCCATAGGGAGAATGGCTGCTGAGTATCTTTTACATCGGGGCTTCAAGCAATTTGCCTATTGTGGATTTGGACAAATGTATTATTGGTCTCGACACCGGGGCAAGAGCTTTAGCCAGAGAATTGCTGAAGCTGGATTCGAGACCCACTACTACGAATACGAGCTGCACAAATCAAGGACCCAGCACTCGTGGGAGAAAGAGCAGGAATCAATCGCGGACTGGCTTAGACAATTGCCGAAACCAATCGGCTTGATGGTCTGCAATGACGATCAAGGCCAATACGTGCTGGAGGCCTGCAAGATTGTCGGTCTTTATGTTCCGGAGCAGGTCGCTATAATAGGATTGGGCAACGATGACCTAATCTGTGATTTAGTCACACCCCCTCTTTCCAGCATAGCCGTAAGTGCGGAAAAGGCAGGCTACGAGGCCGCTGAAGTGCTGGACAAAATAATGGCGGGTAAAAAAGTTACAAATCAGACAATTGTTGTTCGGCCAACCCACGTTGTGACGAGACAATCGACCAACATCTTTGCAGTTAATGACCGTGACGTTTTGGCGGCATTGCATTTTATCCATCGACGTGCCAAGAAAGAAGCCATTCAGGTCGATGATGTGCTGCGCGCGGTTTCTTTGTCCCGTCGCAGTCTATACAATAGGTTTGCCAGAATACTCGGCCGATCGGTACACGAAGAAATCAAGCGTGTTCGTGTGGACCAGCTTGCTCATTTGCTCGTGAGCACAAGCTTGCCGATATCTCATATCGCCTCAATTATGGGCTACTCAGACATCAAAAACATTGCTCGGTACTTCAAGCAACAGAAGGGAATGACGCCACTTGAATATCGTAGGCACTATTCTCTAAGTTAATTCCCCCGCGCTAATTATAGTTGCCGAAAGAACCGGTTTTATTGCCGGCTCGTGCTACGCAGAGCAGCATTCGAACATATATTATAGGTCCAATTAGTGCGGGCTACACAAAATGACGACTTTTTTGCCCAAAATGAGGTTTCATACGGGTTACATTATGAATATAATTTTAGATGGAGAGTTAGTGTTGATAAAAGCTACAAAATAAAATTGTCCATTGTTTGAGACAAACAGAAGTAAAAGACCGGTTGTTTGTCGAAGGCAATTGTTGTTTTGGCCCGTCCTGAGCCAGGTCGGAGGATGTGTGGCCAAAGTACCAATATTATTGCTTTAGCTTTTTTGAAGGAGGATTATATGTGTAGAAAGTTGATTTACTTGTAGTGGTTTTTTTATGCTTTTTTTGTGATTATATAACCACCGTCTTTTTTAGGAGATAGAATCATGATAAAAAAAGATTTTGTAAGATTATTTGTTATATTGCTTGTTGTAATGTGCGGAAGTATCAGCCTAAAGACAGCAAATGCGCAGTATCCCTATCCTATTCTCAAGCTGGATATCAACAACAGTGACACTGCTGCAGAGACAGAGCCCGGCTTTACTTCCTTTACCATTGGTGATAGTGGCTCAGAGATAGATGGTATCAAGATTGAAATTACCGGTACTCTTGATTCGCGCCGACGCACTGCACCGGCCGGAATACCGTTTGAGCAGATTTATCGCGATTTCGTCTTTTCACGGCCAGGCGGAATGACGATTACATTATCGGGGCTGGTGCCTAATCAAGCCTACGAGATAAGTATTTATGCCTTTGATACAGGCAGTGGATCAGGCGGTGATCGAATCGCGGACTGGACAGCCAATGGGGTATATCTTCTCACAGCCGGCTTCAACGCTGCACAAACGCCCACGTCTGAATATGATAAAGCTTCTTGGGCAGAGACGACCGCAGATGACACCGGTACAATCGTCTTAGAATGTGGCCCTAATGAAAACACCGCCGAAGAAACGGGCGAGAGTAACCCCTACGGTTTTATCAATGCCTTAGAGGTCTATTCGAATATTCCGGTAACAAAGGCTCGACGTCCCCA
>CAZVWH010000056.1:0-19494 GCA_964631175.1 uncultured Pirellulales bacterium | reverse complement strand
TTTCTACTCCAACACAAGAAAATACACTCGCTGCTCCTTATATCGGCCGAAAACAGGCCTTAAATGAGCACAAAGTTCGTTATTTAGACCAAATTAGTTGCCGATAAAATAAATGTCTCTTTTTGATTTGCATGTACGCAATTAAGGGGGCTTTTAAAAAATGGAAAGTAGCATCAATACAAAAGATGTTGACAAACTCTTGAAGTTATATAGAAAGCTTTTAAAGTCGATTTCTTACGAGCCATCTCGGAACAAAAAATTATGGGAACAATGTCTGGAGCAAGCTAAAAAAGAATATATCGATGAATTAAAAAAACACGAATCACAGTTATCACCACCGAGAACTTTCCCAAGAAAAGCAAGTAAAGAAAATGAGACAGAGTTTCAAAAGGCTTTCCAACATAACACAACTAAAAACGCCGAGAAAAAATATCGTCAGACGGACTCTGAGTATGATAAAGCAATATTAAAGATAGAAGAAAAGAGAGCAGGACTAATCAAAGAAATAGACAAATTTCAATATGCTGTCAAAGACCAATTAATCGAGTTTGAACGATCAGACGGCACTCTATTGACGGCAAATTGGCAGAAAATAATGGAGACTTTACCACACGATGAGATTACTCAACCTAATTTCCAATTTTACGTGCAAAAGTCAATCGATGTCTTAGAAGCAATAAAGGCTAAAATCGAACGCCAAGAGAAAACTGAAATAGAAACAACTCCAGCAGAAACAGAGCAAAAGGCTACTGTTGGCAGATGGAGGAAGATAATTGGCTGGATCTTCAAAAAAACTTCGCACTTTATTTGTGCTATTGTTGTAGCCGTTATTGCAACTATTATTGCTGCAATAATAGTTGATATTCTTGCTGACTTCGGCTGGATCGAGCGAATCAAAGAATTTTTTACAAAATAAAGAAATTGGCGGGGCATCAATTCTCCGTAGCAGAGCTACTGCGAAGGATTAAAGCCCCAACCTACCATTTTTGGTTGCGATGAGTTGACATTGCTTCGGATTGGCAGCCTCGCAATGACCCCACACCAAACTACGGCAAAGGCCTGTTTCGTGCGCAGCAAACATGGATTCCATCTTACGCAAGAATGACAAACCACAGTCTCAATTATAGCAAAATAATAGTACATTCAAAAAAGCAAATAGTCTTTTCGATTAGTCAAAAAGACTATTTAGCTGAAACAATTTGTTCAGCATTATTTATAATAGGTACTGACAGCGAAAGCGGTCGCATTTATCCACCGTAGGCGGATTGCTTCGGCTTGGCGGCCTCGCAATGACGTATGGTTGTACGCGCCGTCATTTCGACCAAAGCGTCCCTAAGGGACGCGAAGTGGAGAAATCTGTTCAAAAAAGATTCCTCGACTTCGCTCGGAATGACATGGTAGTGGATTCCCGCCGGAGTTTATCCCGCACTGCGATGCGGGGCGGGAATGACAAGGAGCGAGTCACCCGTGCTTCGCTTTCGGCTACGCAGGCCAGGCGAGCGACAAGCGACGGGTCACGTTTTTTCCAACGCGATTAAATCTTCGTAGTTTTCACGTTTTCTGATGACGGAGAAGTTGCTGCCGTCGACAAGCACTTCGGCGGCTCGGCAGCGAGCGTTGTAGTTGCTGCTCATACTAAAGCCATAAGCGCCAGCCGTAAAAATAGAGATTAAATCGCCACGTTTTACCGGCGGTAAGGCCCTATCCTGAGCAAAGAAATCCGCACCTTCGCAAATCGGTCCAACTACATCAACCAAATCAGTACCTTCCAATTTCAAATCTTTGTATCGCTGGCGAGGAGTAAGTTTCTCGCTTACCTTAGCAGGCCAGATGAAATGAAACGCACCATAAAGTGGCGGACGAATCAAATCGTTCATTCCGGCATCGACTATAACAAATTTCTTCTCGCCGCTCTTTTTAAGATACAAAACCTTCGTTAGTAAAATCGCTGCATTGGCTGCGATACTTGCACCCGGCTCAAGAATGAGCTTTAGATTTTTTCCCTTCAATAACGGCACAATAGCAGCAGCATAATCGGCAGCCGTTGGCGCAGTGCCGGTTACGTAGTCAGCTCCGTAGCCACCTCCGATATCCAGAGCTTCGATAGTAAAACCATCAGCACGCAGCCGATCGATTAAATCCAAAACTTTTTCTATCGCCTCAACATAAGGCTCAACGCTATGTCCAGACGAGCCTAAATGTATATGAATAGCGCAAAGTCGCACTAAATTTTTTTTCCCATAATCGGAAAAAATTTTTTCTGATTTTTCAATATCGACACCAAATTTTGATTCTTTTTTGCCGGTCGTAGTATATTTGTGTGTCTTTGGATCAACATCAGGATTAACACGCAGAGCGACTTTGGGCTGTTTGCCTTCTTGTTTTGCCAGCCGAATTAAATTCTCCAGCTCAGCTTCCGACTCGATATTGAAGTAGGCGATGTCAGCTTTTAATGCTTGGATAATCTCGGCGTCGGTTTTTCCTACGCCGGCATAAACAATCTTTGATGGATCACCACCGGCCTGCAGAGCGCGATACAACTCTCCGCCACTTACAATGTCAAAGCCGCTACCTACCTGAGCCAAAAATTTCAGGATGTTTATATTGCCACATGCCTTGACAGAGTAGCAAACAGTAGATACAAGTTCGCGGTAGGCCCGTTGAACCTTTCGCAGATGATCAATAAACGTTGCTTTACTATAGATATAAACCGGCGTACCGACTTCGTTAGCGATTCTTTCTACCCCTGCGTCTTCAGCAAATAGACTGCCGTTTTTATAGCTGAAATAATCCATAATCCCTTTATTTAACAGGACTTATAAAATATTATCACAACAGTAAGATTGCTTAAACAAATAGTATAAGAAACAGATAGCAAATTGCAAGAGATGGTTCTTTATAGAAAACCAAGCGGTTGCAGTTGCATTGTGATGAAATCCCATTCTAAATTCCGCCAGATAAAAAAATGGAAGATCCCTTTTTAGTAGAACCTTCCATCTTTTTACATAGCTTGCCGCGCTGTTGAAGTTTCAACCAAGCACATAAAAAACCAGCGAGCTTAATAACTAAGATGCTAAAATCTATAATGCATAAAGCAAGCAAGCATGTGACTAATGTGTTACGTTATCTTCTCTTTTTCTTCTTAGCTTTCTTCTTTGTTGCTTTTTTCTTTGCAGTTTTCTTCTTGGTCACTTTCTTCTTCACTTTTTTCTTTGCTTTCTTCTTCGCCATTATTTATCCCTTTCAGTTGATCGAATCATTTTATGTTTGACTCAACATGACAATACTAAATTCACTAATAGAAAATTTGTCAATTAAATTATTAAAAAAGTTAATAAAAACTGTTATTTTTTTTATCGTCCAAATGTTTAAAAATACTTAACAAAATTTTTCTCTATCAATATTTTACACAACCGTTCTTATAGTTTATCATTCTCTTCAGTGAAAGGATTCACAATAGCTGAGGCTCTTAACAAAGGTGAGAAAAAGTCACTGACCCGTATTGACAGCAATATGTTTGACCTATTGGCTGATCTTGTAGCTTTTGATTGGTCAGAGATTGATGAGTACTTATGTCACTATGTATGTTCTTAAAATATTGCGAGCCATTACAAAGCAGGTAATGACTAACCGGGATATTAAGGTTGTAGATTGTTTGTTGATGTTATACAGTGGCTACGAATTTTGGGGTTTCCTTTGAAATATTTTTTTAACAACACACAGTTTGCTTGTTAATTATCTTATGACAAAGAGAAAAATAGCCTTGTTTGGTGGTACATTCGATCCAATTCATCTCGGACATACCAAAGTCGCCGCCGAGGCAGCGAAGCATATTGGCGCGGAGAAGATTGTCTTCATCCCGGCAAAACGCTCTCCATTGAAAGGCTTCACACCCTGTGCAGGTGATGACGACCGATTTGCTATGATAGCTCTCGCAATAGCCGGCTATAAGAATTTCGAGCTAAGTGATTACGAATTGAAAAAGCCACAGCCCAGCTACACTTTAGAGACTATCAGACAATTTAAGATCGACTACGGCAGCGAAACCGAAATTTATTGGTTAATAGGCGCCGACAGTATTGATGATTTGGCGTATTGGTACAAAATCTTGGAGCTTATCGACGAATGCAATCTATCTACTATGTATCGTGCCGGCTTTGAGCCGCCGGACTTTTCCAAATTTAAGGCACTTTGGGATTCTCAGCGAGTCGAGAAACTCCAGCGAAATGTGATCGAAACATCTCTGATTGACATAAGCAGCACAGATATACGAAATAAATTAGCTACCGGCCAAGATGTAACCAATATGCTACACCCGACTGTCGCTGAATATATCAGAATTCATAAGCTCTATCAGTTAGAAAACACAGATAACACGTCCCGGTAGTTTACCGGTAAATTTTAATTGCGGCAAAACCTTCGTTAGGTTTAATATGATACAATCGTATTTAGTAATACAATTATGTTAGTTAAATGGGCCTTTGAAGCGGCGATTAAATTCTCGTTATACATATTATGAACAATACGGGTTCGAGTTTAAATCAAGGTTGGTTTAAAAGCGCGACTTTTCGCTCAGCGGTGTGGATTATCGGCGTTGTGATACTCATTGCAAGTTTCATCAACGGTGTATTGTTAAAGCATAATGATTTTCGCAATCACTATAAATTGGGAGTGTCATTTCTGCAGGGTAATCCATACATGATTTTGGATGGTAAATCAGTTTTTTCAAATTATCCGGTTGGTCGTCTTATGATCAATACTGCTCTGGCTTTATTTCCCTATCGTGTTGCTCGTGGCGTTTGCTGGGCCGCATCTATAATTGCTTTGTTGTTTTCGCTGAAGCTGTGGCATCAGATGGCTCAGAATCGTAGAGCTGTTTCCAATTCTGTGGCATTTGCTGCTGGAGCGTTAACAATAGGAATTGGAGTGCGCTGGGTTGTGCGCGATTTGGATGATTGTGGTCTGCATATTCTTTTGCTTTGTGTTTTGACCATAGCCGGCTGGGCTGTTATGAGGAACAAAACGATTCTTAGTGGTTTTTTGCTTGCTTTTGCTGCGACCTATAAGGTAATGCCTATTTTATTTTTTCCTTTCCTGCTATATAAGCGACGGTGGCGTGAAGCGGTTTGGATGCTGCTTTTTATTGCGGTGCTTAACCTTTTGCTTCCAGTGATGTTTCTTGGATGGCAGATGACTTTAGACGCTAATCGCGTCTTTATTACAAAAAGTAGAGAGGTTATCGAAGAAAGCCGAGCTGATCCCCTCGCCAATAGCGTCGATCCGCCCCGCCACACCAACAGGAACCTGAGAGCAGCAATGGCTCGGTATTTACAAACATATCGACCCGGACATGAGCTGTTCATTCCACATCCTGATGATGTGTCCGAGGACGAAAAAGTTCCGAACGACGCCCGTTCGCATCCACTTTTTTTACAGTTTCTCGACCTTTCAATACCAACAACCAACTTGGTGATATCGATTATTCTTTCAGTGTTTGCTGTGCTGCTGGCGATATTATTTAGGCACAAGTGGGGCAATCATCCACCGGCTGCTGATCTTGCTGTTGAGTGGCCGGTAGTAATGGCACTATCTGCGATACTTTCGCCTTTGTGTTGGGGTCAACACCTTGTATTGGTGATTCCGGCACTGTTTGTGCCGATGCGAACGATTTTGAATGAAAAAACCGGCAGATGGCGTTCCGTAGTAGTGTGGATAATCGCTTTTTTTGTGCTGATTCCACAGCGTGAGATTTTCGGAAGAGATTTATGGCTGATAATACATTCTTATAAGCCGGAGACTGTGGCGGTTCTGCTCTGCATCGTGCTGGTCCTAACTCTTCCAGAAAAACGTACCATACCATCTACATCTTAGCCTCTAATAAAGAAAAATAGTGGGCTATGCTAACCTTACGACTTCTTCAAATCTTTAAAAACAATTTTGATGGAATTTATATGCAGGTGTAAATTATTAACCACCAAGTCGTATTAGCGGAGCTTCATATATTTCTGATTTTGTGACAAAGCGCCTGCGGTGCTAAGATTGCTTTGTGGAAAAGACATACCGTCATTTCGACCGAAGCGTCCCCAATGGACGCGAAGCGGAGAAATCTGTTCAGAAATAGATTTCTCGACTCACCTATGGCTCGCTCTAAATGACGTTGTGAACTGTTTTCTACAGATCATACTAATACTACAGCGCCACTTGGCGCTGGAAGATACGGTTTTTGAATCAAAATTATAAGCACTAAATCCTAAACCCGTCCCTTCGACAAGCTCAGAGCAGGCTCTGAGCGGAGTCGAATGGACTCTAAATTCATCCCTAAGGGACAAGATATCAAATGTTCAAAATCCTAATTTTCTCCACAGGATGCCTAGCTGCATACTACTATTTGCCGCGCCGGCCCAATGACAAGAGCCATCGAACAAGGCGAGTTGAGCTGGGACTTGTGATTGATTTCACCCGAGTAAAACCCCGAAGTGGGCTTCGGGGCGAACATAAACCCCCAAGCAGGCTTGGGGGCTAAACGATTGCATATCAGCAGATTAGGTGATACCATTGGTCTTATGGGAACAATGGTCGGGTATATGGTAACGTGGACAACCTATGGGACATGGCTGCAGGGTGATAAAAGAGGATACGTGCAGGATGGAAAGATATTGCAGGCAGATACAAAGCTCGAAACAGCAAACAAAAAACTGCAAAAGTTCGAGATTGTTCGTCTGACATCGGAACAGAGAAAGGTCGTCGAAGATGCAATACTCAAAGAGGCAGAGCGAATCGGACAGAAGATACTTGCACTGGCAGTTTACTCGAATCATATTCATCTTGTGGCCGGTTCAGGCAAAGAGTCAATAGAAAATACCGTGTCACGGTATAAAAATGTGGCGACCAGTGCTTTGAAAAAAACAAGATTAACAAAAAGGATATGGACTCGCGGTTTTGACAAACGGTTCTGTTTCAATGGCGAGCAGATCGAGCAGAAAATCGAATACGTCCGTCGTCACGGCAAAATAGGTTAGCCCGTAGGCCTGCCTGCGGGTGAAAATCCGGGTACACCATACTCCTTTCACTATTTATGGTTGATTTGGTGTTTTTACTGTTCTCAGCAGCCAATCATACCAATTGCACATGCCTTCGCCGGTTTTGGCGGAGATCGGAAAGATTTCAACTGTCTTGTTTAATTTGCGAACGTCAAGTTTCACCCGTTCAATGTCAAAATCAGCCTGTCCAACTGTTTGAAGCATATCAATTTTGTTTATAAGCAGTGCCTTCGACTTTGCAAAGATAGCAGGATACTTAATCGGCTTATCATCACCCTCCGGAACCGATAGCACTGCTATTTTGCCGGTTTCACCCAACTGGAAAGCTGATGGACAAACCAGATTGCCAACGTTCTCTATGAAAATCAAATCCAAATCGTCGAGCGGCAATTGCTTCAATGCGGTGCTTATCTGAGCCGCTGAGAGATGGCACGCTCCATTAGTGTTTATTTGAATTGCCGGAGCTCCGGTCGCTCTGATTTTCTCAGCGTCCAAGTCGGTCTGAATGTCGCCCTCAATCACGCCGATTCTAATCTTGTTTTTCAGCTCGCTTATGGTCCTGCTTAGAATCGTGGTCTTGCCTGAACCCGGAGACGAAATCATATTAAGGCACAATTTCCCTCGTTCGGATAAAAATAAGCTGTTCTCAAGAGCGTATTCTTCATTGGCGCTGAGAATTTTTTTGCCGATACTTATCTTCTTTCGCATAGCTTAATCCGTTTCCACCGTAAGGTGTCCTCCGTCAGGAGTCCCTAGGACTGTGGAAAATTCTATCTCTTCCAGCAGCAACGGTGCATCAGGCAGCAATTCAAATTCCTCACTGCCGCACTTCAGACATCTCGGGTGCGAGAACTCAATGTCAAAGCTCTGATTGCACTTTTTACACTGCCCTTGCATTGCCTTATGCTCTATTTGCAATTTCATCCCTTCGCATAGCGTGTCTTTGGTTATAGCTTCAAAAGCAAAACAAAGTATCTCATCGTTGATTGCATTTAATACTCCACAGCTAATTTTAGCATTAATTGGTTTAGCATTTTGTTTTGCGGCTTCCTCCATTATAGTCGCCAACAGGCTTTCAGCTACCATCGTTTCGTGCATCAGCATATCCTCGGAAGCTCACGTCCGTAGGGCATTTGTACGATTCTCCTTCCGCCGATTTTTGTTATAAGCTCAACTGTGGGCATATTTTTGGTTTGCACAATCTCGCCGATTATTTTTGCGTCTTTTCCCAGCGGATGACTCTTGCAGATTTTTAAGCAATCATCGGCTGCTTCAGGCGAAACAACGGCGACGAATTTGCCTTCATTAGCAATATTTAGTACATCAAAGCCCAGCATATCTGCTGCGGCCTGCACCACCGGGTTGACGGGAATGTCAGCCTCACGAAATTCGATGCTCAATGCACTATCCCGTGAGATTTCATTAAGTATTGCGGCTAATCCGCCACGGGTCGGGTCACGCATAAATTTTACCCCATTTGTATTTTCAAGGATTTTACAAGTCAAATTGGCAAGGCTGGCACAATCGCTTTTCAAGGACGATTGAAATTTAATATCTTTCCGCTGAGAAATAATGGTCATCCCATGGTCGCCGATTGTGCCGTTGATGATAATTTTATCACCAACAGCAATCTTCTTTGCTCCCAGATCGACGCCGGGCAATCTCACTCCGAGACCGGCTGTGTTTATAAAGATTTTATCTGCTGCGCCTGCCTCAACAGTTTTGATATCGCCGGTAACAACATCGACATTGTTCTGACGAGCCTGCTCACTGACACTATCTAAAATCTTTTCAAGCAGTTCCATCTCGAAGCCTTCTTCGATTATCAGCGATAGCGCTAAAGCAGCCGGTTTCGAGCCGGCAACGGCCAGATCATTTATCGTGCCGCAAACAGCAAGTTTGCCGATGTCTCCGCCGTTAAAAAACAACGGCTTAACAACGTAGCTATCCGTGGTGAAACATATCGAGCTTGAGGCAAGATTTAATTTAGCAGAGTCACCAAGTTCTGCGAGGACATCGTTTTTAAGTTTCGGCAGGATGAAGCTGCGGATTAATTCATCCATCAGTTGTCCGCCGCCGCCGTGCGCAAGTAATATCCTGTCGTGTTTAACTGTTTTCATTAGTCGCGTTTTCTTTCCTCGTGCTTCGCAGCGAAGCGCGGCTTCGCAGAGTAGCATCGACCATACTTGAACCAGGCAGCACAGGTTCCTTCGGAGCTAACCATGCACGGACCAATCGGTGTCCGTGGTGTGCAGGTACTCCCAAATAGGGTGCATTCCGGCGGCTCTATCAGTCCGCAAAGCACCTCACCACATCTACAGCCTGTAGTATCTTCGGTTGGAGTCTCAGTCACGTCAAAACGCTTAAAGGCATCGAATCGACTATATTCATCTTTAAGTTTGAGCGTGCTTTTTTCAATCTTTCCCAGGCCTCGCCAGTAGCCGTCCGCTGCATCGAAGCATTCCGCGACGATTTTTTGAGCGGCTGAGTTTCCCTGCTCGGTCACGACCGCAGAGTAAATTGATTTTAGCTCGGCCTTGCCGGCTGCAAGCTGCCTGCAAATTTCAGCAAGCCCTTCGACTATCTGTAGAGGTTCAAAGCCGGCAACTACGCATGGCCGACTGAAACGCTCGACTATCTCGGCAAAAGCACCATAGCCGATTATCACACTTACATGGCCGGGACATAAAAAGCCATCTATATTATGATTTATCTCCGAAAGCAGCGCCCGCATAGCAGGCACCACTAATTTGTGGCCGCTTAGAATGCAAAAATTCTTAATGTTTGCCTCAGCCGCCTCTTTAACAGCCACAGCCGTAGCCGGCGCTGTGGTTTCAAAACCAACCGCAACGAAAACAATTATTTTGTTGGGATTGTCTTTAGCTAATTCAATAGCGTCTTCACTGCTCAGAACAACTTTGACGTTGCCTTTTGTGCGTTTTGTTTCGAGCGAGCCGTCTTTGCCTGGTACGCGAACCATATCGCCGTAGGTGGCAATTAGACAATCACCACGGTCAGCCAATTCCAGGACAATATCGATGTAGCTCTGGTCGGTAACGCAGACCGGGCAACCGGGGCCGGATAAAAATCTCAAATTGCTCGGCAAAGTTGACTTTATACCGCTGCGGAAAATGGAGACAGTATGAGTGCCGCAAACCTCCATTATATTGATTTGCTCGCCGTGCTTTGCGCTCGTCGCAGCAGGCCGACCCATACCTTTGCAGGCAGCGTCTATTTGTTTTTGTGCTTTATAAAGTTTATCAAGCATATAATAAGTAAATCCGAATCAAAAAAAGTGAACTTAATCCGCCTACGGCGGATAAAGTTTAGAGTGCCTAAAGTGCTGCCGTAATCCCATAAGGGATGCTGTGCAGGCATCCTGTGGACTAAAATTGAAACTATAACTTTAGCTCACTTTAGACACTTTAGCTCATTTTAGGCACTTAAGTATTCTATTCTTTGATACGTTTAGGGTCAATCTTTGGTTTTAACCCGTGAGATAGTCAATTTTGATTTTGTAAATATTCTAAGGCTTTTTATCTCACGGGTTTAACCCGCGGTTAAATCTTTACCCGCCGTATCTTTAGCGAAGGCGGGCCTGCCTTTTCATCCTTCACAGTCCCTTAGGGACGGAAAACGGGCGGTTCCTGACCCCTTTTTGTCCCCTAAGTAATGTCATCCCGAGCACGGACGAGGGAAAAGTTAATTTGACAAATGCACGGAAAAAAGATATTATTTGGATTAAAGTTACGGCGAGCAGATAGAGATGAAGATTCGCGATGTCGTCAAACTGATAGAAGCTGATGGTTGGTATATGGTTGCTACAAAAGGCAGTCATCGCCAATATAAGCACCCAACGAAGCGAGGTCGCGTTACGATTGCTGGTCATCCAAACGACGATTTAGCGCCGGGTACCTTAAACAGCATTTTCAAGCAGGCTAAATTGCAAAAACCAAAGAAAGGTAAATGAATATGCATCGGTTTTTAATTGTTATCGAAAAAGCAAACGGCAACTATTCGGCTTATTCACCTGATTTAGCTGGTTGTGTGGCTACAGGTAAAACCCGAGAGCAGGTCTCGCGAAACATGTACCAGGCTATAGAAATGCACATACATGGCTTGCTCGAAGACAAAGAGTCTATCCCCAGGTCTCATTCTTTCGCTGAATATATCGCCGTTCCCTCATAGCTCAACATGGTGTGATGATTTACTCTGCCCCCGCTATTGCTTCGCAATCCGCTAGGGGATGCCTTACGGCAGAAGCTGCGGGGGCTACGAAGCACGAGAATCGCACCAACCCAGCTTTTTATCTTATTCTTGAAAACTCCACCTCAATAGTATAAATTCCATGTAAGCGAACGCTGAAGCGAGACATCTTGATTTATTATTTCTAATAATGGCTTTGTATAGAAAACGGCAGCCATTATGAATGATCTAATAATCATATTGCGATGAAGCACACATATTGTATTAAGTAAGAAAAAGGAGAAAGATCATGTCAAACATTCAGAAGAAAGTCATCGAACGATACATTAAGACAATACCGCGATTTCAGAAAGTTCTGCAGACCGCTAAAGATCGAGACGTGAACGAGGCCGATACAGTCTCTGTTATCAACGACATCTTCGGTGAGGTCTTTGGCTACGATAAGTATATTGAAGTCACGAGCGAGTTTGCGATTCGAGGTACTTATTGTGACTTGGCTATTAAGGTTGAGGACAAGGTTCAGTTCCTAATCGAAGTCAAGGCTATCGGAATCGAGTTAAAAGATATCCATATGCGACAGGCTATTGATTACGGGGCAAATCATGGTGTCCAGTGGATAGTCTTAACTAATGGACTTGACTGGCGAGTGTACCGCCTTCGATTTGAGCAACCCATTAACGTCGATCTTGTGTGCAAATTTGATTTCCTTGCCCTGAATGCCAAAGACGAGAAAGACCAGGAATACTTGTTCATGCTCTCCAAAAAGGGCTTGATTAAAAAGATGCGAGATGACTACTATGAGAAAGTCCAGAGCGTGAATCGGTACGTGATTGGGAATCTGATTCTGGCTGAACCCGTGCTCGACATCGTCCGCCGAGAATTAAAGAAACTCTCCAACGGAATAAAGATCGACATTGCTGAGATTGAGGAGATTGTACGAGCCGAAGTTCTCAAACGCGAGATTGTGGAGGGAGAGCAGGCGGATGCCGCACAAGCGAGAGTGAGCAAGTTCTATCGCAAAGGAACTGGCACGAGGCGACGAAGGGTAAACGAACCGAAAGAACCATCGGAAGCAGACATGGAAGAATCTGCTACTGAGCACCTCTCACGAAGGGTAGAACAGGAGGACAGAATAATCTAAAAAAGCAGGAAATAATTAGTAAAGTTAGGATTGTTGAAAAAGTCAAGATTTCAGTTTGTACAAGTCTTCGTTTTTTAAGAAGAGGAAATAGCCAATAGTTCCGGTCTGCTGACTCCCAAGTTGTCCGAGTTTCCCCAATGTGAACATTCGACACAAAGCTCTCGCGAATCTCTGTAAGAGTATTGTAATTTGCCGGTTAACGTAGAGTATACTTTCGTCTAGTTTTTCACCAAGATTTTCACCCGTGATTTTTTCTTGCCAATTTGGTTGACGGGTGAAAATGTCTGTGCAATATGAATCAAAAGTTTGCTTGGGGTCATCTGTGGAATTTTTCTCACCAGTAATTACATTCATATTATAATATCGAGCGTTATTGCCATATGCCCCCAAAAGCTCTACCACCCTTTGAAGATCATCATCATTCTGTAAAAAAGACATATCCGCATTTGTAGCGGCACATCTTTCTGTATACTTCCATTTTTTGGCAACATCAATGACCCACTTTAACAGATTGCCAATATCATGTATTTTTATGCCCTTTCTGTCATTGCGGTTTTTCTTGAAACTTGAGGCATCAGGAAATTTACCCGTCCGTTGAATGTAATCCAAGCAGATTATTAGTTTGAGCAGTCTCTCAAAACCACTGGAAAGTAGAAAAAGCGGCAAATGCGCAAAGTCATTTGCTCCATCCAACCGGTTTAGAGAAACCAAGCCTTCCCGAATAAAAAAGATTGCAGTTTCAACTTCTTCAATAAGTGCAAGTTTCTTTTGTATTTCAGATTGAATCGTTGTTTGATTATTCTCCATTTGCCTCAATTACAGTAATTTCTTAGATCAGTAAATCATATAACTCGTAACATAGTTTGTCAAATCTGGCTTGAAGACAGTAGCGACATTGCTTATTCTATAACCCCAAATAAAATGAATATTGTCATACATCCAAACTTTACCCAATTGTAAAAAAGGGACACTATATGGTTTTACGACGGGTGGCAGACTCCGGCGAGCCCCCTTCGGGTCTGAGCCTCAGGATCGAAGACAGTTGGTTCGCCAATGAATTCCATGTCTTTAAGTAAAAAATGGTGGGGCATCCATCTCGGCGTAGATTCGCCGGGCCGTAGCCGGAAGCCCCACCCTACCAAAACAAATCCAGCTTTTATTTGGCCTTAATACGCCTGCGGCGTATAAACAACCAAAAACAAAAAAAAGCTCATACGTAAAGCGCGTACGCGCTTTACGTATGAGTGACATAGCAACTGTCTTGAGAATCAAGTGGCGTAAGCCATCCCCCAGCGGACGATTCTCGGTTTCAAATAATTCTTTCAATTATTCTTTAGAACTTATTGGAGCTGCCAAGCTATGTAGTCTTAAGACTACATAGCAATTTCAACTCATGTTGGAAATTCGTGAACACCATACCGATTATTTTACCAGCGTGCGACAGCTTCAAGGTCATAGAATGCAGGGTGTTCTCCGCATATCATTTAGAAGTTGGTGGGCAGTGCCCACCCTACCAAAAAAATCTACAACCCATTTATGTCCACTAGGTGGTATTAACAGGTAGTGCAATAATCTTACCGTCCAGAGGAGTATTTTTGATCGATATAATTTCCTCCTTGCCCGTTCAACTTTTGTTTCACCTTTACTATCAATCGTAGAACAGTCACGTACGTAAAGCGCGTAGCTCTCCGTAAGCACCGTAAGGCGTCCCTTGCGGGAGAGTCCATAGGACTGCCACAGGTACGCGCTTTACGTACGAGCGGCGCAGCGACTGTCTTGAAAATCAAGTATCCCTTCGACAGAGTTTACCCTGAGTGTAATCGAATGGGCTCAGGGCAGGCGAGAGAAGATTTTGCTTGAAAATTAAGCCGTTTTTAGGTATAATATGGTTTCGTAATGCGTATAGCGTATATTGTATCGCGTACATAAGAGTATAGCATATCATAAGTAGCGGATATCGGAGATCCGGCTTTCCTTAGACGGATTAAAAAACACAACCCATTAAGAGTTTACCCCGTGAGATAACGGCTGCGCCTATCTCACGGGGTAAATCAGGATAACAGGAAATCAGGGTTCCTTATGGTGGTGACCAGTCAGGTAGGGTGTGATAAAATCGCACCGATTATATCGGGATATGGAAATAGTGCGAGGTTTCGCACCCTACGTTCTACAATTGTCGAGGGGTCTCTACAAACCTGCTGCGACGGGCGCATGTCGCGACGAGTCGCAGACACAGCGGGCAGCACGGCGAGTCGGCTCTATTTTATGCAAAACAAAGTCAATTTCTGTAAGGTTCAGATTAACATAAGCTCTTTGATATAAAAAGAATATGAGAAATTTTCCGTTTTCGGGCCACGGAAAAACAAAGCCAATCCTTCGACGATTCGACTGCGCTCACCGCAGGCTTCGCTCAGGAAAGGTTTTTCGAATCGGAAAACGGAAGCTTGCCCGCCGTCAGTGTGGCGGGACGGATGACAGACGATGGAGGACAGCTTGTCCGGCGGACAAACTTGACATGCACTCCCTCAAACCCGCTGCGACGCATCGCGGCGAGTGCCGGTGAGAAAATAGGTTTGACGATGGTTTACAGCGATATTATAGTTTTAGCATTGGTTTGCTCTGTAGAAAAGACCTCATGTCATTTCGACTGGAGTCCGTCTATGGCGGACGAAGCGGAGAAATCTGCTTAAAAAGATTTCTCGACTCGCCTGCGGCTCGCTCGAAATGACAACCTCTACTCTATTCTACAAAGCACATTGGATTAAGAGATAACTATTGGAGCCAAATATGGATAAAAGCAAAATTGTAGCTGAAGCTATAACGTTTGACGATGTGCTGCTCCTGCCTGCAAAGAGCGATTTTGTGCCCAGCCAAGCCGACACCAGCACGCGATTGACCAACAATATTACGATAAATATCCCTATTGTCTCGGCTGCTATGGATACGGTTACGGAGTCGGCTTTAGCCATCGCGCTGGCACAGGAAGGCGGAATCGGCATAATTCACAAAAATATATCGATAGAAGCACAAAAACGAGAGGTGGCAAAAGTCAAACGTTCCGAGCATGGTGTGATTCTCGATCCGGTAACATTATCGCCGAGCCAGCCTGTCAGAAGGGCGCAGGAGTTAATGAATGAGCAGAATGTCTCCGGCATTCCCATCGTCAGCGGCAAAAAACTGGTGGGCATTTTGACACGCAGAGATTTGAAGTTTCTCAAAGACTATAACGTCGAAATAAGTTCCGTAATGACAAAAAATAATCTTGTCACAGGTCCAGCCGGCACAACACTTGAGCAGGCCAAGGAAATCCTGCAGGAGCACAAAGTTGAAAAACTGCTTTTGGTCAATCAACAAGGTGAACTGGAGGGACTAATTACTATGAGGGATATTGACCGCGTGCAGCAGTATCCGCGAGCAGCCAGAGACCCGCGAGGCAGGCTCCTTGTTGGCGCAGCGGTGAGTGTTCATGATTATGAGCGGATCAAGGCCTTAATAGAAGCCGATGCTGACATAATTGTGGTCGATACGGCTCACGGCCATTCACAGAATGTTATTGATACCGTGAAGAAAATTAAAGCAGAATATGATATAGACGTGATTGCCGGTAATGTTGCCACTTCAGAAGCAGCGGCGGATTTGATCGAAGCTGGTGCGAATGCCGTCAAGGTCGGCATCGGCCCCGGTGCAATTTGCACTACCAGAGTAATTTCCGGCGTGGGAGTGCCACAAATATCTGCAATAATCAACTGTGCCCAAGTGGCGCAAAAGCATCGTATTCCGGTTATTGCCGACGGCGGAATAAGACAGTCCGGCGACATAAGCAAGGCGATCGCGGCAGGAGCTTCGAGTGTGATGATAGGCTCATTGTTTGCTGGCCTTAAAGAAAGTCCAGGGCAGTTGGTTATATACAAAGGCAGACAATTCAAGGAATACCGAGGCATGGGGTCTCTGGGAGCGATGGTCAAGGGTTCAGCGGAACGATACAGCCAAAAAAGTACGACCGAGGCAAGCAAACTTGTGCCTGAAGGTGTCGAAGGACGGGTGCCGTACCGAGGGACGCTGAGCGACTTTGTCTATCAGCTTGTAGGAGGATTGCGGGCAGGCATGGGCTATAGTGGAGCGCGAAATATTGAAGAGCTGATGAAAAATGGAAGGTTCGTTCGCATAAGCTCGGCGTCGGTGAGTGAATCGCATCCGCACGACATACAGATAACAAAAGAAGCACCCAATTATTCCGCAACTTTACCTTCTGATGACTAAAAGCGCTCGTGCTACGTAGCGTAGCTACTACGGCGGAGTAGGCTCTTCGCTATGCGTCTCATGCTTCGTAGCGTACTTCGCAGAGTAGCAGCGGACACTTTTTATTCTGACAGCAGAACAGAAAGATTTTATATTTTTGCCTTTCCCGCTTGAATAAAGGACTCTGTGGTCTTGCTATTGGGTTCTGTAATTAACTTTCGTGTCTATTGAATGATAAGGCCGAATATGTTAGAATACATTAGCAGCTCGCCCCCTCGGCTCTGCTCGGGACAGACCTAAGCCGTGGACTAAGCCATCCCTTACGGGAGGTCGAGGGATTTTGGAGGTGTATTTTAGTTGGAGAAATTGCGTCAGACTCTAAGAGTCAGAAAAGAGCGGGCCGTTTTAGTAGCGGCTGTCCCGCAAACACGCACTGATGGGGATGATTTAGCTGAGCTTACCGCCTTAGCCCAAAGCGCCGGCGCAGTTATAGTAGACAGGTTTCAACAGAAAATCCGCAACATAAATCCTGCCACCTACATAGGCAAAGGCAAAGCTCTTCAGCTTGCCCAGCGTGTCAAAAGATTCAAAGCGGACGTGGTGATATTTGATAACGATCTTTCACCGGCCCAGATTCGTGAGCTAGAGGAGATTATCAAAGCTAAAGTCCTGGACCGCAGCGAGCTGATTTTAGATATATTCGCAACCAGAGCAAAGACCAGACAAGCCAAACTACAGGTAGAGTTAGCCCAGTTGGAATATACATATCCGCGACTAACCAGGATGTGGTCGCACCTGGACGCCTTAGCTGGCGCAGGCGGAGCAACTGCTGCCGGTGTTGTCGGCGGCATCGGCACCAGAGGCCCAGGCGAACAGCAATTGGAAATCGACCGTCGGCTGGTTAGTAAGCGCATCACCGAGCTCAAACGCGAGCTTGCAAATATTGATAAGCGCAGAGTCCGTGAGATTAACGGCCGAAAAGGACTATTTAAAATATGCTTAGTCGGCTATACCAATGCCGGCAAGAGCACCCTCTTAAATGCACTTACCGATGCCGGCGTCTTTGTTGAGGACAGACTCTTTGCCACACTCGATACGCGAACGCGAAAATGGTCGCCGGCCAAAGGAGCTGAAGTGCTCATTAGTGACACCGTAGGCTTCATAAAGTCTCTACCGCATCAATTGGTCGCTTCATTTAAGGCCACACTTGAAGAAGCAGTTAACGCCGACTTGCTTCTGCATGTAATTGATGTCTCGAATCCGGACGCCTTAAAGCAGATAGAGTCTGTAAACGTTGTTCTGCAAGAGATTGGCTGTGGCCAAAAGCCAAATCTAAAGGTGCTCAATAAAATCGACTGCCTCCAGGCGCTGTCCCAGCTCGAGATGCTGCAAACCTTGTTTGCCGATGCAATCTCCATATCAGCAAAGACAGGTTTTGACCTGAATAAGCTAAGCGAGGCCGTGACAGAAAAGTATAAAGGCGGTGAGCTTTTTGTGCATGTCAGCAGTCCTCAATCGAACGGCAAGGTGCAAAGTTTCCTGCGTGCACATGGACAGATTTTGAGTGAACAATATTTAGACGGCTTCGTTCTTATTGACGCCAAACTTGGCAGAAACCAATTACCCGACCTCCAAAGACTCCACCCAGAAGATGTCGAAATTATAAACGATTAACAGAGCCGCAACCGTAAGTCCGCAGGACGCCTACCGGCGGGAGCGGTTATTTGGGAGCGTAAGCGACCGGTAAAGAAGACAGAAAACAGAGGACAGCCTGTCCGGCGTAGTGTTTGCGAAGACGGAAGGACAGACGACGTACGAGAAACGAGTATCGCTTATTTCGTATTGTGGAAAATTAACCACAGATGTCGTCCCGAGCGCAGCCAAGGGATCTGAGACACGGATTCACACTGTTTTTTATCGGCCACAGAGAGACACAGAAAGCACAGAAATTTATATTGTTTAGCCCTGCCATTCCTGTCCTGAGCAAAAAAAGCCTGCCCTGAGTGTAGTCGAAGGGTCGAAGGATATGGCAGGATTCGTGTCTTTTTAGACACAGATTTACACTGGATATATAATCGCAGAGAACACAGCGGTCGCAGAGAGTTTCAGATAAATGAATGGATTTTAAAGGGGAATTATGAGAAAGATCCAAAGGCTCACACTTACTTAGGAGAGCTATAACTATGGCAAAGAAGAAAAAAACAACCAGTAACGCAGTAAAGATTTTGCAAAAACGGTATATCAAAGGTAATAAGAAAAGGATTAAATCTCTCGAAAGAGAACGAGAGAATTTAAATATAGCAGAACAAATTTACGAACTTAGGACGCAGGCAGGTTTAAACCAAAAGCAATTAGCTAAGCTTGTTGGAACAACTCAATCTGTTATTAGTCGTTTAGAAGATGCTGATTACAATGGGTACAGCCTCGCTATGTTAAGGAAAATCGGCGCTGCTTTACACCAAAGGGTTCAAGTTGAGTTTATTCCTGAAAGCACATCATACGCATTTGGTTAATATTTAACCTCAGATTTCACTACAGGCAGAAACCAATTACTCGACCTTCAAAAACTTCACTCAGAAGGTATCGAAATTATAAACGATTAACAGAGCCGCAACCGTAAGGGAGCGGTTATTTGGGAGCGTAAGCGACCGGTAAAGAAGACAGAAGACAGCCTGTCCGTCGTAGCATCTGCGAAGACGGAAGGACAGAGGACAGACAAGAAACGAGTATTGCTTATTTCGTATTGTGGAAAATTAGCAACAGATGCAATCCCTTCAACTATGTTCAGAGCTTGCCCTGAGCCTGTCGAAGGGGCAGGCTCTGGGCGAAATCGAAGAAGAACATAAAGATAACAAAAATTTAGCCCCG
>CAZVWH010000055.1:0-19541 GCA_964631175.1 uncultured Pirellulales bacterium | reverse complement strand
GCTGTAAACCCGTTGGCGTAAGCCTACGTTGGTTCGAATCCAACCCGGCCCATTATCGAAATTTCACGCCCTAATCAAATTCAAACATTTCCAATGCTGCGTTGCTCGTCTTAGATGTGGCGTCTATCTGCCAAGTTATACCAAGTGTACTTAATTACAGCGTTTTTACTGGGTTATCTTATGTGGTTCACAGCTCTGCTGAGCCAATAAATATTGAATCCACAAGCTGGCTCAAATATATGAGACGAGAGGATTAATCACAATTGGTATTAGCAGTTTCTGCTAACATAAACTGCTAATATATGCAGATATATATTTATATGTTGGTATTACTATCTCCGGCTGAACAGTAGAAATTAACAACTCGAAAAGCATTTGACTCGTCTGCTCAACTGTGATATACTTGTTTGTCGCCCTGGGGTCTTTTTGGTGTATTGTGGAGGATGGGTGAGGCCGTCACAACAAGGCCCAAATAAAAAAGGAAGGATGGTTATGTCGTTTCTAAAAAGCAAACACCAAATCAAGCTTTGTCCCAAAACAGACAGAATCAATCCGTCAACTCGCAAACACAGGTGGCTTTTGTTGTTGTTTCCCTTTATGGGTTTTGCCGCTCTTATCTGGTTCCTCGTGCGCGTAATTCCCAAGCCTTCACGTGCAACATATCCCTGCCAGCGGGTGGCGTTTCCACTGGCATCGGGTTTTATTGTCTGGCTGATGGGAATAATTGGCTCAGCCATCGCCTACCGAAAGGCAAAACGTGCGCTTGCGCGAGCACACTATGTCCTGGCTATAACCTGCATCGTCGTCAGTATCGGTTTTATCTGGTCGGCTATAAATAGCACCGATGGGAAAATAGCCTACAGCCACGGGCCAATCGTTGCCAACAGCCCAATAGGCAATGGCAAAGGCATCCATCCGGGCCGAGTCGCCTGGATTCACGACCCCAATTCAACAAACTGGCATGGTCGAGGCTCGGCAGAACGCTGGTATTCCAACACCTGCACTGACCAAACGGTTGTGGATGAAATGCTCTCAAAAGCAATTCAGGCATTAACCGGCAAAAGCAGCGATGCCGCCGCTTGGGACGCCATATTTAGAAACTTTAACCGGCAAATGGGAAAAGGCTACATCAGCTACACGCCGGGCGAAAAAATCGCTATAAAGGTCAACCATACATTGATGCATTCTGCCAGCGCATCTACTATGGAGAAAACCGTGCATATCGACGGCATAGACAATTCACCTCAACTTGCGATAGCCCTTCTCAGGCAACTGACGGATGTTGTAGGCGCCAATTCAGGCGACATAAGCATAGGCGACCCGACCAGAATTATGCCCAATTACTGGTACAATATGGTCGAGCCGAATTGTCCGGGCGTCGTCTATTTGACAAGAGACGGCTATTCCGGCTCAGGCAGAACAATTGTCACCTACGACTACAATACGCCCTTTCATTGGAGCGACCCTTGCGACGAACACTGGACAAGGGTCTGGAGGAAAGACTATATCCCAACGCACTTTGCACAGGCAGATTACTTCATAAACTTTCCTATCCTTAAAAGCCACAACGACTCCGCAATAACCGTCGGTGGCAAAAATCACTACGGCTCTTTGATTAGGAATCCAGCCGACATCGGCTATTATAATATGCACCACTCAAGGGTGACCGAATCGCCGGGGATGGGCAGGTATAGGGCGATTGTTGACCTGATAGGACACCCAAAACTGGGCGGTAAAACTCTCTTGACATTAATTGACAGCCTCTACGCCGGTCGAAGCTGGGATTCCCAACCAATCAAATGGGATATGGAGCCGTTCAACGGAGACTGGCCGAGCAGTATCTTCCTCTCACAGGATAGGGTAGCAGCCGACTCTGTGGCCTTCGATTTTATGGACAATGAATGGGATGCCAGTCCCTACAGCATTAATGGCTACCCGCAGAAGTCCGGAGCAGACGACTATCTGCACGAGGCGGCACTAATTCCCAACCCTCCGTCCGGCGTAAAATATGACCCCAACAACGATGGAGGACTGACTGAGAGCTTAGGTGTTCACGAGCACTGGAACAACGCAACCGACAAACAATACAGCCGAAACCTCGACCCAATTAGTGGAACAGGTATCGAACTAGTAACCAAGCTGGGTCTTATCGGTGATTTCAATAGAGACGGGGTTGTAAACTTTAAAGATTTTGCCCTTCTCTCTGCCGCCTGGGCCGGCCGGCCCGGCGACACCGACTGGAAAGCTGCCTGCGATATATCGATTTCCAGCGATGGCGTTATCGACGAAGACGACCTTGCTGTCTTCTGCGAAAACTGGCTCAACTAAGCAAACATATTGAGTCGCATGGTTTTTTTCAAACACCGTAGCCGGTGACATATCGCCAGCCGTTTTTTTACACACTTGTATTATGTCGACGCGCCCACCAAACTGACCGATTGCCTCCGAGAGGTGCTGGAGTGGTTAAAGGGGACGGGCTGTAAACCCGTTGGCGTGAGCCTGCGTTGGTTCGAATCCACCCTGGCCTATTCTTTCAGGATTTATTAGGTGGGACTTAACGGATTAAATGACTGTCATTGCGAGCGAAGCGAAGCAATCTCGTCTATTCAAACGATTGGGATTGCCACGGCCTTTCAGGCCTCGCAATGACATTTACCATATTATTTATAACACAGCTAAGGTTGTAACCTGATACCAGGCGTATAATCTTTTAGGAAAAGTATTACTCTTGCTTTTTAGTTTTTAGCAGGCCCTTCAGCCCTTCCGTAACTTCTTTACCAACGTCTTCTGCATCTTTCAAGACCTTTTCGCCAACATCTTGACTGTCTCCAAAGATATCTTTGCTCAAATCTATGACCTTACCAAGAGTCGAAGACATCGTATCAATCATTTCCTTAGGCAGAACACCGACACCCTGTTCCGCTATCCCGCGGGCTATAGCCAGAATTATTTGTTCCGTCAGCTTTGCCAAATCCAGCTTGTTATCGCTGCCGAGGTCGGTCATTTTTATAATGGGCAGTTTAAGCGTTATGGTATCTGTTTTACCAGGCAGGGGTATTAATTTAACATTAGCTGTGATGTTGGTGATTTCAAGGGTGTCGATATACAGTTTTTTGCCGGATGGTTTGTCTTGTTTAGGCATCGCCTTTATTAGGTCCTGAAGGTTATTAGACAGGCCTTTTTGCTCAATAGCGAGATTTGCACCATCGAGCTTGATCTGTTTTATTCTGACCGTGTTGCTTAACAGTGACTTTGGATGCACCGCAACTGCGGCGTCTTTAAGCTCAAGAAGCTTTTGTTGCTGGTAGCCGGGCGGATTGTCGATAGTAAGATTTTTAAGAGAAGCTTTACCTGCCATTATCGAAAGGTCCGCACTCTTCACGTTGACTTTCACATTGAGCGCTTTGGAGCCTGCTGACTCGATAGCGATTCTTAAGGCACCGTCGATAAATAAGCCTGCTCCTACCACGAGTATGACGGCTATAATCAGCACCAATAAGACAATAACGTATATAGCTTTCGATTTCTTTTTCATAACATAACCTTTCAAGATAAGTGCTTATTGTTTTTTGTTGTTGTTAAAAGCTCATGCCCAGACCAAAGATGTATTTAACGTCGGTTTCACCGGAGCTGGGAGCAGGTGACGCATCGTAATCTAAAATCGCTTTGAAATTCGCAAAGAACTGTTCGGTAAAGTACGCTCGGAACTCCGCTGTTGTTGACAAATAGTAATCCGAGAGCTCACCAAGGCTCGGATAGTACGTTAAATCGTGTACAAACTTAATAGTTTTATTTATTTTCTTATCGAAGTTGTAACCGAGCTGCATTGAAAGCTCGCTGCTGGTGTCATTGGTATTATCGAATTTCTCATAGAGTGAGGCTAAGCCTGCTTCGGTCGAGAAATTCATATCTTCAGACTCTATCCATTGATAGCCGGCGCCACTACCGATAACTACTCGTCTGTCAAGCTCGGCAATACTGTCTGTTTCATATCGGCTGTCGAGGTATCCGTAAAGCTTCTTCGTAAAAAAGTAATCATATTTTGCTTTGGTTCGCCACCAGTCTTCGGTCTTTTTTTCTTTGCCGGTATCGGGGTCTTCCTGCTGACCACGGGCATAATCGGAATTGATAAATATTCGGTCCTGCTCGGTGCGTCTGTTGAGATTAACGCTTGCGTTTCGCTGGTCTGTTTTTGTATTTCCATGCGTAGATGTAAGGCCCATGGAAATATTGCCCGTCCATCTCGCTTTCGGCTTGGCCGGCGGATTGATTGAAGATAAATCTGTTATGTTAAATTCCTGAGCCGGCGATATGTCGGTTCCCTCTATGGAGAAACGATTCGGATCAGCCTTAAGCAATTTTTGGTTGATGATAGCTTCGTCCTTTAGATGGATTTCGATAGGCTCGTCACTGCTGATATTCCGCACCTGTGACATATCCACGGTTACTTCACCTGCCACGTCGGATAGGAACACCAACTTTTCATCGACAAGCCGAATTATCTTACCGGTTAGCCGGTCGCCGTTGCTAAAGATAACTTCATCTGCGGTTGTCGTCTGGACAAATACACAAAAGCAAAGAAAAAACGCCGTTAACCTGCAAGAAAGGTTGACACTTTTCATTATGGAAAATCCTTCCTTTTAGATTTTGTATATCTGTAGCTACCCCCATTTGTTCCTGCAAATATGTTAAACGCCTTTTATCTGTTTGCGTTTTATTTTTGCGCCGAGGGGATTCAGTCTTTTTTCGATTTTTTCATATCCTCTGTCGATGTGATAAACCCTGTTAACTATTGTTATTCCCTCAGCGGCTAATCCTGCCAATACTAATGCTGCCGATGCCCGCAGATCCGAGGCCATCACGGAAGCCGCCATTAGTTTTTTTACGCCGGCTACGATAACAGCAGGTCCTTCTTTGCGTAAATTGGCAGCCATGCGGTTAAGCTCCGCAACGTGCATAAATCTGTCCGGGAAGACCTTTTCGATTATGACACTGTTACCCTCGGCAAGTGATAGAAGGGCCATAAACTGAGCCTGCAAGTCTGTAGGAAAGCCCGGATACGGCTGAGTTGTAATATCGGCAGGTTTGACGCCGTCGCTGCACGTAACAACCACCCCATTCTTGCTTTCGCCTGCCCCCGCGTCTCCCGACGCAAGGCGGGGCGGCGGGCGAGAAAGCAGGGGGTCAATAGTTACGCCGATATGTCTTAACCTGTCAACGACAGCCATCATATCTTCGAGTCGGCAGTTTGTAATTGTTATCTCACCCGCAGTTATAGCAGCGGCGACCATAAATGTCCCTGCCTCGATACGGTCCGGAATCACCTCGTAGTCAACTGGCTGTAAATGTCCGACGCCTTCAATGACCAGCCGGGGAGAGCCGATACCGCTGATTTTTGCGCCCATTTTGTTTAGGTATTTTGCCAGGTCTGCTATTTCCGGCTCGCAGGCAGCCGATTCGATGATGGTGCGTCCTTTGGCCAGCGCTGCCGCCATCAGAACGTTTGCGGTCCCCAGGACGGTTGAGCCGAAAGGCCCGCCGAGAAAGATTTCCTTGCCTCTCAGGCCGTTTGGTGCCTCGGCGATTATGTATCCATTCTTAAGATGAATTTGAGCTCCAAGCTCCTGCAGACCTCTTATGTGAAGATTGACGGGTCTGTCGCCGATTGCGCAGCCGCCAGGCATAGAGACCTTTGCTTTGCCGTAGCGGGCAAGCAGTGGGCCGAGTATGCAGATGCTGGCTCGCATCTTGCGGACGATTTCGTAATCGCCGACCGGATTGTCGATTACGGTCGAATCTATGCAGAGCTGTCCATTGTCGCTTCTTGTTACGCAGCAGCCCAATTGTTCGAGCAGCTGGCTGAAGACCGAGATATCAGAAAGATTGGGCACTGCTGAGAGAGTGGATTTGCCGCCGGCTAAAATCGAGGCGGCCATTATCGGCAGAGAAGCGTTTTTTGAGCCGTTTATAGTGACACTGCCACAAAGCCGCACCGGTCCTTCAATGCGGAATATGTCCATGGCTTGTTTCCCTGAGAAAGTGCTGTTTTATAATTTTATTTATCAGAGAAGGCTCGTATCTTCCGGCCCTGCTTGCACATTTTACTTAATGAATCGGATAGTTAACGGATAGCGGTAGTGAAAGCCGTCGTTGGCTTTAACCGCCGCAATCAACAAAAAGATAAGGTCAACAATAAAAACAGCCGGCAGCAGAAATGCACCGATACAGATGAAACATAGAGCGAAGGAAATTAGTCCGTATATTGACATCGATATCTGGAAGTTCACAGCCTCTTTGCCCTGCTCATCCACGAAGGGGAAATCATCTTTTTTGATCTGCCAGACAATCAACGGTGCTACGATGTTGCCGACTATAGGAAACGTAATACCGGCAAGTCCTAAAAGGTGGCAGACCATCGACCAGGTGCGGGCATCTTTATTGGTTTCTTTGCTTGTATTATCCTGTTGACCAGTTACGGGCTGTTCGGCCGAAATGCTTTGCTCGGCATTAGTTTCATCGCCAGGTTTGTCTTTCATTTCCGGATTTTCGTTTATTTCTTCCATATCCAGCTCCCTTGTATTGACGTATATTTGATTAATTAATCCTTCTATATTTTGTATCAGCGTTTAGCCGTTGCCGGAACGGCAACGGTCAATTATCCACAAATTATTTTTTTAGCGTAGAACCGTTAAGCCGTCAAGAATAAAAACTAAGCCCGCCTGCCCAGAGTATCCAACGAAGGAAAAGGCTTCTGCGAAGGCTTGCCCTTCGTAGCTTTAGCGAAGAAGGGATGGTATGGCGGGCGGGTATCTGTTTTTCTCATTTGTTTCTAATGCGAAGCGGGTTTCTTTTGTCACCTCGACCGAGGCCGTATGGACGAGTGGAGAGGTCTGCTTTCAAAGCAGATTCCCCCAAGAATATTGACACACATACCCAAGAGATATGCAGTCAAACCTTGCCAATTGAGTCAAAATCACATAGGATTACAGTTGTGAAAATCAGGACGACCGGTTTGCAGCAGGCCAAGCGGTTCGGGTAGAGCTGATTTTGTCGCACCTGACTTTCGTCAGCCTTGCCAAACCGACCGATAGAGAGTCAGGTGCAAGATGGCAAAACAGAAATCAAAAAACAAAGCGTGTAGCAAATCCGAAGGCAAATCAACAAACAAATCTGAAAACAAACAGGCAGAAAGAAATTTTAAAGTTTATGAAGTTTATACGGTGAAGGAGTCTACAGAGGCAGTAAATCAACCTGATTGCAAAGGCGTTTGTTTAGGAAGCAAAGTTCGAGTCCCTTTGCGCCAGTGCGACTATGAAAAGCCACTAATTTGCCGTGTTTATCCTTTTCGGGACGATTCGCCAGAAGACGAATTGACCCTGGGTTTGGCTGCGCAAATTGTCTTAGTTGTTCCATTTTGGCGAAAATTCGTACAATGGCCTGGACGACGCGCTATCCCAGCAGCTTACGCCGAGCTACGGCGGCTATTGCTCAAATATGGTTATTCTCCAAAGGACTTTGAGAAATGTTCAATTGCCGATATTGTAGAGCTTCTTTCGGAAGGTCACTATCGAGCTGAAACAAAGGGACTTTTAGAATCAGAATTATTAAAACGTGGCTATTCTGGACCTTTGCCTTCGGATAAATGTTTAGCTCATTTTGCTGGACATTCTATTGATGAGATAGTAGAAACCATAGCGATCGCTAAAAAGGGCGAAACAACGATTGATTTGACAGCCGAAAAGACAGTAGGTCTAAAGCCGACAGCGGCCAGCGGCAACCACGTCCCTATATTGAAACTTATCGAACAAGGCGAGGGTACCTACATTGAATTTAAAGAAACACTTGAGTATGACACGCAACAAAAGGAAAAAAACAAAGATGTTTTACTTTCTTCATTAAAGACGATAGCTGCCTTTTTGAACTCCAAGTCCGGAGGAACGTTATTAATAGGCGTTGATGATTTGGGCAAGATAAGAGGTATTGAGCGTGATTTGAGTCTTATGAAGTCTAGTAATACAGACAGGCTCGAACAGAAAATACGAAATTGCCTGAAAGATCGCTTTAAACCACAGCCGATTGGCAAAATCAAAATATCATTTGAGAAATTCAGCGAGGGAACGATTTGCCGTGTAGATGTCCAGAAAAGCAAAGAGATTTTTCATCTGGATAACGAAGTATATGTGCGGGATGGCAATACAACGCAGAAACTTAAAGGCCGAGCATTAACCGATTGGATTCAGCAAAGAAAAAATTAACGAAACCATAGATTGCCACCCATTCGGCTTCGCTCAGAGCCTGCCCTGAACACGGTTGAAGGGGTAAACTTTCAGGCCTCGCAATGAATCTCCACCAATTCACTGCGTGAAGCTACTTTGCATTTTCACGATGCGGCTTCGAGCCGGTCGGCGATCCAGACTTTGATGATTGACTGTCGAGGAACACCCAGCCTGCCAAAACAAATACACTTTATATTTGACCTAAACAAGCAAAAATAAAATAAGCTCATACGTAAAGCGCGTACGCGCTTTACGTATGAGTGACATGGCAACTGTCTTGAAAATCAAGCGATTCACGGATTTAAATACGGATTCTAATAATCCTTTCAACTCCATATTGTGCTGCCAAGCTATGTAGTCTTAAGAATACATAGCAAGACTAAGGCAAGAGCATTGTCTCAAAAATTAGATTGCCACGGCCCTTTGGGCCTCGCAATGACAAGCAGCGAAATTTTGCTTGTTTTTTAGCCGTTTTTGGGTATAATATGGCCTCGTTACGCGTGTGGCGTATCGCGTATATAAGAGTATTGCATATCAGAGATGGCAGATAGCATGTCGCAGTTAGCGGATATCGAAGTTCACCCCATGAGATGGCGGCTACGCCTATCTCACGGGGTAAATCAGAGCAAAATCCACGCCCACATTATTCGACAAGTGTCGAGAGTTCTCTACAAATCGGCCTATTTTTTTGCGAAACAAAGCCAATTTCAAAACAGAAGTCAGAAAACAAAATACAGATGACAGATGATAGAGAGGACAGTAAAATCAGGTTTTACACGGGATTATGAAAATGAGCGTTACAGCAGTGCCTACTCCGACGAGGCGGCTACGAAGGTCGTACCTCTTAAGAACAAACCCAATCAAAGCCAATTACCCCCAGCATAGAGCTGGGGGCTAAGAGTAAATGGCACAGCGAGCAATTATGACAAGCAATCGTATACCTAAGGCACAAGTTAAATTGTCAGCACAGCCTAATTCACCCGATATCGAAAAGTGGCTCAAACTAATCAGGGCCGATGGTGTCGGTCCGATTACCTTTTCTCGGTTGATAAAACACTTCGGCTCAGCCGATCGGGCATTAGGTACTTCTGTCAGCCAGCTTGCTAAAATCAATGGAATAGGTTTCAAGACCGCTGAGCGGATTGCTGCAACACTTGACAAATTTGATGTCGCCGATGAGCTGGAGCTGGCCGAGAAGCTCGGCGTCTGGATAATCAACATTGAGGATAAGCGTTATCCGCCGATGCTGAAGCAGATATACGACCCGCCGCCGGTTCTTTATATAAAGGGCACTTTAAGCCGACAGGATAACTTGGCGATTTCCGTAGTCGGCACTCGGCGGTGCAGCTTATATGGCCAGGAGCAGGCATCGCGGTTAGCTCATCTTTTAGGCTCGGCGGGCTTTACTATTGTCTCCGGAATGGCTCGCGGCATAGATACAGCCGCCCATCATGGTGCGCTGTCGGCCGCCGGACGCACTATAGCTGTGCAGGGCTGCGGTTTAGCAAATATTTTTCCGCCGGAGAACAAGAAACTCTTCGAGCTTATAGCTGAATCCGGCGCCTGCATAAGTGAATTGCCGCTGGGGTTTGAGCCGTTAGCTGAGAATTTTCCGCCTCGTAACCGGATAATAGCGGGACTGTCACTGGGGACAATCGTTATCGAGGCGGGTCTAAATTCCGGAGCGCTGATAACCGCAAAAGAGGCGCTGGAGAACAACCGTGAGGTAATGGCTGTGCCGGGGAAAATTGATTCACCGTTAAGTAAAGGTGCTCATCGGTTGATAAAACAGGGTGCAAAGCTAATAGAATCCATAGAGGATGTAATGGAGGCCTTGGGCTATATTGGTGAGCAGTTGCAAAGCCACGTAAGCCAAGACGCGCAAAAAGCATCTGAAAGGATTGAGACGCCTTTATTTGACGCAAGCCAGCTTAAGCTCAGCGATGAAGAAAAAGCGATTTACAACAGCCTGAGTAAGGAGCCGTTGCAGATTGATCAAATAATCGCGGATACAGCTTTATCGCCGGGCAATATAAATGCCGGCTTGATATCTTTAAGGCTGAAAGGATTAATAAAGCAGCTGCCGGGCAATATGTTCCTGCGAAATTAATCCTTCTTCTGCTGGTGGCTTGTTTGCTTCCTCCCTGCTTTCTTGCCCGCCGCCCCGCCTTGCGTCGTAAGACGCGGGGGCAAGCAGAAAGCACGTGGGCGAAGAGGAGAAATCTGCTCAAAAACAGATTTCTCGACTCGCCTCTCGGCTCGCTCTCCACAGGACACCTCTCGGTGGAAATGACGTTCTGAACTCTTTTCGATAGAGCATTAGAATATGCCGGTATATTCCGTTTTTTGTCTAAAACGCTGACAAAGAGCTGCCGGATAGTTTCTGTTTTTCCCATGCCGGTTCATATTCACAGAATGGCCAGGCCCATATTCATAAGATGCGGTATTTGAAGCTTTTATGTTGATGGAAAAATTGTTATAATTGATATGAGAATTTCATTTCGCATCTTTTGTAGGCGTGGTTTTTTCGCTTAGGCTCTGTTTTGTCGTTTGCCGACCGCCGAGGCGTGTGTTTCAGTGGAAAAAGCGTTATATATGATAGCTATGGCGGCACATAAATATAGTATTATTGTACGCCTTAGTAGAGATATTGGCGGTTTATGTATCAGCAATTGTATCAGATTGACTTAGTCAGGCGTGCTCAGCAGGGCGATAGGCAGAGCCTTGATCAATTGGCTCAGCAGGCCAGAGAGCGCTTACGTACGTATGTCTATCGTCTTACTCAACGAGACGACCTGGCGCAAGAAATAGTACAGGAGAGCTTGTTAGAGATGTGCAGGGTAATAGGTAAGCTTAAAAAAAGCGACCGGTTCTGGCCGTGGCTCTATGGTATAGCCATTAACAAGTTGAGGCGGCATTACAGAACAGAGCGGACGCAAAGAAGGGTGGCGTTTAACAGTGTGACTAAAAAAAGCAGCTTACAAAAACGAGAGGATGGGCTGGAAAAGCTCGTCAGCAAAGAGCTTAAACACATCGTCTCATCGGCTATGTCGAAGCTGCGGACGCGGCATAAAGCCGTTCTGATTATGCGCTGTTACGATGGTATGAAATATTCGGAGATTGCCGAATCTATGGGTTGTAGCGAGTTTAGCACACGTATGCTTTTTATGCGTGCGAAAAAGTCGCTGCAGAAAGAGCTCTCGCGCAACGGCTTTGGTAAGAGCTCTCTGTTAGCTGCTCTCATATTGTTCGGAAAGATAACAGCACCAAGTGAGGCGGCGGCAGCACAGGTGTCGGTCACGGCGGCTGCGACCAAGGTGGGTTTATTAGCCGGAATTGCCGGGCTGGCAACTACGAAAACAGCCATTGTATCTTTGACTGCGGCCGGCGCATTAACAGCCGGCACTATAGTTGCGACGTCAGGACACTGGCGCCAGCCCACCGATGGCTGGCAAGCTCCTAGTACCTTCTCGGCCAGATCACAAGCTGTCAGCCAGTTTGGCCAGGAAGGTGCCGGCGAAGAGTATTGGTATTATTTTCCGCAAGGTCCGGAGAATCCCATGATGCTGCGGGTCCGCCAAGGCAAAACCGACGTCCAGGTGGGCAGTGAAGCCGAACCGCCGCGGCAGAGACCCGCAAAAGCGGGCATCGACCGGCAGATTCTGCAAAACGACCGCGCAAATTACTACTACCACGATAACAGGGTGTATATTAACAACTATCGCTTATTTGCCAGCGACCTTAGCGTGCTGAAACTGCCTACAGATGACCCTGAATTGATCGACTTTATTTGTCGCCTTGAAGGCAGCACAAGCACTTTGCAACATATAAAGTCCACAGGCAGAGGCCTGCTGGTTGTCGCTGCCCGCAGTCAGACAGAAAATGGGGGACGTCAGCCTTGGGCTATCCGTCATTTCAACGTCTTGGACGAGGACTATTTTCAGGGTGATTGGCCGGCTACAGCGACGACAATTGACAACCGTGATGTTATGCACAAACGCGGCTGGACATACTTTCGAATTAGCGGTCAGATAAGCGGCCGCAGAGTCTCCGGAACGGGAAGAATTCCATTTATCTATTTAGCCGGCAAGCGATACAGACCCTGGCTGAAACTACAAGTGGGCTCTCTGGAGATAGTTGACACGTATAATAAAGCCTATCAGCGTAGTGTAGAGCCCGACCGGCTTGAGATATTTAAGAGTGGCAGCTTCTTTAAGGGGCTGGCCAGACCTTGGATGGGACTGCACACAATCGATACGGTACGTCGAGACGCGGCTGAGCAACGCATTAGGTTCGAGACAAAGCATACACCGGGCAGCCGATTTGCTCAGGTAGAGCTGCTGTGTAAAGATGTAAGACTTATCTACAAGATCGATCTGGAAACGGATGTTATTGATGAAATAATCTTTTCCGCTCCCGATAAAGTCGGAGGGGGCCAGGACAGACTGGGGAATCTGGAGTTCTCATATATTCAGTCACTTGATACCCTCTCAGGGGCAGTGAATGATGAATTTGTACATCCAGAGATTTTAAGACATTCCGCGGTAGCGGGTGTTCCTAAGAAAAGCCCAGGTTTGTTATGGCTTGTGCAGTTGGTTGAGGATTCGCTTAAATAGAAAAAGTGGTGTCGGTTCTATCTGATCCAACAGAGGCAACATAAATGAGAATGAAAAGCACTAATTGGTTTTGGACCTCACGAAGTGTGGCACGCAGTGTCCCTTGCGGGACTTACGCCACTGTCGCTATTTTAGTGGTCGCGGCGGTTTGCTTATCTGCGCGCCCGGTCCTGGCTGATTGGAGCTATGAATACCAAGACGATTTCAGCGGTGATAAGGCCGAGACAGACAGCTATCTTCATTCTATTTTCTGGCCTCAGGGTGCTTTTTCTCCGCCGGAGCCGTATCTGTACTATCTTGATACCCTCTCCAGCGGGCAGCGTGAGCTGGCGCTTGGAGACTACCACGGCCAGCCGGCTTATCTGGGCTATTGTTTCCCGGTCAGCCCGGTCCAGCATAGCTTGGCTGTCAGAGGAAATTTACAAATCGATGTGCGTTTCACGTATGATGCCGACGTGTTTCCGACTTTATCGGGTTATCTGTGGTACTCGCTATCAGGCGATGGTGTCACGTGGTCAGCTCCAAGAGAGCTGGGCCAGGGTAGCCACAATATTCAGCTCGAGTCGGTCAGGGGTACCTGTTACGTAATTTTCTACGGAATTGAGGTGTTGATTGATAATCTTTATGTGAATCTTTATTCGTCCCCTGCCACGATTTATGTGCCGGGGGAATTTTCCAATATCCAGGAAGCGATTGATTCTGCTTCCGACGGCGACGTTATAGAGGTTGCTTCGGGCATCTACAGTGGTGACGGCAACAGGGACATCGATTTTCGGGGAAAGGCCATCACCGTACGCAGTGAGGCTGGGCCGGAGCGTACGATCATCGACTGTATGGAGCAGGGCCATAGAGGATTTTACTTCTACCGGGGTGAGAGGCCAAGCTCCGTTTTACGCGGCTTCACAATCACAGGGGCTCATTTAACCGGCTCCGAGGTCGGCGGCGGCATCTATTGCGAGTTCAGCAGTCCGACTATTGTTGACTGTGTGATTAAACAGTGTAAAGCGGCGCTGGGAGGCGGCATCGGATCAGCGGATGGCGAGCCGACAATTATCGATTGTACAATTGAGGACTGTTACGCCGATTCCAACGAGGTGATTACAGAATCTGGCGGAAATGGTGCAGGCATCGGACTGATAAGAAGCTCAGACGCTATGATAATCAATTGTATGATTAGAAATAACATAAGCTCATCACAGACGGGTCACGGAGCGGGTGTATATTGTTGGCAGAGCAGGGTACGGTTATCAAATTGCGACATTTCCTTTAATCCGCCTACGGCTGACCAGGCAGGTGCCAGAGGCGGCGGGGTCTTCTGCGGAGGTTCTTCCTCACGTCTGATATTGGAGCGCTGTATTATATCGAACAATATTGCCGATGCCGGTGGTGGTGTTTTTGTTGGTCCGCTGGCCGACGCATGGCAAGACAGCGCCAGTGAATATGTGCGAATAGCAAGCTGCACCATTGCCGACAATGTATTGTCGGATTCTCTTATCCGCCAATGGCGGACCTGCGGAGGCGGGATTCACGCTGTTAGCAGCGATATCGCTATCAGTAACAGTATTGTGTGGTACAACGATGGCACAGATGTTTTGCTTGATAATCCGACCTCAAGTAATCCTGTTATCTATTCAAATACAGGGCAGTATTACCCGGGGCCGGGTAACATAAGCTTGCCTCCTCTGTTTGCCTCCGCAGGTTTGGACTATCATCTACAGTCGTTAACCGGCCGTTATGAGCTACGCTATGATATGTGGGACAGAGATGATTCTCATAGTCCTTGTATCGATGCCGGTGACACTCAGGATTCGGTCGGCTCAGAACCTTATCCAAACGGCGGGCGCATCAACATGGGAGCCTTCGGAGGCTCGCGTCAGGCAAGCAAAAGCATCGGCCCTCTTATATTTCACGTTGACTGCGCTAACGGTAGTGATTCTAACTCCGGCACCGGCAGGGACAACGCATTCGCGACCATCCAAAGGGCAATGGACGAGACTATCGACGGCGATACCATTGTGGTCTGGCCGGGTCTGTATTCGGAAGAAGTAACCTTCAACCGCAAAGTAGTAACGCTGCAGAGCGCAGATGATGCTGCTGTGGTGACGGCCCCGAACGGTTATGCTTTTTCCTTCTACGGTGCTGAGAGCTCGATGAGCGTGCTGCGCAATTTCGTTATTACCGGCTGCGGTGATGCAGGTATCTTTTGCTCCGGTGCTTCACCAAAGCTGACCAATCTAACCATAGCTGACAACCAATCCGGGATTATCGCCTATGATGGAGCGAACCCTGACATAACAAACTGCATTCTTTGGAATAATGCAAACGGAGACCTCTTCCAATGCCAGGCACGTTATAGCTGTGTACAACAGAGCAGTGCTGTTGGTCGTGACACCGGCAATATAAGTACGGACCCATTGTTTGCAGACCCTGCTAATCCGCCTTCGGCGGATTACCATTTGCAGTCTCGGTATGGTAGATTCTCACTAGAAGATAACACATGGGTGGCGGATCCTGTCACAAGTCCTTGTATCGATGCCGGCGACCCGGGCGTTTACCCCGGACGTGAGCGGATGCCTCACGGGGGAAGAGTAAACATCGGTGCTTACGGCGGAACACCGTTTGCAAGCACGAGTGGCTGGCCGCCATGGGGGGATTCAACTGATTAGAAAATCTGAGTTTCAGATTTTCAGCAAGTCCGCTTGATTTCGGCGAGCTCAGGCGAGCCGTAGCGGACTTTTTTTTGTATCTTCGAAGTAAGTATAAAACAAATCCTAAAAAGTGTTAAGGTTATGTATTTTGTTTATCGGTTGCGCTACTCGTTTCGTAATACGTTTAACGGTTGCGTCTATAAAACGTTTTACGTTCAACGCAAGCCCTCTCCGCCGAGACGGTAAGCCTATTGCTCTGTTGAAAACGCCATAGTTGTCATTTCCACCGAGAGGTGTCCTGTGGAGAGCGAGCTGAAAGTCGAGTCGAGAAATCTATTTTAAACAGATTTCTCCGCTTCGCCCCCGTGCTTTCTGCTTGCCCCTGCGTCTTACGACGCAAGGCGGGGCAGCGGGCGAAAGCAGAAATGGACGCTTCGGTCGAAATGACCCGACACCTTTTCAACAGAGCATAAGCCTATCAAAGTCAAGCCGCTCGTCAAGACGGAGCTGGGCCGAGAAGGCTTTGCCGGAGCGGGATAAGGTGGATAAAAAGCCGTTCGAGAAAAATTAGCAGATTTTCTTGACAAGTATGTTAACGATGCTTAAACTAAGAAGCAATTTGTGAATGTGAACACAAGTACAAAATCATCGTATGACAGATGAAAGATAATTTGTGACTTCTGAATATAGAAAATGAAGTATCGTAAGATTCCAGATGAAACAGTACGGCGTTTGCCGATTTATTTGCGAGTATTGCTGTTTTCAAGGGAACAGGGCAAAGAGAATATATCCAGTCGGGACATAGCTGTTTTTTTAGGTGTAAATTCCGCCCAAATTAGGAAGGATTTTTCTTACTTTGGTGATTTTGGCACGCCTGGAGTGGGCTATAACATTGAGAAACTCACGAAGCAAATAAAGAAAATCCTTAAACTTGATGTTACTCACAGAGTAGCTTTAGTTGGAGTAGGTAATCTGGGCTCAGCGATCTTAGCATACCCTGGTTTTAAAATATATGGATTTGACATCGCTGCTGCTTTCGATAATAATCCTAAGAAAATCCGTAAAAAAATAAATAATATTGCAATCGAGAGTATTTCGAGGATTCCAACTTTAAAAAAAAGAGGCATTAACCTTGCGATTGTAGCTGTTCCAGAAGAGGCGGCCCAGCAGACTGCTGAAGCACTGGTCAAAGCAGGGATAAAAGGCATCTTGAATTTTTCGCCGTGCTATATCGCGGTTCCTAAGAGGGTCAAAGTTATAACTATTGATATTGCGATGGACCTGGCTCGTTTGCCTTATTATATGCCGGCGGGCTAACAGAATTGAGAATTGAATGGAAACTGTCTTTATAAGTGAGTTAAAACCGTTTCTGGATTCCTTTGCCGGAGAGATGGACCTTTATGTCCCAAAGAAGACGGGACAACATTTTGTATTTAATAGATATGACCCTGCTGCCGAGACGGGGATGGATTTTAACAACATCCGTGTTTGTATGCCGGTAAAGGAGTTTTTGTTTCCACTACGCGATCTTGCTGCTGTCTTTCCGGAACCTGTTGAGCCGGAGGAGATAAAGCCATTTGCTGTCTTTGGGCTTAAAGAATGTGATTTGCGTTCTATCGATATTTTAGACAAGGTATTCGCAGAAGCAGAATTCGAAGATGCCTTTTACATTGCCAGGCGGCAAAAGATGTTTATAGTATCGAGTGACTGCTTTGAACCCGGCGAAAGCTGCTTTTGCAATGTAATTGAGGGCAAAGCGTATCCGGATCACGGTTTCGATTTGAACGTTGCACGGGTCACTGATGGATTTGTAATTGAGATCGGCTCGCGGAAAGGCAGGGAATTTGTAGGCAAACATTCCGAGCTTTTCACTAAGCCGAGCGACGAAGTTTTAGCCGAGCGAGATAGAATCAGAGCTGAAACTCTGGAACAGCTCGAGCGTAATAATGCTGATATGAAGTTCGATATGCCAATCCGGGACATAATGAACAAAACTTACGACTCAGACGTTTATGACGAAGAGGCCAAAACCTGTGTGGAGTGTCAGGCTTGTACGCGTGTATGTCCGACTTGTCACTGCTTTTATCTCTATGACACCAAACAGAAAGATTACTTTGCCAAGATGAAGATGTGGGACAGTTGTATGAGGATGGCGTATGCGCAGGTTGCCGGCGGCGCAAACCCTCGCAAAGTGCTCGGCGATAGGCTCAAGCATCGTCTTATGCACAAATTCGTATATTTCCTTGATCGATACGGCCTGCAGATGTGCATAGGCTGCGGAAGATGCGTCGATGCCGAGGCCGGCGAGGTCGATATAAGGGCCGTTTTGAAAAAATTAAACGAAGAGCTCAAAAATACAAAAGTAACGAAATGAAGCCGAATTTATACCAACCAATCAATAGCGAGATCACTGACATTACAGACGAATCACCAACGATAAAAAGTTATGTTGTTGTGCCGGCCGAGCCGTTCAAGTTCCAGACTGGTCAATTTGTAGAGCTGACTTTGCCGGGCGAGGGTGAAGCACCTTTTACTCCATCCTCGTCGCCGGCTGATACCGAGAAGATGGAAATTAGCATAATGAAAGCCGGGCGGATGACGGCTTTGCTGCATGATTGTAAAGCGGGACAAAAGGTCGGTATTCGTGGGCCTTATGGTAATGGCTATCCGATTGAGGATTTCCTCGGCAAGGAGGTGTATATTGTTGGTGGTGGTGTGGGCTTGGCGCCGATTAGGTCGCTATTTTTAACGTTGGTCGATAGGATAAAAGATTTTAAATCTGTGGTTTGTCGCTACGGAGCGAGAACGCCAGAAGATTTTATCTACAAAAAAGCGCTTTTCGGCCCATGGCAAAAGATTAACGGCGTTGATATAAAACTGACAGTTGATAATGCAGACGGTCAATGGAAGGGTAACGTCGGCGTGGTAACCACAATTTTAGAGCCTGATGACGTGAACATCAAAAACGCCGTGGCCGTGGTTTGTGGCCCACCGATTATGATGAAATTTGCTACCTTGAAATTATTGGAGTTCGGATTCGCCGCTAAAGACATTTATCTTTCGATGGAAAAGAATATGAGCTGCGGATTCGGCAAATGCGGCCATTGTATGATAGGAAAATATTACGTTTGCAAAGACGGACCGGTTTTTACCTACGAGCAAATAAAAGAATACCCAAAGATTTGGGACTGAAAAGCATCGTGCGTCGTGCGTATCGCGTAAAAAACCAACGCATCACGCAATACGCAATACGCAATACGCAATACGCAATACGCAATACGAGATACGAAATTATGGGCAAGAAGTTAATAATCGATTTGGCAAAAAGCAAGACTCAAGGTGAATCTAAAGTGCTTTGCTCATATAAGCATCATCCGGACAATAAAGGATTTGACTCGCTGTTGGAGATGATTCGTTTTGCTTTAATCTGTCGGCGTTGCAAAGCAGCGCCCTGCATCAACGCCTGTCCGGTGGGGGCTTTGGAGAAAGTAGCAAGCGCAAGCAGGATTCCCATAGGCGGTGGTCTCGACGATTATGGTATTCTTAAACGGGCAAATATGTTGTGCACCGGCTGCGGCAGTTGTGCGATAGCCTGTCCCTTTGGGACGGTATATACGGATTTGGTACCTTTTCCGAGTAGTGTTTGTGACCGATGCAAAGGCAGATTGAAGCCGGACGAGAAGCCCTTATGCGTTACTACATGTGAGGATGGCAGCATAGATTACAGAGAGGTTGACTTCGACAAAGAAAATGATTTGGTGGAGGTCTTTGAAGACATCGTAGTGCGAGTTGCCGGCGGCAGTACCTGGGAGCCGTTTTTGAGGGAAAAGGAAAAGGCAAAAAAATGAGTACTCCCTTGAATATTTTATTCTGGATTTTTGTTATACCGGCAACTGTTGTCCTTGGCTTGGTTGCTTCCTGGATAGTTCGCAAGGTCAGTGCCTTGGTGCAGTGGCGTGTTGGTCCGCCGCTTTTCCAGCCGCTTTACGATATTATGAAGC
>CAZVWH010000054.1:0-19573 GCA_964631175.1 uncultured Pirellulales bacterium | reverse complement strand
GTCTTCTGACTTCTTGACAGGTACAGAGTATGCCCGACAAGCCCGCTGCAGAAAAGACAGAACAGCCGACGCCGAGGAGGCTAAAAAAAGCCAAACAGAAAGGCCGAATACCACAAAGCCAAGAACTGGCATCAGTCGCGACGCTTATGGCTTTGGTATTGATGATTGCCCTGTTGGCACCGAGTCTGCTGGAATGGTTCGTCTTGAAAACCAAACTTGGCCTCTCTGGACAAACTAACATTTTCGCTGATAGCAGGACATTCCTTCACTTTTTCAATGACAAAATAGTTGATTCAATTCTAATTATCAGCCCTATTCTCATGGCACTTGTTGCGGCGTCTGTTCTAACCGGTGTTGTTATTGGTGGCTTTAATTTCGCACCGTCTGCTATAGAACTGAAATTCGATGCGATAAATCCGGTGACTGGATTGCAAAAACTGATAAACACTCGCTCTTTGGTACACTTAGCCGTATCTATCGCAAAACTGTTTTTTGTTTCCATCGTTGCCTGGCTGTATATTCGAAGCAGGTTTGACATATTTGCCGCACTTAGATGGAGTGGGACCGGCCAGATAATCGTTGCTATCGCCAAGATAATATTTGGATTAGGTTTACGCATTGGCATTGTGCTTCTTGCAATTGGTCTCGCCGATGCTTTTTATCAGAAATGGAAATACTTGCAGGAACTAAAGATGACGCGTCAGGAAGTAAAACAGGAGCGCAAGGATATAGAAGGTTCACCTGAGGTCAAGTCTCGGATTCGTAGAATCCAACTCCAGATGTCCACGAAACGTTTCCTGCAGGAAGTGCCCAAAGCTGATGTGATTCTTGTCAACCCAACACACGTAGCTGTGGCATTACGTTACGAGTCCAAGGCAATGGAAGCGCCTGTTCTGTTGGCAAAAGGAGCAGATTATTTGGCGGAAAAAATCATATCAATTGGGCGGTCGTACGGAGTTGCTATAGTTAGAAAGCCGGAGCTGGCAAGAACAATATATTCCACTGTTGAGCCAGGTAATCCTATTCCAGAAACTCTATACATAGCAGTAGCACAGGTGTTGGCTATGATTTACCGATTGCGGCAGAGAAAAAGAAACATTAAATGGTAATTGGTGACTGGTTAAATAGTTACTATCCACAATTATCAATCACTAAAACCTAAGGAAAGCATCTGGCTCTGCAGCAAAGCTAAAGTTTTCTCTAAACGAGCAAAGCGTTTTACCAACCTGGCTTCTCTTTGAGTCAGCCGATAATTTTCAAGATCAATTTTATCCTTCAAATTCTCTATAGTTTGGTCAACATATTTCTGATCGATTTTGAGCGGGCCGGTCGTTACCTTAAGCACTCGGTCCAGAGCGTCTTCAATTGTACCGGCAAAGCCCTGTTTTACTCTGACCGTCGCTGTGAAAGTTCCATCATGGCTTAAATCAACGCTTAACTGAAGGCCGTTCTCTGGGTATACGGGATCGCCATTGTCATTGAAGGTAGAGTTGCCGGTGACAATATTATTGCTATAGGTCGCATCACGGTATGTGGATTCAGTTGAAAGTTTGATTTTGGCGCTACTTATTGCTCCGCTACTTATCTCTACCTCAATATCATAAGTACCTGCTGTGGTGTAATCGCTGCTGGCGGTGTAAAACTCGATTGTATTGCTGTCACTGCTGCCGGTCTTGTCGGCTCCGATTATAGCAAGAACATCCATATAGTCCTGGGCTATCGCTTCATCAAAAACATTTGTGTCCAGGCTCAACTGTCCATCTCTATCAAGCTCGAGACCGATATGGCCGGGAGTTAGAAAGGCATCGACATCCTCGATAAATCCGCTGGTCTGACCTGTAAGTGGCGTGCGAAGCTGACTTATGATGTTTGAAACGGTGTAGTCTCCCATTAACACACCGGCCGTCTTTGAATCATTATTGTATGACGTCCTTTCCTGTATATATGCCACAGCGGCGTTATAAGCATTAACCACAGAATTCAGTTTTGTTTTGACCGAACCGATATCTCTGGTCAGGGTTATCTCCTCTCCAGTCTCAGTTGTATCGTGCAAATGTAATGTAACACCGCCAATAACATCGTTAACTGTATTAGAGCTTCTGTTAATGTAAGCGGGGATACCTTTCGTTGTTCCCGCGACTGTAACGGCTGAAGTACCCGGACCAAGGTTGCTCCCATCAACCATAATCATACTAACATCACCTAAGGCGGTGCTAAATGTAAATGTTACGTCACCATCCTTTAAACCTTCATCACCTCCTGCCACCGTTATATCACCAGCATTAACAGTTGATAATTCTTCAAGTGCGGCTTGTATCTCAGAAGGAGAGGCGTCATATTGAATTTGTCCTGTTGTCTGCCCTTCATTAGTTAGATAGTAATAACCGCTATCCGCAAGAGGGTCACGGCTCATGGTTTGCACCTCGGATACTGCTGAAGCTATCTCCGGAAAACTATCAACCTGAATCTGTGAGTCCTGAGCTGATTGAGTTTGAATAAAATCTGATTGTGTAAAACCTGAGAGGTCGGCTGTTGTACTGCCGCCTGCTGTTGAAACAGCCATATTAGGCAATGTCAGCGATGTTGAACCTGAGCCGGGGTCGTATTCAAAAGTTATCGAAAAACTGCTCGCACCATGAGCCTTATCAGTCACAACAATCTCGCCGTTCTCCAATGTAGCTTTAACATTCCCATCGAAAGCGTCTTCAATTTCTGCAACAAGATGGCTAAGCTTGGTATTGCTTGTGACATTAACTTCCGCCTGAGTTATCGTATTGCCATAATGGTCGGTTCCATTTATTCGTATAGTTGCGCCATCGCTATCTCCAAGAGTGCCGGTGAACTGGTCGAGCATTGTAATTTTAGTGCTAAGTGTAGCTCTGTCGGAATCAATAGTAAAAGCCGAATCAGCCTCCAATAGTTCCGTATTACTTGAGTTAATGGAGATTTGATAATCAGAACCGGCGTCATTGCCGTTCATTACCAGATGATAAGTACCATTATAATATAAGAGACTTGCAGTCACGCCTGGATTATTCGCATCATTATTGATTAGACCAACCAGATCTTGCAACGTTGTAGTCTCGGTAGTTGTTATTATTGCTTCCTTATTGTTGTAGGAGTAAATAAAGGTGCCGTCTTCAACGTAATCCTCGGTATATTCGAGTCCGCTTGTGTGAACCCACCGCGCGGCAGTAGCTAACTGGTTAATTACTACCGTATGATTACCTTCAAAAGCGCTGTTGGACGCCTCAGCAGTTAATACATCGCTGTCACTAGACGCGATAGTAAAAGCACGTAATTCTTGAGCCTCGGAGAGAGCTGCAACCGATCTTCTCAAGGACTGTAAGTTAGTTTCCAAAGTGCTCAGAGCTTCTTTTTTCTCCTCCCAAAGACTTTTGCGCTGCTCGTACACATTAAGTGTACGTCGTTCGACAGCCATTAGCTGAGCGATTAGCGTATTTGTATCAATCCCTGTTAAAATACCAGGAAGCCGCAAATCCGACATGTATTCGCCTTTCTATTGCTTTATATACATAGTTCACAGGTCTTTGAACGGCATTACTCTAAAAATCTATTATCGTCTAAAAACGCCGTCGCTTAAATTAAAGTCAATTGGTAATTGGTAATTGATGATTAGTAATTGATGATTGGTAACTGGTAATTATGCTCTGGTGAAAACACCATAACTGTCATTTCGAGCGAGCCGAAAGGCGAATCGAGAAATCTATTTTTTAACAGATTTCTCCACTTCGCGTCCCTTGGGGACGCTTCGGTCGAAATGACCCGGCCCCTTTTCAACAGAGCATGGTGATCGGTGATTGAACATGCTATTTAACTAATCACCATTTAACCAATAACCATTTACCTCTTTTTGCAATCAAATATAATTACGATATGCCCTCATGGTTTTCTTCGCCTTACGGACTCGGCTTATTCTTTCAGTGATATCTGCTTTCTGAGCTGCAATAATCAAGCTCAACTGTTGGTACAATTTCTGCAAATGCTTTCGCCGATTTTCAAATTCAGGCCTTTGGAGAATTTTTGCCTGCTTTATTTTTTCCACAATTAAGACAGCCTTTCTGCTCAAGAGCTCAAAATGATTATTGGGTAAATTGCCCCGATGTGTCAGCCTTATTTGCTCTTCTAATAAGCTCTGAAGCTCATCTAAAAGATAGGTCTTTTCATCCGGAATTATATCGGCATTGCGGACTTTCACCGGGTCTTATCTCCTTATTCCCGCGCCAATTTTTTTTATCCGTCCTGAGCCGGCTCGAAAGACATGCATCTAAAATATAATGGTGAGAAACACTGCGACCTTTCTCAAAATTGGTGCGGGACATGCGCTAAATTGTGTTCTATCTCTTCAAGAAGATTAGCTGCATCTCGATTAACCGGGTCTAAAGCTAAAATGTCCATCAGCATTTTTTGGGCTTTTTCAAATCGGCTGTCTTTCATATAAAGTGCCGCCAGAGAGAACATAACGGCGGTGTCACCCGGGTGCATATCCAGGTAAATCTGTAAATAATAGATAATCTTTGCGAATGAGCCCATCCGGCAGGACGTCTGGAACAATCCTAAAAGTGCGGTTATGTTGTCACTATCCAGCTCAAGGCTCCTCATATATCGTTCGAATGCTTGACCGTACTCTTGCCTTTGTTGAGAGACCATAGCTAAACCGGTATGTGCTTTGGCGCAATTAGAGTCCAGCCGACAGGCAACCCGAAAAGCTATCTCTGCATCCTCAAGCAGATTGTTCTGCAGAGCTACTACCCCCAGCCCCACGTATGGGCCCGGCTCATCGGGTCCTAACGACGCCGCCCTTTCATAGCAGTGCCGGGCATTACTATAGTCACCGACAGAGGTATAACAATCACCGAGCTGCTGTAAATCTTCATAATTGTTGCCAAAATCCTCCTGCTCAAAGCCATCTTCTTGTATCATAACATCGTTTCCTCGTAACCGTTCACACAGAAAATAAGGCGTTTTTGTGTCATTGCGAGGCCTTTAGGCCGAAGCAATCTCAAAAACGTACGATTTTAGATTGCTTCGCTTCGCTCGCAATGACAAAAATGCGGTTTTCCCGTGAACGCTTACGTTTCCTCTAAAATGTTTCTATTCGGTAGTTAACTGACAAAATCCAGCAGCGATACAGACATAAGCCTTGCAGCTACCGATAACGACATCTGGTATAAAAGCTCACGTCGAGAAAGATCTATAGCTACCTGAGCTATGTCAGCTTCCTGCAAACGATCGGCTTCGTCCTCCGTATTATACTTTTGATCATTAAGCGTGCTCTTGAGATTTTCCAGAAATCCAATTTTTGACCCTACAGAGACCTCAGCTCGTACCAGCAGATTGTTTATCTCTTCCAAGGAACTCAGCGAATTATTAAGCAGCTCTTGCAGTTGAGCTTCGGAGAGCTCTCTTTCATTTCTCAATATATCTCGAATACTGATAAGGGTATCAAATATATCGTATGTTCCAGGTATGCTTATCATCTCTACCCCGGCGCTGTTTATTTGTGTACTGTCCACGTATAGCACCTTTCCTGTTCGTGAATCAGTTACAGCCTGATTGGTGTCCCCGCCAATGGGAACAGTTACTAAGCTTGCTCCATCATCGATTGAGAGCTTGTAATTGGTGTCGTCATAAGTTACCATCAGCCAGGTATCACCGGTGACGCTTGATGTACCTGTGCCGGCTGTGGCACCGGTATCACCCAGAAAAATCGGAGCACCACGATTACGGCAACGAAAGATATTATCACCTATGTAAAAGGCTGAAGATTCCAATCCAGGTGCCACCTCTACATTTCGATTCTCATCGCTTCCCTGATAGGTTACACTAACGATTTCTCCGTCAACACGTTCCACAACGTACGGCGCCGATGTCGAATCGCTTCCTCCAAACAGGTATTGGCCTGCATGTTTGGTATTAGCCAGTGACACTACCTGCTCGAGTATATCGTTGATTCCACCTACAATCCTCTCTTGATTCCGTTCTCCATAGATACTGTTGGCAATTTGTGTTAGGCGTGTTCGAGCCTCGGAGAATTCCGAGACTTGGTTGCCAATAATAGTTGAGGTAATCTCTAAAGTCTGGATCACCTCCGACAGATTGTCTATATAATTTGTCAGTGACGACTGCTGAGAATTCAGCCCTAATACCTTGTATGCGGTGGATGGAGCATCCGAGGCACGATTTATTCGAGAGCCGGTGGATGCCTGTTCTTGCAGGCGAGCCATTGCCTCGCTATGCAAATGCAATGCAAAATTAACATTATTATAAATGTTGCTCAGCGTTCCGCTCATTTGAAGCCCTTCAATTAAGCTTGGCCGATCATATTATTTCCATCATAGCAACAATTGACGATTGAACTGTGCTTAGATATTTACTTATTGCTTGAAACATCTGCTCGAAAATCAATAATCGAGCAGCTTCGTCGTTAATATCGACGCCGCTTATCTCATTCCGTCTATTGACAAGGTTCTGAACCATGGTCTCGAGATTGTCCTGCCGCATTTGTTTAACGGAAATTTCTTGACCTATATTTGCAATCAATTGATGATAGAACACAGCGGGCGTCTGACCGTTCAAACTGCTTACAGCCTGGTTTTTCAAATCTGCCATCCGCAGAGCATTAGTGTTGTCGGTCATACCAGCTCCCAGTGCCGTTGCTATTTTATAAGGCGCATTTATTAGACCAGAGCGAACCGCCATATCCGTTGCGCCGCTGCCGGAAAAGAAGGTATTGATCCCAACGGCAGCCAACACGCCGGAAGTGTCAGTATTAGCAAAAGCGTCAATCTCAAAACTGTCACCCACATTCAAATCGCCGGTACTTACGGATATTTTGATTCCATTTCCAAAATCAAGCTTATCACCTGCCGCGTAGCCGGCACCAATGTTCAATGTAGTAATAACCTCGCCATCGCCGTTTTTTACCTCAAGCCGTAAATCACCGTTGCCTACCGAGCCGGTACCTACCACTGTAAAGGTGAAGGTCTGATTCTCTGCGCCTTCGTAAATCCCTGATACGGATATAACTGGTGGCGACGTTGCGGTCAGATTACTTGCTGTTGGCTCAGATAAAACGGCTGGCAGAAAATCAAATTTATAGTTGGTTTGAGCCTGAATGTTCAGCCTCGAAGAATTGACAGAAGCATCTAAGCCGGTAATAGCTGAGATAGCCGAGGCTATGGTGCTTAGAGAATCGGTTGAGGCATTAATATCGATCTCATGGCGTGTCACCTCGCCCGTATCGGTATTGGTAACTCTTATATATATTTTGCCATCGTTTACAGGTGGGTCGAAGTCAGCAAGATTTTCGCTTGTCATCTGCCACCCGGTCAGCTCAGTAAATGAGCCTTCCGAGCTTACCCCTTGAACATGGTATTGATTTACCAACTGTATTATAGCCTTTGCTAATGCGTCCAGGTCGTCGTGAAATCCAGAGATAATTTCGTTTTTCAACGACAATAATGCACCAAGCCGTCCGCCTTGCACGCTGGTGCTGTAACTGTGTGCACCTGATGCTGAAATACCCAGAGACATGTCTTCTTTCAAACCAACCTCTAATTGTGTGGCAGAGGTTTTGGACACTACAGGTAAACCAAGTATGCTGACATCAACTACGCTGTTCTCTCGACTTCGAGTCTCTATACGGACTAACTCGGCCAGCTCCACTATGTGCTGGTCTCTTTGATCACGCAAGTTATTGGCTTGGCCTCCGTTTATTTCAATTCTTTCTACGTTATCATTTAGTTCTGCTATCTGGCTTATCAGCGTATTAATTCGCTCAATAGTATTTTCAGCTTCTAATTGAATCTGATTTTCCAGTCTGGTCAGAAATTCTCCTAATGTTCTGAAGTGGTCGGCCAAATTCTGGCCGGCTGTTACAGCCTGGTTTTGCCAGACAATCTCTAAGGGATGAGCGCTAAGATCCTGCAATGAGTTGAAAAACTCATCTATTGTTTTGCTCAGACTGCTGCCGGCGGAAAACTCACCGAATATGTTTTCGACGTTTTCCAGCGTAGTAAGCTCTTGTGAAACCTGCTCTAACAGGGATTTTTGCCAGACAATTTCCTTCTCTAAAAAGCTGTCTATTGACCTGACAATACTGGTGATATCAACGCCGCCGCCTAATAAAATCGAACCGACCTGATTTGAATATGCCGGAGTGAGATTTACTTCCTGACGGTGATAGCCGTCAGTGGCAGCATTGGCAATATTATTGCCGATTACATCAAAAGCCTTCTGCGCCGCATCAAGGCCGCTCATTGCTATCGAATAATCCTGCATCCGGTGACTCCATTCCGGCACCATTGTGAACCCCGCAATTTACTAGAGGTTCTGCCGCTATAATTTATCAAAATTGCATATTCACAAAATTCATGCTAGTTTGCCTTTTGGCCGCACCGCTTGGACGGTAAAAAACCGTTTCTTTGCCGTCGAGGTCAAAAAGAGCTTTGAAAAGGCGTTTGTTGAAACTCGCACAGTCCGACAAAAGCAATGCCGTACTCAAATGTTCCCTCCTGAGCTGCTTAATCAGCTCTCTCAGCCTCGTTTTTCTATTTTCTACTTGAACTTTTTCTTCTTTTGGCAACGCTCTTTCCAGCGCCGACAGAGTCATCTGCTCAACGCTACAGCCAAGAGCATTGGCCAAATCTTCTCGTATGGAACGGCGTTTTGACTCATTAGCAGTGTAAACGTCTGCTTCAACCCGAATACTTTCAAGCAGCTTGCCCAAAGCCGTGTCATCTCTCTTGAGGACCAATTTTCGCAGCTCATTTAACCAGGACAAGCTATCCTGTATATGCTGTATATCCTTGTCTAAAACAGCCAGCAGCTCATTAACTGCGTCAGAGACTTTTTCTTGGAGACCTGAGTCCTCTAATCGAGGGTCTTTAACGGAGTTAACCTTATCTTGTATTGTAATTTCTTTCACTTTCATATATTTTCATTTAGCAAATCTATCTTCTCATTTGACTGCTCGGTATGTGTTAAAAACTCATATATATTCTTCCACAACCCTAAGCCGCCTTTACTCGCAATATCTTGAGCCAGTTGTAGCCAAAATATTCCCTGCACCTGTTTGGAAACTCCATCTTTACTAAAGCCCCAATCCCCGATGGTGTTTTTCATTTCCTCTAATAGCTTATGGAGCAAAAGCGACTCGAAGTCTTTGGCTATTTGCTCTCTTGATTCTCGATTCTCGATGCTCGATGCTCGATGAGTATCGAGTATTTGATATTGAGCATCAAGCTGGAGCGGTGCTGGTGGTAAAACCGGCTCGGTTAATATCAATCCGGAGCTATCCATTAAAATTTCTCCTACATTATTAGCAGCTCTGCTTGAAGAGCACCTGCCTTCTTCAGGGCATTAAATATTGCTATTAGGTCTCTTGGTGTTGCTCCTATAGCGTTGAGGGCCTTAGCCAATTCTGAGATAGTGACCGCACGGGAGACGGGAATCAAATGCGCATTCCTCTCCTCGACATCCACCATAGATTCGGGAATAACCTCTGTAGTTCCCGCATCGGAAAAAGGCGCGGTCGGCTGGGAAACATTCGCGGTTTCCTTAACCTTTACTACCAAGCTGCCTTGTGAAATCGCCACTGCTGAGATACCGACATTTTCACCCACTACAATAGTGCCGGTGCGCTCATTAATAACCACCACCGCAGGGACATCAACCGTCACTTGCGGCTTTGTAATATCATCGATAAAGCTGGCTATGCCCGCCTGACTAACCTCATTAGGAATGTTAACTTTGATTGTGCCGGCATCAATTGCCAGTGCACTATTCGGGTAGAGCTGATTAATGGCTTTGCTTATTTGCTCTGCGGTGGAAAAATCGCTGTTTCTAAGATTAAGCGTGATAAACCTATGGCCGGCAATGTATTCGACATACGTCGCTAATTCTTGCTTTTCCACTATGGCACCGTTTGGGATTCGCGCAACGTTCTGGTGGTTCTTGGTGATGCTTGCCTTTTCCCCTGATGCCACCCAGCCGCCGGTCGAAACACCACCCTGAGCTATTGCATAAACCTGACCATTAAGGCCCTTCAATGGAGTCGGCAAAAGCATCCCACCTTGAAGGCTCTTGGCATCTCCAATAACAGAGACATCAACGTCAATGCGTGAGCCTTCACGATCAAAAGGACCCAGCTCGGCTGTAACCATAACAACAGCAATGTTACCGCCGGTCAGGTCGGAAGGAGTAAGAATTATGCCGGCCTCCCTCAAAATGTTAGTCAGCATCTGCCGCGACGGCAGTGTGCTATCGCCGGTGTCGGCTAAACCTATGATCAATCCTACGCCGGCAAGCGGATTACCGCGAATACCCTTTATATCAACGATATCTTTTATTCGCTCACACCGTCCAACAGACGCAAGACTCAAGAGACAAGACACAACGCTAAAGACGCAAAATCCAATTTTGCGCTGTTGTGCTCTTGTTCTATTTTTTGATTTCATAAGCTTCACCTTCAAAACTCGTTTGTTTAAGAATAAAGAATTGAGAATTTAAAACGTAGAAATTTGTAATTCTCAATTCTAAATTCTAATTTTAGAACGGCCACAAAATATCGAATATACGCCCAAGCCAGCCCGGCTTGGTATAGGAATCCGAAACTCCACCATTCTTAGTTACAATACGAAAGTTTGCCACCTGCTCGCTCTTAACCGTGTTATCAAACGCAATATCGCTGGGCCTTACTATGCCGCTTACTTCAATGTTTTGTATGTCATTTGAGATATTACGGTAACGAGTACCTATAACGATGAGATTCTGGTTCGGCAGGACATCTATAACTACTACGGTGACCCGATCGACAAAGCTACGCTCATCTTTGTAGTCGGCTTTGCTTGTAAGCTCACTATTAGTTTTAGCTTCCATAGTAAAACCAGGCATACTCGGCAGAATATGGTCTATATTCAAGTTTCCGTTAAAGGTGCTTGAGCGATCGGTTCCCTTCTTCAAATCTCTTTTTGCCTTGTTATCGACCTTACTATCTTCTGTAATCAAGATAGTTAGAACATCACCTATGTTACGGGCGATATCGTCGGCATACAGCTCTTTCATGGTTTTATCTCTCTTGGCCCAAATGGAGCCGGCCTGTAAGTCCGCCATCGGCGTAATCGGCCAGAGTACGAAGACAAGCAGGATAAGCACAAACACTATTTTATTATTCATTTGTTCTTCCTTTTCAACCCCGCAATAAACCTGTCCCCTCGGCCATGTTCGCAGCAGGCCCGAGCAGGGACGAGGGATTGCAGGGCTAAATATTCAGCTCCACGTATCACGTGGGACTCTAAAAAATCGGTTGTACGGTTCTATCTTCATTGATCTTTGCTACAATTATCCGCTGCGAATCTATATTCCGGACTTTTATGCACTCACCGGCATAGCCTTGCTGCATAGCTTTTCCCAGTGCTGTGACAATAAGTCCGGGCATTTCAACTCTAATTACAACTGTGTCGTTGCGTTTGATGGCTCCGCCGCGGCGGACCGGCTTGATGGAGCCTAACATATTCGGCTGAATAATCGTATTTGCCGGCAGCCTACGCCTGGCGATAAGGCCGTATGGCGGACTCCAATTTGCCGCTTCAGGATAATCCGTCACGATTCTTTCTATCTTGACGTTTTCAGGACCGATGACAGCACCTGCAGGAATCTCGGTCAGTGTCACTACCCGGCGACATTTAAATTTCAGGCGAAAGGTCACTATAGCAGCACCTATCTCATTGCTGCTGCCGACCTGATCGGGAGCCAGCACAGAAACCCGAACTTTGGCTTGATTAGGCACAGCGCCCTCTATCAGGTGTGGAGACAGCGTTACATCTTTATACGACATGGGCAAAAACAAATCTTTTGGCATCCGTACGGGCTTAGCCTGGCAAACCAAACCGTCTGACAGGCTTTTTTTCAGAAATGAGGCTGCCAGCTCAACAAATTCGCTACCTTTGATAACCTTGTGTTGTTTTTTTACCGTTATTTCTTCCGAGCCGGTCAACGCAACTTGCGAGGCTGAAATGCCATTACAGGCCAATCTGCTTAGCACAACGGATCGGCCCAAAACAATTCTTTGGCCAGGCAATGAAAAACGCCCTAACATAATTTCGCTTGCTTTAGCTACAAGTGATTCCTCTCCCCGAATTATGCTAACCCGACCTAATTTCAAAGAATCGTCTTCTATTGTAACTTCTCTCGGCAGATAAATCTGTAAAGCAGAATCCTTGCGCACACTATCACCATTATTATTCGCCGATGCCCGACAAAATTGTGATAACACTACTATGCAAGTGACTATAATAAAGCTAACCGGTTTAATGTTCATAACGATCCTTATTGAACCATATTATTTGCAGTTTGGAGCATATCATTTCCCGCCCTTATTGCGCGGGAGTTTATCTCATATGCACGCTGTGCAGTGATAAGATTGACCAGCTCGGTTACCATTTGGACATTTGACTTTTCCAGAAAGCCCGACTGAATAGCTCCGAATCCATTTTCGCCGGCTGTTCCGGTCGTAGGTGTGCCGCTTGCCTCGGTCTCTGCCAGCAGGTTATCTCCTTCGCTGGATAGTCCTGACGGATTGGGAAACCGGACTAACTGAATAGTGCCGACGACTGATGAAGTGCCCGCAGAATCGGTAACATTGACTCCTCCATCCTTTCCGATATCGATGGAGACTGCATCAGTGGGAACAGTAACAGCCGGTTCTACCGGATAGCCAGTGGTGCTTACCAACTGCCCCTCAGCGTTTATTTGCAGCGCACCATCGCGGGTATATCTAATATCGCCATTTGGTAATGTTACCTGCAGAAAGCCGTCACCTCTTATAGCAATATCAAGCTTTCTACCGGTATTTTGAAACTCACCGGCGGTAAAAACCTTTATCGTAGATGCAGGACGCACTCCACTGCCGACTTCCAGACCACCGGGTGCATTTATACCAGAAGCTACCTCGGTGCCGGACTCTCTCATCTTGATATAAAGCAAATCCTGAAAGTCAATCTGGCTTCGCTTAAAGCCCGTAGTATTGATGTTAGCGAGGTTATTAGCAATCACGTCCACCATCATCTGCTGGGCCGTCATACCCGTTGCTGCGGTAGAAAATGCTCTTAACATATTATTTTCTCCTTATTTTGGAATCCCGCAATAGATTGCGGGGCTAAATATTTAACGTGTGATTTTACCGCACGTCTATTCGTCTTTAGCCCATTGCTACTCCTATAATGCTGCCGGATGTGTCACCTTTGCTTGAAACAAGCTTCATATTAGCCTCGTAAAGTCGGCATACCGTTATCATATCCACCAGCTCATCAATTAGCTTAACATTGGAGGCTTCCTGATAGCCCTGTTTTACAACTACATTTTCCACATCAGTCGGTTGTATATCCTGCCCTCCGTCGGGGACGCAGTAGCAGTTAGCACCGGCTGGTATGAGTTTGTTTTCGTTGTCTGCGAAGTCAACAATTTTGAATTTACCGACAGTTGTACCTGCCGCGCTGATAGTTCCATCAGTTGAGACATGTAGTTCTGAAAGCCCCGTGTTCTGCGGTATTATAATAGGACCTGTCTGTCCCGCCACAAGCGCTCCGTTTGAATTAACAATTTGGCCGTTTTGGTTTGTACGAAATATCCCATTGCGACTATATAGCGGCCCATCAGGTGTCTCCATCACAAAGAAGCCTTTACCATACAAAGCAAAGTCCAGCGGTCTATCCGTCTCGACAATATTGCCCTGTGAAAAATCAAGTGCTGAACCCAAATCCGATTCGCCGCGGCGAATTGCTTCTGCTTGGGCCTGTTGTGCCTCGAGGGACTTTGAAAATGTGTTACATATACGCTTGTATCCGGTAGTGCTTACATTGGCCAGATTGTGCGTTATGATGTCGAATTCTTGCATTAACGCATCAACGGTCGCACTGACTTGCACTGCTGCATCTGTCATTGCTGAACTCCTTGTGCAGTTATAGGCTCAACAGCATCTATTTCTGTCTGACTGTCGTTACCTTCAACAAAAGCCGAATCGTCCTGACCTTCGGTGCCGACTCTCAAAGAAGCTGAATTGGTAGCCTGTATTAGCTCTCTGATGTCGGTGTCTCTCAAACCTATCAATTCAACTGCTATTGAGTAACCGTTCTTGGTGGCTTTGCTGTGCTTAACCTCGCCTATATCCTCTACTATTTTTGATGTAGTAGCTGGAGACATATTTTCTCTTTCCGTATCTAACTTGAATACTACCAAAATTCTCTCTCCGGCTTTTACCTTCATAGGCGCTTCTATTCGCAATCCAGGCCCTGCCAGCTCTGTGACAACGGCATGAACAAACTCCAACGGCTTCCATGTGTCACTGGATACCTTTGCTACACCCTTCGCCATATCTGAAAATATGTCGCTTTCTTGGCCATTTTCATCAATAGCTCTGGCAAATGGAAATTTCGAGATGAAAGCAAGGTTGTGAACCGGCACACGTAAAAATCGCCTACGATTAATGAGCTGTACACTCTCACTATGATTCAGAGCAAGGCTATTACCATCGGAACTTGTCACAGAAGTGTCAAACTCCCAAACCGTTTTACCGGCGTAATAGTGTACACGCCAAGTTTCACCGAAGGTAACCTTTACTCGAACCTTTAACTTTATCATCAGCTCCTTATCATTGTTATCGACAACTCTTGCCTCAATATCCTCTGCACTTCGCGTGGTTCGGCGTGTTATGTAAACTTTCTTGCCGATTGGTATTTGCTTACTGCTTAGTCTGCTTTCTGAAAATGCCTCAATTGAATCAAAAGGCTTAAACCCGAGCTTTTCGCGCAAAAGAGATAATTCTGTTTTTAACTGTTCACTCTCTTGAGGGGTTTGCACATCCGCCGTGGCGGATCCCTCACGGGACTGCGATGTTCCGCCTCGGCGGATTAGATTGATAGCACCACGCTCAAAGGCATTCTGCACAGTGAAGATAGCGTCCTTTCGTTTAAGCTCACTGCCTTTAGCGACTTCCAGCAGGATTTGTTGTTCTCGCTCGCTTAAGCCCCTACGTTCGGCGTACTCAAGAAATAAGCGCTCTACTATTTTCTTTTCCTCCGTTATCTTGCTATAGCTAATCCAGAGAAGCAAAGCCGTCAATGCAATCAAAGCCACTACCACTATTAGAACAAACCACTGCTCAGCCATAAAGTTACTATCTAACCGCCTGGCAGCTTTCCACCGCTCTATAGGCGTAAGCGCCAGAACGATCGTATTTAGCTTATCTATGATTAATGCATCTGCCGTCATCTGATAAGGTTACTCAATTCCCGTAAGATGTCATTGGCGACTCTGATGCTTCTCGCATTGGCCTGAAAACCGTTCTGGGCTTGAATCAGATTAACAAATTCGGTTGCTACATCAGCGTTGGACTTTTCCAATGCTCCTCCATGAATGCAGCCGGCTCCACCGGTCATCGCCTGTGTAGCCACCGCCCCACCCGAGTTGGCAGAAGGAATGAAATACCCACTGCCGACGCTTTCAAGACCCGTTGTATTCTGGAACAACGCTATTTGCAGAGTCGCAATGTTTTTCTTGATGCCGTTAGAGAACGCACCAATAACAATCCCTTCATTATTGACCGATACGGTTGCAAGCCGTCCGGCTTCATAACCATCCTGCTCCCTTGCTACCGTAGTAGAGCTTCCCTTGAATTGTGTTAAGCCGTCCATCTGGCCTGCGGAACCCATCCAGATATCGATGGCTTGTGGATCCGCAGTATCATGTGCAAAAGTTACTACAAATTGCGAGGAATCAGAGCCGCTCAAGCCGCTATAAGAGCCATCGCTGGCATTAAAAGCTATATTTTCGATTCTGCGATTATCCGGTGTTATCTGATAGACATCGCCGGTGATCGAAGTCAATACCATATCCCATATATTGGACGTATCCGTCCTAACAAATGCTCCGGTAAAAACATGCTTACCACCTTGAGAGTCAAAAATTGTAATACTAACGTTCTTGACCTCCTCTCCACCTACAGTCAGTATTTCAAAATACCCTGGCATGGTCAGTGAACCATCGTCCGAGTATGACAGAGCAATGTCTGTCTTGCTGAAACCGCTGCTATCATCAGTTACGCGGATTTTGCCGTTGAGCAAAGATGCTGTCGCACCGGTAAGAACATTATCATTCAAGTGAGTAATGAAATCTCCCAACGTTGTATCCGGATTTACGGTAAATGTGAGGCCACTGCTAAATGCGGTACCGTCGGGATTATATCCTGAAATGGTAATCGTTCCTGATTCGCCGGTATCCAGTTGTCCGCCGGCACCAGCTCCACCACTAAACTGGTCAAGCTGATCAATTTCTGTCACAGTCGTTGCTACTGTGCCACTATTAGTAGAATAAGTTATGTTTGAATTGATCAGTTGCGTTTGTGGCCCATCAACAAACGTCGCATCAGCACTTAAATTGCCGGCCACGTTTATTTGTGATGTACTATTGGCCGACATTGCAGCATCGTAAGGCACATGAACATTACTATCACCCGGCGTCTGGAAACCGTCATTTTCTCCCTCACGACCGATACGCTGCACAAGATAGCCCGTACCAGGGTCCACCAAATTCGACTCGGCATCAACAGCGAACAACCCCGCACGAGTATAAATACTTTGTTGGCTGTCACTAAGTACAAAGTAGCCTTCTCCTTCTATCGCCAAGTCCAGAGGATTGCCCGTATTTACGATATTGCCCTGTGCCACATTGGGAGATATGTTGGCTATCCCTACACCACTTCCCATCTGCTGAGGATTGTTACCGCCTACATTCGCGGTCGGCTGTGATGCCTTTTTTATTGTCTCGCTCAGCAGCTCCGAGAAGGTTATTCTACTGGCCTTAAAAGCTGTGGTGTTTACATTGGCTAAGTTATTACCGGCAACATCGAGCATTTTTTGATGGGCCTGCAGCCCTGTAACACCTGCTGATAATGCAAAACTCATTTTAATTCTCCCTATTTTGTAAATATCAATCTAATTTTAGTTTTGTACCGATATCACATCCTCTAACTCAATAATATGGTCGCCTATAACCAACAATGTTTTTCCGTCAGGATTGTGATAAACTTGCTCGACCACACCGTTCTGAGTATCACCAGCTCCTGTCTCCGTTTCTGCAACAAATGAAACCACCTTGCCTAATAACGAGCTGGCATAGTTTCTCTCGATAGATGTAAGTACATTTTCAAAATTGCGGTTCATCGTCTCAAGCTGATTTAATTGTGAAAATTGGGCCAGTTGAGAAGCCATCTCATTGTTGTCCAACGGCTCAAGAGGATTCTGATTTTGCAACTGCGTCACCAGAAGTTTCATATAATCCATCTGAATGTCACTTGCTGTTTCTGTCGCTGATATTGGATTCATAAGCTTTTACCTTCATCAAATATTAAAATCTAAACAGCTTCCTGCCTGATCGGATATAAGCTTTAACGTCGCCCAAAGCTACGCCGACAAGAATGCTGAATTGAAATGAGCAATTTGTGTGCCAAAATTAAGACAGGGATGCTTCTGGCGTTAGCCATGCTGCGCATTAAAGCATATAACTTCTTACAAAAGTGGATGTTAGCCAAATAACAAATACATAAATGCTAAAATTAAATACGCTGCATATTTTTTTTCAAAGGACAAATTTTCCTTTTCTTCAGAAAATTTTGCCGCTTCTCACCCAATAATAATACCAGGCATTCTGTCTATCCCTGTCTGCTTTCATTTGATCACGTGACACCAAGACGTCCTATAAGAAAAGGCAACATCTCATCATAACTATACTTTTCGATTCTGTTTATCGGTCGCGCTACAATGTCCGATAAAACTATCATATAATATTAATGCATCTTTTAGCTTGGCAAATCAGTGACATTATTGGCCCGTCCCATAAAAAATTAAAGTTGCTCCTCGTTATCTGTCGATTTAAATATATACATTTTACGGGTATAACTTATCCAGTATTTACAAATGCTGGTGCTGTTTAAGAGATAATGGGGGATAAAGCTAATGGTTTTGCAGCAAAATGAGCTTACTCCGCAGAATTGTTGTAATAAGCAAAGAGGTTGAAGTCCAACAATTAGCTCGGCAGATAGGCCACGAAATCTTTGTAGCCGATGATTTAGCAGAGGCCCTCGATATTGTTGTAACAGTCAGCCCTGATTTAATTTTATTTGACGGCACATTCAATCCAATTTACATACAAGAATTCATCAGAGAGACCGATAAAAATTCATTAAATATCCCTGTAGTGGTGGTTGGTAGCGATGAAAACGACTCTGAGTTAGCTTCACAGTTTATACAAATAGGGATATACGACTATCTGCAGCCAAAGCAACGTTACGATAAGCTAACGAAAATCGCAAATCGAATACGAAACGAATCTGAGAATGACGCATCAGATACAAACACGAGTAACTTTTTTGTTGACGAATGTGCTGAAGCCGTGTGTATGGTCGGGCGCAGCAAAGCATTTGTTAAGACACTTGGGATGATTAGGCTTGTTGCGGCCAGCCAATGCAATCCGGTCTTAATAATCGGAGAAACGGGAACCGGCAAGGAGTTAGCAGCCAAGGCAATACACACTTTAAGACATCCGAACGAGCAGCTCGTAGATGTAAATTGTGCAGCTCTTACTGCAAACCTGCTGGAAAGCGAGCTTTTCGGACATGTTAAAGGCTCTTTTACCGGAGCTGAACGTGATAAAATAGGCCTGTTGGAGTTAGCCGGTTCAGGTACGATTTTCCTTGACGAGATAAGTGAAATGCCGCTGGACTTGCAGGCCAAGCTGCTTCGTGTCCTTCAGGAAAAAACCTTCCGCAAGGTCGGGGGTACCAAAAATATTACGTGCATTGCTACGATTATAGCTTCAAGTAACCGAAATCTTTATCAAGAAATGAAGGCTCATCGCTTTCGACGCGACCTTTATTATCGTCTCAATATATGTCCTGTAATCATTGCCCCTTTGAAATCTCCCGATAGAAGAGAAGACATTCCACTTCTGGCTGAATACTTCATTAAGACATCATCTATCTGCCCGGAAAAAAACAAGAGAATAAACTCCTTGACAAAATTTGCCCTTGAAGCCCTGCAAAAGCACGATTGGCCCGGCAACATCCGAGAACTAAGCAATGTTATTGAAAGGGCAGTTCTTTTGGAAACAACAGCTAAAATCGGCCTGAGCAGCATTATGTTAGAACCAACAGAATACAAACATCTTTGCGAAGACCTGCCCGCCGAACACTTTGGGCAGGCGGGCCTGCCTGCTTGGCAAGGTCAGTTTCCATCACAACGAACTGACGAAAAAGACTTTTCTTTAGCAAAAGCCGAACGCGAGCTGGTTATTCGGGCGTTGCGTGAAACCGGCTGGCAAAAAACCCAGGCCGCAGCCCTGCTCGGCATAACAAGAACAACCCTCTATGCAAAGGTAAAACAATACAACATCAAAAAAGATTCATCCGCCGCGGCGGACCCCGGCGGACACATTACCGATAGCCTGCGAGAGCATATGTCCAGCCCAATTTCAGCTCAGCCGGTAACGGCTAACTAAT
>CAZVWH010000053.1:1635-19998 GCA_964631175.1 uncultured Pirellulales bacterium | reverse complement strand
CCGACCGCGTCCGTGCAGGCGACAGCGTTTATAAGATTACCGAATAACCTTGCGGGGAACATTTCAAAATTTAGCCCTGCCACCTGTCCTGAGCAAGGCCGAGGGGAGCGCAATCGAATGGGTCCTCAATCCTGAGTCTGTAATTGGCGGAAACCATCCGGCCTGAAACCTTCTTCCCTTAGACTAACACTCACCATTCACCAATAACAAATTACCGACCTTGCAATCCGGCTTGTCCGTCCGTAGTCCCGATTTAATTTGGACGAAGGCGGAACTGGGGCGACCTTTTTGCGATTTGCTCCACCTCATGGTCTCGCGTTGCTCTGTGGCCGCCATTTTAGAAACGATTTTCAAGGTCTCTTTTTTTATTTCTGGATCCATCTTTTTACTTTATCAATACTCGCTTCTAAATCATCACGGATTTGATATACCCAGAATCGAATTACATCCCAACCAAGCTCAATTAACCTGTGGTTTCGAATTTGATCTCGGCGACATAACTCTCCATCCCAATTTCGGTGATACCGTTCCCCATCAATTTCAATGTTTAGTTTTCGCTCACCATCAACTATAGCAAAATCGAGAATATATTTTTCGACAGAATATTGAGGAATAGGCCGAAGGCCATTTTCATATAACTTTTTATAGAAAAATCGCTCCCAGTCTGAAACAAGTTCTGGGCGCGAAACCTGTGGATATTCAGGCCCAAGATCATCCTTATCACACTGTTTTTCATTAGCTTGCCTGCTACCCAAATCATCTATATAGGAAGCAAATTTCGACAAGTAGTCAACACTACAATTAAGCGCAGCTGCTTTATCACCAACAACAATTAACGCCGCTCTTGCACGTGTAATTGCAACATTGAAAAGATTAGGATAATTATGAAGAAACCAGAGAGCGCCTTTACTAATACCTGAAGACACAGTTGGGGAAAATAACATCACATCTCTCTCATCACCTTGAAACTTGTGAACAACATCAACAAGAAAATCACAATCATTGAGTTGAGCACTAATATATTCGTTGTTGAAAACTAAATCACGAATCTTATTGGCTTGCGCCCGAAATGGACTAACAACACCAATGCTTCCTCTGTATCCCTGCGTTACAAGCCGCTGAATCTCATCTACGACCGCTAACGCTTCCTGATTATTGACTGCACCGCCGGTACCAGGCCTAATTGTTTTACCTTTTACATCTATCCAACGCACAACAGGCTCCTCACTTTTAAGGAATTTGAGTCGTTCATAGTTTGTTGCAACCCGCAATCTACCTTCATAAAAGTGGCTATTGGAGAACTCTATAATATCAGCGTGTGAACGATGGTGATCTCGAAGGTTAACTATGTCTTCGCTCCTGCACAGACTACTTGCAAGGTCAAATAGTGATTTTGTCGAATAGCTCCAGCGAGCATAATCACTAACCAGTTCATGCTTAGTTAATAACTGTGTATCTTGTTGTTTTGATAGTGTACTGATGTGCCTGAGTTGTTTCGGATCACCTATCACCACAACATTCCGAGCACGAAAAAGCAAAGGAAGTGCCGAGGCAATATCACATTGACTAGCTTCATCGATTACAAGAAGGTCAAAAAAGCTTGGCTCAAAGGGTATTCTTCCTCTTGTGGAGAGCGAAGTAACCGCCCAGCATGAAAGTATTGAGGTAATTTTAGGAAATAACTGGTAATATTTTTGAAAAACTTTACGCCCTAATTTTTGATTGTTTTCATTTGCTGACACGATCAGTTGAAGCAACGAACTATAATCTCCAAGCAACCTACGATCCTCCTGTGTCATTCGTGCCGGTTGAAGGCGCAACCATGACTCCCAGAGAGATTCGGAATTTTCCGAAATTTCTTCGGTCAACTTGATTCGCATTTTGCTGATTTCTTCGAGGGGTCTTGCTTCAGTTAATTGCTTTAATTTCAAAAAATATGTTTTAACTGCTTCAATTTGCCTTAACCATTCTAAGAGCTTATTTCCGCTACAAATCCATGTGTGGATTGATGTGTCATTTGGTTCTTGGCTCGGTATTTCAAATTCTATTCTGTCCGCTGTTTCACGGAAAATTTTTGACGCCTGTGCTAGAAGCTCATATCGTTTTTTCTTAATAAATGGCCAAAACAATCTGATAAAAAAGGATTGCTTAGAACGATCAGCTTGGATTAGCGTATACTGAAATAAATCGGCTTTCTCATTAATATCGTTGATGTTGAAATTGCAAATATCTTGAAATAAAACTTGTTCAATGCTCTGTCGAATGTTTTCAACAGTTTGCTCTAAGTGGTCAACTTCGTTTCGCAGGTTCAGTAAATTTGTAATTTCAGTATCTAACAAGTTTGCTCTATCCTGAAGTTTTGCATAAACGCTTTTAGATTCTTCATATTTCTGGCGGTCATCATCAGTAGATGTAGCTGCAAGAAGTGTCACAAGATACTCAGCTAATTTGCTTTGGTATTCATTTCTTCCTAACCTTAGCAATATAGGTCTCGGCCCAAGTGCATTTACTCTCGTTTCTACCACATCCACCGCCTTATTATTTTTGCTTGCAAATAAAACTGTTTTCCCCTGCCAAGCCGCATTAATAAGGATCGATGTTACTACTTGAGATTTTCCTGTTCCTGGTGGACCAGTGACAACCGTGAGTGGATTAGATAAAGCCTGTCTTACTGCCTGTCGCTGCTCACTATTAAGGAGTAAGGCTTCCAAAAGTGTTGTTTGATCACTTGTGCAAGACTCTATTGTTTGATTACTGATCCAGGCACCGAGAGCTGTATTTGCATACTTTTCTTTGCCAGTCGATTGTAACATTCCTAATTCAGTTTCAAGGCCTTTTGTATACCATGAACGTTCGATGGGTACAATAATAGCCCGATTATATATCCCTTGTTCTCTAATATTACTAAGAGGGGGTTCAGTGGTAAGCGTGTCTGGGTCAGGAAATTCCTTCCAATCCCAATCAGGCCTAATCTCATGTAACCTAGCCATTATTTCATAAAGCTCAGCCTGTTCATTATCTGTGTTGGCAAGGCCGAGTTCTTCTGTTAATAAAATTGCCTCTTCCATTAAATTAACATTGCCTTCGTTTAACAAGCTCTTCAGTGCTCCAAAATTTATTTGCGGTGGATCATCTGTTAGGATTGGTTTTCCATAACGTCTATCAGATTCTTGATAAGGAAAGAGGAATATTGGTTCAACCAAGAAACCCTCCCAACCTTTTCGAGATTTAATCCATTTAAGACGTACCGGATAACCCAAACATAAAGCCTGACGATTACGATCACGTCTGACTCGCTCCAACATTCGCCTTCCCTCATCAGTATCAAATGGATCGCTATCATTGAGAATAGGTAAATTTGAGAGTTCTACGTAATCCAAATTGTCAAACTTTGAATCTGCAAAAACGCTGACTCCACCAAGATCGTCATGACTCAAACAATCTAAATAATATCTGCATAACTGAGATAAAGGGGTATCAGCTCGTTTAATTTCTTCTCCCTCTTGCTGTTTAGTTATTCGTGTTTCTTTAGGCCACCAGCGATAGCTTTTGTCTTGTTGAACTCTATTTCTTAGACGGCCATTAAGTAATGAGTTGACTTTTTTCTTTTCAATCCCTATCTTCTTGGCTAACTGAGATGCCTTGGAGCCAGGCGAAGTGTTAATCTGCTCTAAGATAATATCTCCAAGACTTTTTGTTTCAGGCTTATCTAAAACATCCACTTTTAAGGATAATTTGTCTAATCGAAATGTTCTCTCTTCATTACGCTTACGACAAAAGGCCCGTACATATACCTCGGGATACTCCTCCACCTGAAAAATCTCTAAAGGCTTAATATCTCGTTCTTGTCCAGGATTACTTCCTCCAAAATAGACAACTTTTACCCATTTTTTTTCTTCTAAAGCTTCTTTGAGTTGCCCAAAAGATGCTTCATCTGAACTATGTACAGGTACTTTATTACTCTCTCGCCAAGTATTAAGCTCATCGTCCATCGCTATAGGTTAAAATATATTCTTCGTATTGTTAAAACAAATAATTTTGTTTTTTGTTTAATTCATAATTTGTTGTTAAATTTTCTGCGTCAATCCCGTCATCCCGTCTAAAAATTAAAAAAGCCCTGTCTAAAAGACAGGACTTTAATATCAAGAACATTTAAGCCTGCCCTTCGACGTAGCTCAGGGCGGGCAGCGAAAATGCCTGACACCGGCCAAAGGCCGCAAATCCGATCAAGAATCTTCAATAGCTTTAATCAAAACTATATATATTATATAGAATACACTGTATGCTGTCCACTAGGTGGTGATACCATCTAGTGAATATTTCATTCTGGATTTTTAAGTTCAACCGGTTTATCCTTACAGCGAAAGGCTTGACATAGGCCAGAGGCCGTGTATCTCGTCGCTTCCCTCGACGATGCTCGGGACAGGCGTGGATCGTATCTCGTAAATCGATTCTTGATACTCGATTCTCGAACCTGGATTCCCACCTTTACGAAAACAACAAACGCAAACTATCGGTAGTATATTTTGCACTAGATGGTATCACCACCTACCAAGGCTCATCTCATCACAAAAATCTTGAAAAATCGAAAGCTATTCAATAAACTACACTAAGTAGTATTGACAGGTACTAAAAATTTCTATACTATAAAAACCATGGATACTGAGTCTTTTAAAAACTGGCAAATCCAAATTAGAAAAGGACTATTGGTTCTGTCTATCCTTAACGACATTCGCAAAAGAAGAATGTATGGATACGAAATCGAAAGAAAATTCCGAAAATCTCATGGTCTCTTTATTAGCGATGGCACTATTTATCAAATCCTAAGAAGATTTAAGCAACAACATCTCGTAAAAACAACTCAAATAAAGTCTCCGGATGGCCCACCGAGAAAATATTACGAGTTAACTAAAACTGGAAGAGAAACCTTAGTTCAAATGAATATTTACTGGTATGCCCTTTTAAGACAAGCAAAATCTACTGAAAAAGGTTAATTTTTCCATAAGTCTCTAAAAATAATTCTTTTACTCAAATCCTTTTCCAAAATAACTCAAACTGATAAAATATACCAGGTTGTATTACCACCTACTGAATAGCAATTCTTTCAATAAATTTATAATCATACCAATTGCGATTAATCCTTGCGCCTCATATATTTGAGGCAGCATGTGAATTCAATAGTTATTGGCTCAAGAGCACCATGAACCACATCAGATAACCCAGCAAAAGCGCTGTAATTAAATACAATTGGTATCAAAATCGTTTTATCCTCTAATGGTGGGCCAGTAGCGAAGTGCCTGATAAAGAAAGTGTAAAAATCATAAGGCAAAATGCAGAACTGTGGAAATCAAAAAGCCCTGCAAAAAATTGCAGGGCTTTTTACTTACAAGTTCAGTTAAACCAATGCAGCGAAAATGCCTGACTATCAGCATCCGAGCCTAATGGCTTCCTGCTTTCGCAGGAATGACAAGGACACCGTCTAAATTATCCTTTAGAAAGGAGGTGATCCAGCCGCAGGTTCCCCTACGGCTACCTTGTTACGACTTAGTGCCAGTCATCGGGCTTACCGTCGGCAGACGCTTCCCACCGAGGCGGGTTAGCAATCCGACTTCGGGTACTCCCAACTCCCATCACTTGACGGGCGGTGTGTACAAGGCTCAGGAACACATTCACCGCGTCGTGGCTGATGCGCGATTACTAGCGATTCCGACTTCATGCAGGCGAATTGCAGCCTGCAATCCGAACTGGGGCGACCTTTTTGCGATTTGCTCTGCCTCACGGCTTCGCGTCGCTTTGTAGTCGCCATTGTAGCACGTGTGACGCCCTGGGCATAAAGGCCATGATGACTTGACGTCATCCCCACCTTCCTCCGGTTTAACACCGGCAGTCCCGTTAGAGTCCCCGGCATGACCCGCTGGCAACTAACGGCAAGGGTTTCGCTCGTTAAGGGACTTAACCCGACATCTCACGACACGAGCTGACGACAGCCATGCAGCACCTGTGCAAGTTTCACCCCGAAGGGCAGCTAACCCGCTTTCACGGGCAGCATCCAAGCATGTCAAACCCAGGTAAGGTTCTGCGCGTTGCTTCGAATTGATCCACATGCTCCACCGCTTGTGTGAGCCCCCGTCAATTCCTTTGAGTTTTAGCCTTGCGACCGTACTCCCCAGGCGGCCTACTTAGCACTTTTGCTTCGGCCGTGCAAGTGTCAGAACTTCCACAACCTAGTAGGCATCGTTTACAGCGTGGACTACCGGGGTATCTAATCCCGTTCGCTCCCCACGCTTTCGTGTCTCAGCGTCAGAACAAGCCCAGTGCACCGTTTTCACCGCTGGCGTTCCTCTTGATATCTACGCATTCCACCGCTCCACCAAGAGTTCCATGCACCCCTACTTGCCTCAAGAAAAGCAGTTCGTCAAGCAATTCCTCGGTTAAGCCGAGGGATTTCACAAAACGCTTACCTTTCCGCCTACACACGCTTTAAGCCCAGTGATACCGAACAACGCTTGCCACCTTCGTCTTACCGCGGCTGCTGGCACGAAGTTAGCCGTGACTTCCTCTGGGTTAGATCAATACGCCGAGGCGTACTTTCTTAGCCCTGACAGTGGTTTACATCCCGAAGGACTTCCTCCCACACGCGGCGTTGCTGCGTCAGGCTCTCGCCCATTGCGCAAGATTCGTTACTGCAGCCCTCCGTGGAGGTCCGGGCAGTGTCTCAGTCCCGATGTGGCGGGCCAACCTCTCAGTCCCGCTACCCGTCATCGCCTTGGTGAGCTATTACCTCACCAACAAGCTGATAGGAGGTAGGCCGCTCCTTCGCCGATAAATCTTTGGTCATTCACCCATCGGTGAACGACATTATTCGGTATTACCGCCCCTTTCGGTAGCTCGCCCGAAGGCGAACGACGCTATCCCGAAGCAAAGGGCACGTTACCTACCCATTACTCACCCTTACGCCACTAATCCGCCAATAAATTAGCAGATTCGTTCGACTTGCATGTCTTAGCCACGCCGCCAGCGTTCGTTCTGAGCCAGGATCAAACCCTTCAATTTGTATCGTTTGCCGGAACCTGAAGGGGCTTCCTGCCGCGGCAACGCAATTGGCTTGCCCTTCGGCCCGAACCGGGCCGCCCACCATGACAAACCGCATTACCTACCACCGCCAGCCTATCTTCGGGTCCGTTTGGCATTCGATTAAAGGCTCAACACTTTGGCATACACACCGAAAGTGCCGACTCAAAATTAGTTCCCCGCTTTCGCGGGGATAAATTTAAACTCTTGTGATAAGGCGTATCTTATCACAAAAGTCGCACTTTCGCTGCTTATTTGGCTTAACTGTTAACTTGTCAAAGAGCTTGTATTGCTATTATTAGAAACCAATGTCCAAGCACAGATATACACTCTCTGCCTGACCACTCCTATTTACATTTTAACCCAAATAATAATATCGTCAATACGATATATTAAGAAAAATAAAAATTTTTTGTCTTTTACCGATTATTGCTCTATCAGCGGACACAAATTCAAACATGGCGGATTTGCTTGGACTTGCAAGAAATCATCCAATCCTTTATCCTGTCAGCCATGGTCAAGACAGAGAATCTCAAAATTCAAACCCGCGGAAACTGCGACGTTGTAGATATAACCGACCAAGTTAGAAAAGCTATAGCAACGTCCCGAATAACTAATGGAACCGTTACGCTGTTTAATGTCGGCTCAACAGCCGGCATAACTACGACCGAATATGAGCCGGGCCTGGTCAATCACGACATAAAAGCGGCTTTTGAGAGAATTGCACCGCGAAAAAGCCGATACGAGCACGAACAGACCTGGCACGACGATAACGGCCATTCTCATGTAAGAGCTTCCGTTTTGGGACCTTCATTAGCCGTGCCTATTGTGGACGGCCAACTGACACTGGGAACCTGGCAGCAAATAATCTTAGTGGATTTCGACACCAGACCAAGAACAAGAACCGTTATTTGCCAGATAATCGGCGAATAAACCTGAATCTTAAAAAGCACGAATATCCAATATCCAAATCCTAAACAAATACGAATTACCAAATCCAAAACGTATAAAATTTGCTCATGTGCAATTTTTGTTTGGAAAATTCGAATTTTGAAAATTTGAATTTGTTTAGAGTTTAGTGCTTTGTGTTTAGTATTTGCGCGACCTTGTCGCGTTTTTTTCTTACCTTTTCCAATACTCCCAATCATAATATCCATGTCTTGAGCGAAGTCGAAAGAACCAGCAGCGGCGGGCATTCTCATCCTTGATAAGATCAGGAAGAATTGTAGGGTGGCACTTTAGGCCTACCAATAATGAATAACGAACCAGTAGTTGTGAGAGACGGCTCTGACGGGCCGCCGGTTAGCAAGCTCAATAGCATTTTATACAGTACACAAGCCCGCCAAAGGTGGGTAAAAGGCGTATAAAACTGTATAATCATCGTTATGCAAAAGAAGGAAAGGACGTGGGAAAATGTATCGGACACCTTTAATTCAACGTTAACATATAAGGAACTCCGCAATGGGCGTAATTGACAAAACTACATATAAGCTAACGTGTCCTCAATGCGGTACTAGCGAGACTTCATCAGTTCTGGACAAAGGCTCCGGGTGGGGCGGCTCGTCTTGGCAGGAAGGAGCATACTTTTCAATGTTCCAGACAGAGTGGAGTGGCGGCGGTAGCCAAGAGCCAAAACTAACACTCGCTATCTGCAAGACTTGCGGCGTAAGTGCCACCGTTAAATCTGGTTATAGCATCTAGTTACACACAAATAGGGTTTAATAGGGGCAGTGGGGCTGTTGACATCTTATTTCTGGTAGACTAAATTGCTAACGAAATGTAATATTTCATGGAGAAGACTATGGCTAAAAGATGGCGATACCAAGACCATCCCAATGCGGACGATATTATAGTTCAACAGTGCAATCGTGTTCTGCGGTCAATTCTCAAATCTCCATCTGGAGAATCTATCAAACATATTAAGGATACCCGAAGCATTCATAAAACCATTTTCGAGCAACTTGTTGATGATGACCAGAAACACTTTGCAGGGCATTATCGAGGAGATGATTATCCTGATCTTGTTGATAGAATTGGCTCACGTCAAATTGAACTTTTTCCTGGCTTGTTTGTGAAACATCGTTTTACTAAACCAAAGAACGTTACAACTGAAATTGACAACCTTAAGCATAGTATTGATTATCTATATGCGAATAGAAATGAAATAGAAAAACAACACTACTACAGTATTGCTGTTGAAGTCTTAACACGGTTCTACTTAATACATCCGTATGTCAACGGAAACGGGCACATAGGTCGGGTGATAATGACTTACCTAATGAGGATAGCAGGCATTGAAATAGATGGGTCGTGGACGATTCATCCCAGACCATATACAAATGCGATAGCGGTTTGCATGTTTACGCATAGCAAGTACTCAATTATTGCTGAACAGTATTTCCGGCAATGGTTTCATGTTTCGAATAATAATGTTAGCACAATTAATCGTGATACAGATCTATGCGACCCAGACTTTTTTACTCCGTCTTGCGACGATAGTGATTCATGTTCCGATGAACCATCACACGAAGACTCGGACTCAGACTCTCGTACTCCGCCTTACGATGATAGTGATTCAGGTTCTGATGAACCATCACACGAAGACTCGGACTCAGACTCTCGTGTACAGAATTCAGGCCGTTCTAGTTCTACCACTGTTTATTTTGAATACACGGGAATAAACCGAAAACGTTAACCTATTTTTGATTTACTTTTTGGGATAATAGGGATAATGGGGGATGTTAACCTATTTATGTTTGGGACGAAATCTGAGGACACCAGTGGTAATATAAATCTTCAGTTTGACACTAATCAGCCAACTACAAAAAGCCACATAGAAGGTAGACCAATATTCGAAGGCAGGTGGGAAAGATAGAATTTGAGATGGTTCGACTTTACTCACCAAATGTTTGAGTTTTCAAATAGTCAAGAAAGTGAAATTATAGAACGAAAATAAAACTACAACTTTACTTCCAACAAAGTTCTTGTGGTACCATGTTGCATTTAAGCCAGTTCTGGGCCATCAAAGCGATATCCACAAAATCAACTTTGCAATCGCCGTTCACATCTCCCGTAATCGGGGCCGTACAAGTTTTAGTTCGCAGCGCAACATTGTGCCACTCACCAGCCGCAATAGCAACATAGCCATCACCTGCAGGCACATTGCACTGGCCGTCGCTGTTGTCACCCCATGCTGCAAGCGTACCATCAAACCTAATAGCAAGATTGTGGTTCTGGCCTGCTGCAATGACAGTAAAGTCATTACCATCGGGCACGTTGCATTGGCCTTTGGTGTTTTGGCCCCACGCTACAAGCGAACCATCGGACCTAAGGGCAATGCTGTGCCAAACACCGGCCCCGATGTCAATAAAGCCGGTCTCTGGTGGCACATCCGACTGATGGTAGGTATTGTTACCCCATGCCACTATCGAACCATCCGACTTGAGAGCAAGACTATGGTGCATACCACCCGCAATGGCAATAAAATCGTTACCTGCAGGCACATCGCACTGGCCGTAGTTATTCCGCCCCCATGCTGAAAGCGAACCATCTGATTTAAGAGCAAGACCATGATACGAACCGGCTGCAATATCAACAAAATCATTGCCCGCAGGCACATCCAGCTCACCGTAGCTGCCTCGACCCCACGATACAAGCGAACCATCGGACTTAAGAGCAAAACTGAACATACTGCCAGATGCAATCTTAATGAAGTCGCTACCGGCCGGTACATTGCATTGCTTATAATCGTTGTAGTGCCACGCTACGAGCGAGCCATCGGATTTAAGTGCAAGACTCTGGTAATGGCCACTCGTTATGGCGACGAAGTCGTTACCATCAGGAACCTCACACTGTCTGTAGTTATTCCGCCCCCAGGCTTCAATATACTTGGCAAAGGCCGGTTTGCAAGACCAGCAAACAACTATAAATAAACCAATCCAAAAAATTTTCATTTTGACGAGACTTCGTACCCGTCTATGATATTTTTTCATGACTTTACTTCACCTCCTTCTTTCAATACCCCAATATAAGTCTTTAATTGAAATGCAAGAATCATGATAGACTTTTTCTATTCCGAATATACTAAAGCAACCACCTTCTTGTCAAATTTAAACCACTATTTTCTCGCCGGGTCGTCATAAGGTAAGCTTAAACACTAAATGCGATTTTGAATCCTTCAGCCTCATTCGTCACTCACTCTTTTGTTCTGCCTTAACAACCAACCGAAAGAAAAAGCTTATACGTAAAGCGCGTACGCGCTTTACGTATATGATATATGTTTGAATGCAGAAAAATGACTTATAACAGTCATAAACTTTAAGTGCGCCCAGCAATAACTAACTATAGAATGGCGGGCGCAATTAAATGACCTTGGGGATGGTTGAACTAACCGTCGCCAGAGTAACGGAACCCCGCAATGAATTCCGGGGTTGAATATTTTGAATAATAGAAAGCCCACGGCACAGGTCCGTGGGCTAATCATGAATGCCGTGACACCGGGTAAAATCTTTTCAAAAAAATGATTGAGCAACCCCGTCCTGCTAATCTGTCCTACATCCCCAGTTCCTGGAGCTGATCGAACATCTGCTGATAGGCGGCGGCCATTAGGTATATGCAAAGAACCGTGACGACTACAACGACCACAGTGATGATCGCTTTAATCGCGGGTTTGTAGCGAGGATTCAACCACACAAGAGGAAGAGCCAAAGGGCCAAGACACAGCAATGCAATAACCACGCTTGGCGTAGTAAAGTACCATTTTTTCGGCCGATGCTTCGAGCCGGCACGGCTTAATCCGTCAAGAAACTCGCCGCAGTATCGACACTTGATGGCCTCTGCCTGAATCTGCTCGGCACAAAAGGGACATTTCTTCATGCGAGCCGCCTCTTTTGCAAGATGTTGTTTTTGCTCCTGCATTGAACTTTCTAAACGACTATATGTGTCTAATTCTGCGCCCATATTATTGTTTATCGACTATTTAGCAAGGCTTCTTTAACAGCCTCGTCCGTCAAAACGGGATGGATAAATCTGCCATCCTTAACGAAATTACTTATTTCCTAATTGTAGCGCGACCTTCAGTTGCTTAGCTACTCACAAAAAGTATGAGATTTAACTTGTAATTGACAAGCGGCAACGATTTGTTTTATCTTTAAGAAAAACAGCTCTTACCGAAGCATATAATTATGACAGCGAAAATCCTGCTCGTGAATCCGCCAATATACGACTTTGCCGCGTACGATTTTTGGCTTAAGCCTTATGGCTTGCTGAGCATCGCAGGATATTTACGCGGCAAAGCTGACTTTGCTCTCTTCGATTATCTTGACCGTCTTCATCCGGTCATTGCAACGCAGAAAAACCTTGAATCCGACCGGTGGGGTCGCGGACGGTTTTACGGCAAAATAATCCCAAACCCTATCTGCCTGGAGGCAATCCCACGATATTTTCGGCGGTTTGGTCTGCCCCGCGATATGTTTAAGAGTTTTCTGGAAAGAACAAAACCATTCGATTTCGCTCTTATCCAAACGACAATGACCTACTGGTACCTGGGCGTTAAGGAAGTCATAGAAGATATTCGCCGGGCCTGGCCGACAACTAAAATTATATTAGGTGGAAACTACGTGACACTCTGCAAAAGTCACGCTGAAAAACTGGGTGCAGATTTGTTGGTGCCTGGCACAAATCTTGAGCCGCTTTGGAAATATTTGGAAATCGAGCCGGACTTGGGTCAACCTGCACTATGGCAGGCTTACGAAAAACTAAATGTCGGCGTTCTGAAACTTAGTGAAGGTTGTCCCTTTAGCTGCACTTACTGCTCGGTTCCAAAGGTTTATGGCAAATTCAAGGCTCGGCCATTGCAGCGCTCTTTGGCGGAGCTGGAGCTATTAGTAAAAAAAGGCGTGCAGAATATTGCTTTCTACGACGATGCTTTGCTATGTGAGGCTGATAAGGTCTTAGCGCCTTTTCTAAACGAAGTCATAAAGCGTAAGATAAAGATAAACTTTCATACGCCGAACGGCCTGGGCGCGCGGTTCGTCAACAAAGAACTCGCTAAGCTGATGATACAGGCCGGCTTTAAGACCTTCTACCTTGGGTTTGAAAGCGCCTCACCGCAATGGCAGCAGGATACAGGCTCAAAAGTCTCTTGTGATGAGCTTGCGCAGGCCGTTGAGCACCTTATTTCCGCAGGGGCAAAACCTTCAAACATCACAGCCTATCAAATCCTCGGCCATCCTCATATTGATATTCAGCAGCTCGAAGCCACAATGTATTTCGTCAACAGCCTTGATATTCGCGGGATGTTAGCCGACTTTTCTCCGATTCCAGGAACGCCGGACGGCGAATACTGCCGAAAATGGGTGGATATGGATGAGCCGTTAATGCACAACAAAACCGCCTTCCCAATCATATTGCTTGGCTTTGATGAAACAAACCACCTCAAAGACCTCCAGCGAAAATTGAATCGTTCGCTATAACAAAGTCGGTCATAAAATACAGTAAGGACTTAACCAATCATATATCTCTGGAAGTTTGATTCCTGTTCTGCGTTTGGTATACTAATAAAAACTGTCCATCAGTTAACATTAATTTTTATAAGCGATATTGAATAATATAAGGGAAAGTATTGTGGTTACAGAAAAAGAATTGTTTATTCCACATCCTGACTGGATAAAATTTGTGAATTATATAAAGAAAAAGAATAGATATAGACTAAGCCAGGATTTAGAAACATTTATTCAGAAAATATTAGATACCTCTAAGAATCGAAAAATCTCAGTAAGAAAACATAGAGTTTTTTGGAGAGCACGGTTTGGTGAATATTGGTTTCCTAGGCCAGTCTGGCATGATAAATATTCTTGTTTGTACCCACATCCTTTACCATGTTCCAAAATGGGTGCTCCTCCTACAAACAAATCTAAAGAAGGCCGTTTGAATCCCAAAGGAATTACATACCTTTATTTGTCAAGCGATTATCAAACCGCTCTATCAGAGATTCGACCGAGGTTTAACGAGCCGGTCTCTGTAGGGAAATTTAAGATTGTTCGGAATCAAATTGTACTTGATACTACAACATCGGTAATTGTACATGATAAATTAAAATATAAAGATGCAGAGATACAGGATATAAACCATATCTGGGAAAGTATTAGCGATGCATTCTCAAATCCTGTGTCTTATTATGAAGATAATCTACAGTATGTACCAACACAGTATATAGCAGAATTATTTAAGGAAATGGGTTTTGATGGTGTAAAGTATAAAAGTTCCGTAAGAAAAGATGGTTATAATCTTCTTATATTTAATAATAAGGTGGCAAAATGCATACAATGCCAACTTTTTTACATTGATGATATTATTTATAAAACCAAGTCTATAGGACACCCAGAAACACATAAAGAAATGGAATCAAGAATTTTCTACTAACAACAAACAAAACATCGGTTAAAAAAATAGTCAATAAAAATATGCCGAGAAAGCTAACTCGTAAAAGTAAATACTGGGTCTATATAGTTCAATGTAGGGATGGGACATACTACACAGGTAGCACGAATAATATAGAAGATAGGATTAAGCTGCATAATAAAGGTCATGGTGCTAAATATTTAAGAGGAAAGCTGCCTGTTAAATTAGTTTATACTAAGGAATATCGATACTATAAAAATGCCTTACACCGCGAGAGAAATATTAAGAAAATGACTCGCGAGCAAAAGGAGAAATTAATCAGAAACTACAATGAAAACGATAACCACAATTAAAAAGTTTCGGATGCTCCCACAGATTTGTCCCCCTTCTCGCTTTCACAAGAAAGCTGGGGGGACAAATCTAAACGTGGGAGCACCCATGTTTAGGTTTGGAGGAATACTATGAATGTATTCCTCCAAACCTATGGGTGTCAGATGAATAAGCTGGACACGGCGCTGGTAAGTTCTGCGCTTAGAGAAGCTGGGTTCAGCTTAACCGATAGTGTCAAGGAATCTGATGTGGTTTTAATTAATACCTGCTCGGTTCGCGAGCATGCAGAGCAGCGGGTTTTTTCGCATCTCGGCCATCTAAAACATATCAAGGAAACTCGGCCTAATTTAATAGTCGCCGTGATCGGCTGCATGGCCCAACGCCTTGGCGCGAATCTGCTCGACCATGAGGCTGTCGATATTGTTTGTGGGCCGGCTCAAATTCCTCAAATAACTGAGCTTGTGAAAAAAGCCATAAATGAAAAACAAAAGAATTTAGCAGTAACGGAAAAAATCCGACAAAAAACTAATGACTATCAAACAGATGCCCTTGAAAAATTTGAATCTGCCTACGGCATCGAGGACAAACGGATACCAGGGCAGGCCTTCGTTCGCGTGATGCGAGGCTGTAATAACTTCTGCTCGTATTGCGTAGTCCCTTATGTACGCGGCCCTGAAGTCTCCAGGCCGCCAGCGAAAATCATCGAGCAAATAAAAAAATTGGCTGAAGCCGGAGTAAAACAAGTCACGCTGCTTGGCCAGCGGGTAAACGCATATAAATACACAGCAGGTGAAAAAATCCATTGCTTAGCTGACCTGCTCGAGACGGCAAGTGACATCAACGGCATCGAATGGCTCAGGTTTGTCACCAATTATCCGTCAGAGGAATTCTTTGATGAGATTTTGCAGGTTATGGCTGATTCGCCGAAGGTTTGTAATTATCTGCACATACCCGCACAGAGCGGCTCGGACAAAATCTTGCATGCAATGAATCGCCACTATACCGCTAAACAATATCTGGAGCTTTTAGATAAGGCCAGGGCTGCTGTTGCGGACATTGCAATCGCAGGCGATTTTATAGTTGGATTTCCTGGAGAAATTGAAGAAGACTTTCAGGCAACGGTTGATTTAGTTCACAAGGCGAGATATAAAAATTGTTTCATTTTCAAATATTCGCCTCGGCCGGGCACAACAGCCGACAAAGGTCTAAAGGACGATGTCCCTATTGAAGTTAAGAAAAGGCGAAATACAGAGCTGCTTGCCGTGCAGGAAACAATAAGCGGCCAACTGAGCCGAGACTTTCTGGGCAAAGAAGTAAAAATCCTGGTCGAAGGCCCAAGCAAAAAGCCGCATCTAAATTCCGCTGTAGGTGAAGGTAGGCCGCAATTGGTTGGCCGAACCGCCAGGGATTATATAGTCGTCTTTAACGGACCCGCATCTCTGGCAGGTGAGTTTGTAAGAGTAAAAATAATAAAAACCAGCCCACTGACTCTTTTCGGTGAACTTATGTGATCAATTACAGAGTTATTAATTCTTTTCTTAAACGATTGCTTTTGTTGCGCCGGTGGTAAATCCGCCATCAACTAAAATTATTTGGCCCGTAATATATTCCGAAGCATCCGAAGCCAAAAATACAACCGCACCATCAAGGTCATGCGGCTGACCAGGGCGATTCAGAGGAATTCGGCTGGTGATATAATCCACCCATTCGGTGTTCTCATACAGCACGGCATTTTGTACCGTTTTGAACCAGCCGGGTGCAAGCACGTTCACTGTGATTCCGTACCTGCCCCACTCTGCAGCCAGGCTCCTTGTCACGGCTAAGATGCCACCACGGCTGGCTGCATAAGGTGCGATTCCTTCCATTCCAAAAACACACGTGCATGAGCCGATATTTATTATTCTGCCGTACTCGCGTTTTATCATCTCTTTCGCAACCACCTGAGCGCAGAAGAAGCTGCCCTTTAGATTGGTATCCAACACAGTATCCCAATCAGACCAGGCCAATTCCGTACTTGGATTACGGATGTTTAAGCCGGCATTATTAACTAAAATATCAATTTTGCCGTATTCCTCTACAACCTTGCGAACCATATTTTTGATGTCACTTTGTGAAAGTACATCCATCTGAATTGGCAAGGCTTTTCTGCCTAATGACTCTATCTCTTTTTTGAACTTGGTCAGCCTGGATAATTCTCTGCTGGTAATCACAAGGTCGGCGCCAGCTTTAGCGAGTGCCCTGGCAAAATACTGACCCAGACCTCGGCTTGTCCCTGTTACAACTGCTACTTTGCCGGAAAGATTGAATAAATCCTGCATCTCCACTCCTTGAAATTTTACGGCTCTAAAACAATTTTTAATAGATTCTCCTCGGATTTCAGCAGCCGTTCAAAAGCACTCGGCCCTTCACTTAACGGCAAAACATCACTAACCAACGGCTGTACATCAATTTTACCTGTCGCCACTAAGTCGATACAATCGCGGTATTCACCTGCGCTGGCGTATGAACCTGCGAAAGTAAGCTCTCTGGCCACCAGCTCTTGCAAGTCAAACTCAGCCGTTTTTTGCAGATTACCAACCGCAACAATACGTCCCCCCGTCTTTGTCACTGAAACGGCATCGCTAAAGGTCTCCGCATACCCTACAACCTCGAACGTAACATCCGCACCTCTGTTCTCTGTGTGCTCGAAGACAACTTTCTTCAGTTGAGCTTTGGCAGGATTAACAACCGTATCAGCTCCTAAATTACCTGCCACGCCAAGCCGAAATTCATTAATGTCGGATACAATAACCTTTGCAGCACCTTTCACCTTGGCAGCCTGCAAAACGAGAAGACCAATTGTTCCAGCCCCAATAACCACAATGTTGTCGCCGCTGGATTCGACAGGCTCACCACAAGTCGATATTGATGCCCGATTGGCAGCGTGCATAGCTATTGAAACCGGCTCCAAAAGAGCTGCATGGATGAAAGACAAATCGTCCGGAATCTTTGAGACAATCCACCACGGCACCGCGACATATTCGGCAAGCGCGCCGTGCCTTCTGAAGCTCGGCACAGAAACACCCAGCACCTGGCGATTTTCACAGCGGTTATAAAAGCCCTGCCGGCACGGCTCGCACTTATTGCAATACACGGTCGAATCGAAGCAAACTCTACCGCCCTTTTCAAAACCTTTTACATTTTTACCTAGACCATCAACAATGCCAGCCGCCTCGTGCCCCATAATCAGCGGAGGAATTCGTCTGCCGGTTTTGCCTGTAAAGCCCTGAACATCCGAGCCGCAAATACCGCAGGCTTTGACTCGAACGAGCACATCTTCGTCCCCCACCATAGGTTCAGGAAAATCCGAATATTCAAGACAATAAGGTTTCGTATAAATTAAAGCCTTCAACTCAGCACCTCAAGGCCATTAGAAGACCAGTTCGTTTGGACAAATGCCTTCCTATAGAATTAAGATTTCTAACGGGGTCAACCCCGTTAGAAGACCAGTTCGTTCGGACAAATGCCTTCCTATAGAATCAAGATTTCTAACGGGGTCAACCACCGAACAAAGCTGATGGT
>CAZVWH010000053.1:0-1535 GCA_964631175.1 uncultured Pirellulales bacterium | reverse complement strand
CTTCCTATAGAATCAAGATTTCTAACGGGGTCAACCACCGAACAAAGCTGATGGTATTTGAAACACGCAGAAATAGCCAAAGACTAAAAAAGCAATAATCAGCCCCACGGCAAAAAGCCGGCTCGGCTTGAGCACCTCAGCAGCTTCTTTAGAGAGCATTTTAGGCATCACTACAAATAGCCCTACAGCCACCCAAAGCGCCTGAAAAGGGGTAAGAAGTAAGCCGTCAAGTATCGCAGCGATCTGTACAAGCAATACCGGCTTTTCCTTGAAGCAAAAAACCATAATCATATTCGTACAAACAAAAAATAGCAAAAAGAGCCTGAACTGCGTTTTCCAGGCAAACTTTTTATTAAAGGCGGGAATACAAATTCTAACGGAATCGGCTAACAGCCTGGGCCAGCCGGCCAATTGACCAATCTGTGTGGAAATCAGCGCCGCCGTCCCGGAAAGCAAAAACAGAAATCCGCCGACGTGACCCCATCTCGATGAGAAAAGGTTCGACAGCTCGATGGCGACCTGCGGCCCTTGTGGAGCTATCTGGGCGGGCCGTAAGATGCCTGCACCGGCAATTAAAAAAGCGCTGGTAACTACGATTCCCATTACCATCGCTAAAGTTGAATCGACATAAAGGACCCGACACCATCCTTTTATTTTTTCCGCCGCATCGCGGCTCATATTTTTAAGCATCGACACGTCGGCAGCTTTACCATAGCCCCTGCCGGCTGCGGCGCCATAGCCGGCGCCGAGCACCCAGTAGGTGTACCATACCTGGCTGGCAAAGCCGCCCGCGGCCCAGCCTAAAAGCGGCAATATCTCCTTCCACGGATTACTGCTTACACCTTCAAGCTCAACGGCCCATTCGGGAACATGCGGAACGCTGGGACAGAGGCTTTTCAAAAATTCGCTAAAGCCGGGAAAGACGAAGGCAGCAACATATAAAACCCCCAAGACAATAATCAGCACGAGAATGCTCATTACTATTTTTAGGACATTGAATATGCCCGACCAGACTATGCCGACGGCAAGAAACGTCACGAGCCAGCCGCACAAAGATGGAAAGGCCCTATATATCTGCTCGGCTGTGACATGAAGCTTTTCCAAAGGTAAGTGACTTATAAAACTGCTTACAGCCGAGCTTACTCCCACAATGAAACCAGCCGGCAGCAGACTGTTGACGAATACGCCGGCGGCGGTAGCAAGAGCACCTATAGATATGGCTGCGGTAGCGAATTGGGCAACCAGCACGATCCATACCGCCCAGTGGGACGGGCCCGGCATCCGGTCGAACATATCAATCATACCTTCGCCGGTGCAGACCGTGTAACGGGCGCCGCTCATACCTATCCAGAACTTCAGAAATACTCCCGATACAATGGCCCAAAGGACTGTTGTTCCCAGGATAGCGCCGGTTCGTGTAGCTACAATGACCTCGCCGGAGCCGATATACTCGGCTGCCCAGACAAACGACGGCCCAACCAGAGCAAAAACTGCCAAGCCGGCAGGCGGCTTTTTGATTGCTGACTCATTCATAA
>CAZVWH010000052.1:0-20035 GCA_964631175.1 uncultured Pirellulales bacterium | reverse complement strand
TCGTTGAGAACCTTAGCCACAGGCGCAAGACAGTTAGTCGTGCAGCTTGCATTCGAGACACACTTGACGTCTTTGGTCAACTTTTCACCATTAACGCCTAAAACGATAGTCGCTTCGATGTCATCCTTTGCCGGGACACTAAGGACAACTTTGCTGGCGCCAGCTTTGAGATGGTCTGCATAGCCGCCTTTGGATGATTCAGCGGTGCGAAATATGCCCGTCGATTCCAGAACAACCTTGACACCCATATCCTTCCAGGGCAGCTCAGCCGGATTCTTGATTGCTAATACATCTATCTGCCTGCCGTTTATAATTAACTTGCCGTCCTTTACCTCAACAGTCCCGTCCCATTTTCCCATCACCGTATCGTATTTGAAAAGATGCGCAAGACTCTTGGCATTTGAGAGGTCGTTGACAGCCACCAATTCAAGGTCGCCTTTTCTTTGCATAATCAACCTGGCTACCGCTCTACCTATTCTGCCGAACCCGTTAATCGCTACCTTTGTTGCCATTTGCAAATCTCCTTATTTCTTCCAATACCGTAAATTAGGCTTTTAACATTCTAATTGTTTCTTAATAAATCGGAACACTACTTTATTTATGGTCTATCTACCTGTCAAGAATTTATTAAAAATCATAGAACCTGGTTTTTGCTGGCTTAATTGCCGTGGATTCTTGACACAGGTTTTCAGGAATGTATAACTTACGTAAGAAAAATAGCAGTATTTAATAAACATAGAGTTAAAAGTGCCTCAAATTCACCTTTAAAATTGAGATAACCGAACAATGACAAATCATAAAATAATCATTGGCGATTCGAGACGGATGACGGAAGTGTCTGATGAATCCGTTCATTTGATTATCACATCACCTCCATACTGGCAGCTCAAAGATTATGGAAATGGCGGTCAAATAGGATTTGATGACAGCTACGAGGATTACATCAATAATCTAAACCTGGTCTGGAATGAGTGCCATCGTGTATTGAATAAAGGCTGTCGGTTATGTGTTAATATCGGTGACCAGTTTGCCAGGTCTGTTTATTACGGACGATACAAAGTCATTCCCATTAGAACTGAGATTATAAGGTTCTGCGAGACCGTCGGATTTGACTATATGGGGGCGATTATATGGCAGAAGGTTACGACCTGTAACACGACCGGTGGAGCAACTATAATGGGGTCATTTCCGTATCCGCGGAATGGAATCCTTAAGATTGACTACGAATTTATTCTGATCTTCAAAAAACACGGCAATCCTCCCAGAGTAAGCAAAGAGATTAAAGAAAAATCAAAAATGACAATTAAAGAATGGAACCAGCTTTTTGCCGGCCATTGGAACATCCCCGGAGAAAGACAAGACAAACATTTGGCAGTTTTCCCCGAAGAAGTGCCACGACGTCTTATTAAGATGTTCAGCTTTGTAAATGATACGGTTCTTGACCCATTTCTTGGCAGTGGCACAACTTCTTTGGCTGCAAAGAATCTCGAAAGAAATTCGATAGGATACGAGATAAATCCTCATTATATATCCATCATAAAAGGGAAACTCGGCTTGAAAGACAAAGGATTCTTCGATAAGTTTAATTTTGAACTCGCGCAGAACAGGGAAGATGAAATTAACTGGAAGGAGGAAATAAGGAAACTGCCCTTTATTTTTAAAGACCCCATTAAATTTAATAAAAAAATTGATCCGCGAAAACTTCAATTCGGCTCTCGAATAAACAATAACAGCAACAATAAAGAAAAATATTACTGTATAAAAGAGGTTATTTCACCTGAAAGATTGATTATCGGAGACAATCTTAAAATCAGATTACTCGGAGTTAAAGAGAAACCTGAAATTATCGATCGTGCTGTTGAGTTTTTGAGGGACAAGACTCGCGGACAGAAAGTTTTTATTAGGTTTGACACCGTTAAATACGACAAAGACAACTGCTTGCTTTGCTATTTATATCTACAGAATAAAACTTTTCTAAACGCACATCTGATAAAAAGAAATTTGGCAGATGTGGATATTACTTTTGATTATATACATAAATCTAAGTTTTTAGGATATCGAAAGGAATTTAAAAATGAATGAATCAAGATGGATTTGTGAAAGGTGTGGAAGGGAGTTTGATTTAGAAATGGGAGAAGGATGGATTGCTCTTGCCGAGGAAATACCATCCCCAGAAGATGGTAAACTCACTCCACTAGAACCTTATGAAACGGTTTGTTATGAATGTGCAGATGAACTTTATGCAATTGTAGAAAAATGTAATCAGGATTGTATAAACTGTGAAGCAACTATGACTTGGGGCTTGTCTATCAGAGACTGTCTTAAGTTTCAGCTAAAGTTTGACCTTCTAAATCTTCCACTGCCACAAGGCAAGGTGCCGGTATTGGGTAGTTTGTATGAAGCGAAAGAAGTTTTAAGGGTATTTAAGAGATTCTAACGAAAATCGAAACTCAGGTGAGAAAATAATGCCGAAAGAATGGATTATAAATCAAGCGAATATGCGGTGGCAGTTCAACAGACCTAGGAATGTTGGGAAGGTCTCAGAAGAAATAAGAAAATGCACACCGAAATCTTTGAAGGATTGGGAAGAATACTACTATAAAAATGTGTACCCAAAGGAACAATTGGAACAGCTTGGTAGAAAACTGTATGTTAAGATAACAGAGGTATGCCAAGCTGAAATTGAAAGTGTAACTGAAGAAGATTGCATTAACTTTGTCATCGGCTTGGTAATCAATCGAACCTATGATGGATATCACTCAGAAATACAAACTGTTTATGGACAATTACAGGATGAGCTTAGTGTCAAAATCGAACCAGCCCCAGATGAGTGGGACAGGAAGTACAATGTAGATTTTTTTATCAAAGTAAAAGATAAATACATCGGTCTTCAGATTAAACCTGTTGGGTATGCTTATATTACTCAAATAATCAACGAACTCGAATTTCAAAAGAAAACACATCAGAAGTTTACAGAAAAATTTGGAGGAAAGGTATTCTATATTATCTCTATTGCTAAGGATAAGAAGAAGGTCATTTATAATCCTGAGGTTATTGAAGAAATCAGGAAAGAAATTAAAAGACTCAAAGATCTTCAAGAAGGAAAGACAATTGAGAATTCAACATAGGATATTAGTTGCCACTACCAATCCGGGCAAAATCGCTGAGATAAAAGCAATGTCTCTCGAACCGGCTCGAGACGGGCACGACGCTGATGTCGAGTGGGTGGGGCTTTCCAGCTTCACCAATATCGGCGAAATTAAAGAGGACGGCGCTACCTTTGCTGAAAACGCCCGCAAAAAAGCGATCGGCTACGCTAAAACTACAGGCCTATGGACATTAGCGGATGACTCCGGCTTAATAGTAGATGCGCTCGGTGGTGAGCCGGGTGTAAAATCGGCGCGTTTCTCAGGTGCAAAGGATAAAGACAGAACACTGTTAGATCACAAAAATATGGCTAAGGTTCTTAAACTTATGCAAGGCGTCCCCGAAGAAAAAAGAATAGCAAGATTTGTTTGTCATTTATGCTTAGCAAGCCCCGATAAAATTTTGGCCGAAACCCAAGGGACACTCGAAGGTCTTATAACCGAGAAAGAAATCGGCAAAAACGGCTTCGGCTATGACCCAATTTTTTTTGTGCCGCATCTGAACAAAACCGTCGGCCAGTTAACCGCTGAAGAAAAAAACGCCATCTCACATCGCGGAAACGCCATCCGAAAGCTAAAACCTCTGCTTGAGCAGCTTCTAAAACCCCGCCATTAAATGGCAGGGCTAATCGTCGATAACCCTGCCATAAACTTGTCCTCCGTAAGGAGTCCCTAGGACTGAGCCTCGTCGAAGGATGGCAGGGCTAACCGTCTGTAACGTCCGATATCTGCGTTCAATACCAGACTTTATAACATTAGTCTTGACACCGTGACATATTTTCTGTATAATATTTAATAAATGAGGGGTTAAATATCATTATTAAAGTGGGGGTAACGAGCGAACTGCTGTAATCTCCATTGGAAGGACAGGTGATGAACAAAAATTCTGTCGGCATTTTGCGCCTATTTTTACCGGCTCTCGTGCTAGTGCTCGGCTTGGTTATTGTAGCTGGTGCTCAGCCGAATAAGCCTAATTCCATCAAATGGCCCGAGCTTAGGACCTTCGCCGGTAAATGGCTGAACCATAAACAACCAGAAGACGGGTCTTATTCCAGTTCCGATTTTGACCATAGCCATAATACTGACTTCATGGACTTTGCTTTTTGGGCGAAATACTGGCAAAAAAATAAGGTCTATGCTATAGCTTATGACCCTTACTATGGTGTGGAATGGTACTGGTGGCACAGAGCATTGGCTCAGCATCACGACCATATGGGCCGATTGTCTTTGGATAGAATAAGGGCATACGACCAGGCAGGCTATAATATAATTGTTCCTTTGGATTACGCAGGGAAAAAATCCGGCGGAACAGCCTACTGCGATTACAGACTCTGGCCGGTTCATGAGTATCTTTCGGGTTTTAACAGCGACCAGGAGGTTCTTGACACTTTAAATAATATAAAACTTTTCGTCCCCTCTATGGAAGAGATAGGCTGTCACCATATCACCTCTCCTTTTTTGACTACTTATATAGAGCTGTGGGAACCAGATTACTGTGGAAGCAGACAGCAATGGCATTATGAAACGAGCCAGCAGTGCATAGACCTTATTAATCAATATGGGGCGATGGCGATTGTCGCGCATCCCACAGAAAACACGGATTACTATATGCAACTGCAGAACTACGAGGGGATTGAGATTGTAAACGCCCACTACTACCGATTATGGCTTCTTGGACAGTCTCAGCTTAATTATAACGAGCATTTCCAGGCCGTTTGGGACCACCTGCTCACCCAGAAAGATACGAAGATATGGGCCTTTGCAGTCAACGATTGGTGGGGCCCGTGGAGGAATAGCGACGAACCTTATATAGATAGCGGGAAAATTATGGTGATGCTTCCTGCTTTTAGTATGGCTGATTACAGAAACTCACTGGAAAAAGGCTGTTTCTTCGCCGTTCACGATTGTGGCGCAGGAAAACAAAACAAAGATAAATACCCAGTCATCGCAGAGATAACAGTCAGTAACCATTCAATCACTATATATACCGATGGCCGGGTAAGCTGGATAGCCAATGGACAAAGAATCGCAGAAGGCAGCACCTTAAACCTAACAGAATATCCGTCCGAGTCGGGTTATAAATATATAAGAGCTGAAATCAGCAATGCTTATGGCACTGTTTTCACACAACCCTGGACACTGGCTCTCGTTCCGGAATAATGGTTTGAATCCCGCAAAAACCCCGCAATAAACCTGTCCTGCCTGTCCCGCCTGCCCTGAGCGCAGCCGAAGGCAGCAGGGCCGAGGGGAGCATAGTCGAAGGATTGCAGGGCTAAATATAGTTGTTTTGCCAAACCTTACCCAAAATTTGCAAATTGTTTCTTGACATTTCTGCAAGCCCCCTATATTTGTCCAATTCTAAATTCTTTAATGGAAATTGCCGATTAGTAAATAAACTGGCAACCAACTAAATGTTTAGCCCCTAAATCCTTCGACCCGGCTCAGGCATGTCCCGAGCAAGGCCGAGGGGACGGGTTTATTTGGGGGTTCTTTTGCTCTGTGGTAAAAATGGCGAAATCGAATTCACATAAATCTGGCGCAAGCCATGCTGCGCATCTGGTCATTGTTGAGTCGCCTGCCAAGGCCAGGACGATAAACAAATATCTCGGCTCAGATTTTGAAGTAAAATCGTCCATGGGACACGTCCGGGATCTGCCTTCAAAAAATTTTGGCGTTGACATCGATAACAACTTTGAGCCGACCTATCAAGTAATGTCCGGCAAGAGAAGCGTCGTAACATCCTTAAAAACAGCAGCAAAAAATTGTGACGAACTCTATCTGGCCACCGACCTTGACCGCGAAGGCGAGGCAATAGCCTGGCACTTAGCACAAATCCTCAAAGTGCCGGAGGAAAAGACATACCGCGTGGTATTCAACGCTATAACCAAATCAGCTATAAAACGTGCTTTCGCTGAGCCGGGCAAAATCAATATGGACAAGGTCATGGCACAGCAGGCTCGGCGAATCCTGGATAGAATTGTCGGTTATGAAATAAGTCCTCTGTTGTGGAAAAAGATCGCACGAGGGCTGTCTGCCGGCCGAGTTCAATCAGTCGCTGTCAAAATAATCGCAGAAAGAGAGAGGGAAATTCACAATTTCAAACCAAAAGAATACTGGCTAATACCAACCGTATTCACCACCGATTCGGACAAAGACTACAGCCGGCAATGGTGTGACTTCATCGGTACAGAAACTCAAAACGGCAAAGGTCCAACCGCCGCTGAGCAAAGCAAATGGCTGCTGGAGCATAACGCCTTTAAGGCGGAGCTTACCAGGATAGGCGATGAGAAATTTCAGGCATCTAACAAAGAGCAAGCCGAGCGAATATACGAACCTCTAAAACAGGCGGAGTTTAAGCTGACCGATCTGCAGACTAAGCAATCCATTTCTCAGCCCTCTGCTCCTTTTATAACATCTACTCTACAGCAGGCCGCCGCAAACCGCTTAGGCTTTGCTACGAAGAGAACCATGTTCGTGGCTCAGCAATTGTACGAGGGCATTGACTTAGGCTCGATGGGCTCACTTGGACTTATTACCTATATGAGAACAGACAGCACTCATCTGTCAAACGAGGCTGTAACAGAGCTGCGCAATTATATCCGTACGCACCTGGGTGAGGACTATTTGCCACAGCAGATGAAGATATATACCCCTAAGGGGACCGCTCAGCAGGCACATGAAGCCATTCGCCCGACCGACGTCGACCTTACGCCCGCCGATATAAGGCAGTTTCTTTCAGACGAGCAGTTCAAACTCTACAATCTCGTCTGGCGACGCTTTGTAGCCTGCCAGATGTCACCGGCTAAGTGGGATGTAACAAATTTGAATATCGAAGCTAATGTTTCGATCGGTCGGTGCTGTTATAGAACTACCGGACGAGTGTTGGTCTTTGACGGTTATACGAAGGTCTGGCCGATTACCTCAACCGAGCAATTATTGCCCAAGATGCAGGTTGGTCAAAAATTAGCGACCGTTGACATCAAGGCTGAGCAGCATTTTACAAAGGCGCCGGCTCGATATACCGAGGCCTCGCTCGTTAAAGCTCTGGAGAACGAAGGTATAGGCAGACCCAGCACTTACGCTCCCATTATAAGCACCATACAGGAACGACGCTATGTCGAGCAGAAAGATAAAAAATTCTTTGCGACGGATTTAGGCGAGGTCGTTACCGACAAACTCAATGAATACTTCCCGAAGATAATGGACGCCAGCTTTACCCGTTATATGGAAGAGCAGCTTGACAAGATTGAAGAACAGCACCTCGACTGGCTCGGTGTTTTAAACGATTTCTATGGTCCATTCAAACAAAGCCTGGAGATAGCGGCCAAGCAAATGAAACATGCCAAAGCTGAGGTAGTCCCCAGCGAATATAAATGCCCGCAGTGTGGTAAGCAGTTGCATTATAGATTCGGCAGGAACGGCAGGTTTTTAAGCTGCTCTGCCTATCCGGACTGCAAATTCGCCAGTCCCTGCGATAAAGAAGGTAAGATGATAGAAGCACAGCAGAGCGAACATAAATGTCCTGTTTGCGGCAAGCCAATGGTGCATAAAAGTGGCCGATTCGGCCCATTTTTAGGCTGTACCGGCTATCCAGACTGCAAGACAACTCTCAAACTGGATAAACAGGGCAACGTCCTGCCGGCAAAAGCACCGCCTGAGCCGACCGATATTATCTGTCACAAATGCAAAAACGGTCGCTTGGTCATCAGGCAAAGCAAAAAAGGGCCGTTCTTAGGATGCAGCAGATTCCCAAGATGCAAAACCATCGTGAATATAAAGCAATTAGAGCACCTAAAGCAACTGCAATCCACAGGAAAATGGCCGCCTGAGACACTTGAGCAAGCTGAGCAAATCCTCGGAAGGAAGAAAGATAAGAAAGCGGCAAGCAAAATAACCCCCCAGTAAATCCTTCGACCCGGCTCAGGACGGACTGGGGGGCTAAACATTTACACATTATTTAGTCCCGCAATTCACCTCAGCGAATCTTCGATTTATTGAGGGATTTTTATCAATCCTGTCTTATAGGACCGGCTCAGTTTGTTTCCTCCAGTGCTCTGGTTGTGTTTGTTGTCCCTGCTGAGACTCCTCTTGTGGCTTAGTTTCTTGTACATGAGCGTCCAATGGAGACCAATTGCTTTTTGCCTTATCTGTTATATCTATCAAACGGCTGATAACTGATTCCGGTGTATCATCGAAAGGGTCCACCACGCAGCTCTTTAGCCTTTCATAAAGCTCATCAGAAATATTAATAACCTTCATGATTTCCCCCTTTATCAGATGCCTAATCTATATTTGTAACCGGTAACTGGTGAATGGTTAAATGGTATCGACTCAATCACCAATAACCAGTTACCAATAACCAAGATGGCATCTTGCTAAACAAAATATACAAAGAAAACGGCATAGAGCCAAAATATGGCAGAATATTTAGACACAATAGCGGAAGGTTACCGCCCTGGGGACGGCTTTTTCATGTTAATCATCGCCAGCACGGCATCGAGTAAGTTAGTTTATATATAAACAGAAATCAATAAAGCATTATCTGGCTTGCGTTATTTGGCAATCCTCATTAGTCCACTTTGCAGGGGCTGCACACCTGGGCTACGAGATCCTCAGCGAAATCCTACAAGTTTATAGAACTTTCTTGACAACCTATATTTAGGCTTATTATGTTATTCGAGTTATCCTGTGTGAGAATAGGGAACCAATAAAATGAAGTATCTGCGTTTTATCTACGAATTCCTAAAGTATCCTATACAAGTGGGAACCATGACTCAAAGCTCGAGGGTCCTGGCTAAGAGGATGGCTGAGCAAATCAAAGGCAGCACCGAAGTTGTCGAATTTGGCGCAGGAACAGGAACTGTAACTGAAGAAATCTTAAAACACCTCCCTATAAATGGCCGATTAACATGCTTTGAAATCAATCCTCGATTTTGTAAATGTTTAGAAAAAATAAACGACTCCAGATTGAAAGTAATTAATGATGATGCCAGAAATTGCGAACTGTACATTGATGACTTGGATTGTATTGTTTCCGGTTTGCCTCTGACATTGTTTACGAAGTCGAAAAAACAAAATATCCTTGATATAACCAGTAAATCAAAAAGATATATCCAACTGCAATATACGCCCTTATTGAGTAAAGAAATTAAACGCTACTTTTCAGACGTGAAGCTGAAGTTTGTACCCCAGAACATACCTCCTGCATTTATTTATGTCTGCAACACTATCACTGACTGAATAAACATTATCCTTTGTTATTCTTTTTTTAGCAGATATTATAATTTCCCACCGAAATTCAAATTACCGGTAAAGTAATTGATGATGATATGACGTTAGGGGGGATTCTTTCCGAAGCGGACTTGGCGAGTCTGATATATAGCATGGTGCACAAAATGGAAAGCCTGGAAAAGAAGAATGTCCGCTACTTGTTCTACCGCTACTATATTTACCTCACCTCAGTCCCGGATGTCGGAGGTATCTTATGCTCTGGCCCTATGACTATGAATTTTCGTTCTCCTATAGGAGCACCGTCGCACAGAACTTGCACAACAAACTCCCCTGGTTTTTTAAACAGCAGCTTTTGCCAGCAGACATTCAGCTCTACTACCTGAAGAGGATTCTGGAACTCCAGATGTCCCTTCATTCCAACGATTGGTTTGTTATCAGATAAGCTTAGAAAACGAATGTCTGTTTGATATTTACCGTGTCCATTAGTCAAAGCAATGTAAACATGCAGCGAAGGATGACTATAAGGAAAATTATTTACTCTAATAGTATTAAAAAGCCCGACCAATGATACCTTTTTTGTAGTTTCATCTCTGATAATACTATCACAGACATTGATGGACAAAACAGAAGGCGTAGGCTTTTGCGTGGACTTGGCAGCTTTATTATCATTGTTTTCTGTCACATCCGTCTCCTACAGTTACGCATTTGCTTTGTATATATGCAAATCCTATAATATACTCACCTGCTCATACTATAGCACATCTTTATATATCGGTCAAACAGCATCAAGTTGTTAATCTCTAATGTTTATGCCACATACGCTTTACGCTCTCATTTGTGCCAAGATTTGACAAATAGGTCGGATACACCTGCTCTTGACTCGCAAAAAAAGTGAGCGAAGAGCTCTCGGCTTGGTGACAGATGATTGAGAGTATTCGCAGAAATTTTTTTCCTGCCCACAGGAAACCAGCCGTAGAAGACGGGTTTAAAGCATGTAAATAAGATTTTGGGGTTTGGTTAAAGTCTCGTCGGCTGGTAGTACGTGGTTTTTTGTTTCAATGGGTGCGCACATTTTAGGTTATACTTCGTCATTGAATCTACTCTTTCAGGTTACAGAATTCGAACATCAAAAATTTGATTGGAAAGATTTAGACTACACAGGCAGATACAGGATTTACACAACGAAAATTTTTAGCCGAAGTTGTAGTGCTTTGTCACGGCCTCTTGAACTTTCCATGTGCACTCGAGGTCTTCAGGGAAAACCACGAGGTCGCCGGGGCCAAAGCTTACCGAGTCTTTGCCGTCTGTTACCGTTACTTTGCCCTCTATTAAAAAGCAGGTCTCTTTTTCCGTGTATGCCCAGTCAAAAGTGCTGGGCTCACATTTCCAGATGGGCCAATTTTGGAAAACCTTAATTTCGTCTTCGGTAGGCTTTCGGACAACAATGTCTTTGACAGTAGGCATATCGTTCATCCTTTCTTTTTTACCTTTAACGGAATAGAGATAATATAATGGTTAATAACGAGTAAACGTGGAATTATACACTAATCGCACCATTTTTGAAGGCGTTAGATGAATTTTTCTTAAAAGTTGGTGGTAAGGGCCGATTGTTTACTATAAATTAGTAACGAGCCATTTTGTTTTTTGTTTGGAATCTTTGCCCTCATGGAGCAAGAGCAGTTAGAGAAATTCAGAGCCTGGTTCGATAATTATGTAAACGGTTTCTACGGCGATGACGATTTTGTCAATTCTCACTTGAAATTGAAACAAGAGCACACTCGGCGAGTTTGCCGAGAGATGAAATTTTTAGTTAACGAGCTTGGGCTGTCCGAAAACCAAAAACGAATCGCCGAGGTAATAGCACTTTTTCATGACATCGGGCGGTTCAAACAGTTTATCAAATACAGAATGTACAACGATGTGAAAACCGTGAGTCACTCTTTACTGGGTTTGGAAGTTCTTAAAGAAGAAAAGGTGCTGGAGGATGTGGACAAGGAAGAAAGAGAATTGATAGAAAAAGCCATCGAATACCACGGACTGAAAGAGCTACCGGGCGATTTGAACGGCCAGTGTCTGCTGCTTTCAAAAATGATACGCGATGCCGACAAGCTGGACGTATTTTATGTGGCCACGGAATATTTTAAGCACTATAAGAACAAGCAAAAAAAGGTTTTCCTGGAGCTGGGAGTTCCGGATGAGCCGGGGTATTCACACGACCTGGTGGAGGCAATCCTACATGGCAGACAGATAGATTATAATCATGTGCGGACGTTGAACGATATGAAACTTTTGCAGCTCGGTTGGGTCTATGATGTGAATTTCCCGCCGACTCTGAAAAGGATAAAACAGCGAAAGTTTCTTGAGATGCTTCTTGGCTTCTTGCCGCAAACAGAAGATATACAGAAGGTCAAAGAAAAAATATTAGGATATGTCGATTCCAGATGCGAAGAAACAAAAAAAGAAAGGGATTATCATGGAGACGGTGTTACAGACTAACATAACAGAAGCCAAGTCTGGTCAAGGCAAGGTTCGTGACATATATGGTTTGGGTGATAAGCTGCTTATAGTGGCGACCGACAGAATAAGCGCATTTGACGTGGTAATGGCTAACGGCATACCTTATAAGGGGATTATTCTGACGCAGATATCGCTGTTCTGGTTCGATTTTCTAAGCAGTGATGTTGAGCATCATCTGGTTAGCGATGATATAAAAGACTTTCCTGAGCCGTTTTGTAATTTTTCTAAGCAGTTGGCTGGACGAACTATGTTGGTTAAAAAGGTTAATGTTCTGCCGATAGAATGCGTGGTGCGAGGGTACTTAGCAGGCTCCGGGTGGAAGGAGTATCAGGCTACACAGAGTGTGTGCGGCGTGAAACTGCCCAGCGGATTGAAGCAATGCGAGAAATTGCCGGAACCGATCTTTACACCAGCCACCAAGGCTGAGAAAGGAACGCACGATGAGAATATCAGTTTTCAAAAGTGCATCGACATGATTGGTGAAGACTCGGCTCGCTATGTACGTGACAAAAGTATAGAGATTTTCAAAAAGGCCGGCGACTATGCAGAGAGCAAAGGCTTAATCTTGGCTGACACTAAGTTTGAGTGGGGTGTTACCCCCGCTTCTGCTTTCGCAGAAAGCCGCGGGGGCAAGATTATTTTAATTGATGAAGTTTTGACGCCGGACTCATCGCGGTTTTGGCCTGCTGATAAATACCAGACCGGCAGAGACCAGGAGAGCTTTGATAAGCAGTTTGTACGCAATTATCTTGAGAGCATAAACTTCGACAAATCAGGCTCAGGCGTGAAACTACCCGAGACAATAGTGTCAAAGACCAGCCAGAAATACATCGAGGCATACGAGCGCCTAACCGGCAAAAAGTTCGATTTCGGCGGTTAAAAATTTTGACCCCGTGTTCTTATTAGGCAAAATGTAATTGCTCTTGCTTTGAATAAATACGTGTATTAATTTCTAAGACTTGATCAATCTTTCTCAATAAGTCGGGATCGCAATGTTCAAGCAATTTCGATATGTCAGGCTTATTCTCAACTGAATAGAAGCTCTTAGTAGGAGAGAAATAAACAAGGACTTTTTTGCTGCGTTCGCACAAATTAAGGATGCTGTTCAACGTGCCCTTGCTTTTCCCATCCCACAGCATGAATCCGTAATCAGCTTCCTCACACATAAGAACATCTTTAGTGCTATAATAATTAAAATCTTTCTTGCGACTGCTCGAATGGACGTTCCGCGTTTCCCAATTTCCTATGTTGTTTCGGCACATATTATCCATGCAAAATACCAAAACATTTCTATAGTTTTTCTCAGCGAGATATTTTTGCATCGCCTTATCAGCACCATTCGCATCGCCAATTAGTATAAGATAACCATTGGCAATAATATTGTCAGTGCGTTCTATTACCGCCTGGCTTAAGCATCCCATTTTGCGGGAACCACCGAAAAATACCTTGATCATCTTTTTCTCCGGGTCATTGTAAGTGTAAGAGCATATACTTCTTTTACTTTTCCCTTTTCCTTTAATTCCCTTGTTATGGTGTTAAGAGTCGCTCCAGAACGATAAAGGTCGTCAAACAAAAGGATGTTTCGTCCTTCAACTTCACGTTTAACGAAGGTGTAAGCATCTTTGAGAATCTCAATTCGCTTGTTATACTCATATATGTTCTTGAGTTCCTGAGTTCGTTTAACTTTAACCACACAGTCTGTACATAGTTTTATACCTGTAAACTTAGAAATGCCTTTTGCTATGGATATTACAGGTTGGAATGTACGCGCTTCACGTGAGGGAGGTACAGGGATAATCAAATCCAATGACCAATTCTTACTTTTTAAAAATTCCACAGAAATGTCAACAATGATTGAAATTACCGACTTATCTGATTTGTACTTTAATCGATTTAACAATTCTCCCATATCGCTATATTCGTTGTCAAACTGCTCGTGACCATATTCATTGTAACCGATAAATACACTGCTTAGTGTATGAAGGTCCAAAGCGTAACCAGAAGTCCATCTTCCCTTAATTTGCCTTGGTGAAATCTTTATCATAATGTCTCAGATAATTGATCCGAATAATTGATAATACGTTCTCTACATAATCAATATCTATGTGTATACTTGTCAATGTTAATTATAGCACATCTACATTTATAAAGCAAAAAACAAACAAAACAAAATAGATATGTCGATAATTAAAATAACAAAAAGAGCACATGATGTAAAATTTTTACACAAAATGTGTGCTCGCCGGTTAATATTATGTGGAAGCTGAACATGTTTATGCTTACCAATCTTTTGAAGGTGCCTTGGAACGTAGCGAATGTCCTCTACGCGAGCTGAGATTTTTGAGAAGGTTAGAGCCAAATACATTGGACTGCTGACATCAATTTTATGGAAGCTGACAGGCGACCGAGAACTCTTTACCGAGGCGATGCAATACGCTCTATTGGGAATATGGCAGCACCTCGGCAAGCTAAACAGTAAAAAAGCACACGTTTACATCTATAGAATCGCCTTATCGGCAAACTCGACAGCCTGGCGAAACAGGATCGGCAGGGACGGACAGTTAAGCTCAAACCAGTCCGGTTTTGAGAAAAGCCCTGAAGATAAGCTCGACAGAGATGAAATAGCTATATTGGTCAGGCGTGAAATCTGCCGGCTCCCAACCAAGCAGGCCAAGGCCATCGTAATGCGATATCTCGAACAACAGGATTATCAGGCTATCGCAGGAAAAATATCCTGTACCGAAGCTTCTGCAAGGTCGCATGTATCCAAGGCTCTGGCGACCTTAAAAAGCAGATTAACGGCTTTAACATAACAGGAACAAAATTATGAAAAGCGAGAAAATCGAAGAAATCCTAAAAAATATCGGTAATAACGATGTGCCGGCTGATGTACATAAAATCGCTGAGGATGTCTCGAACGACTTTAGCAAGACTTCGACACAACCGGGACACATCGTTTTAGGAGATTATATTATGAAAAGCAGATTTACAAAATTAGCCGTCGCGGCGGCGGTGATAATAATAGCTGTGGTGCTTTCAATAAATTTTTGGGATAAGTCAATTCCAACAGCATCAGCAACTCAAATCCTGCAAGATGCGATTAACGCTGTATCCGATTTATGGTCGGTCCACATGAAGGCCCGAATGCGTACACTTCCAAGAGACAACTTCTCTAACATTGGATTAAACTATGACTTTGTTGAGATCGAGATGTGGAAGCGCATTAACGCAGACAGGCAGGTGCAGTGGCGTGTGGAAAAACCCGGCCGTGTTCTTCTTATGGACGGCCAAAAAACAATTATGTTCATACGGCCGAATTACGGCGTTTTAGAGGAAAGACCTCTGCCCTTGGGCTGTTTCGACTCCTGGTCGGGCCGTCTATTGAACGTGCATGACCTATTGGACAATGAGTTACAAAATGCAAAGAATAATCCCGACCGTGAAATCTATCTCTGGCACGAAGAAGTTGAAGGAAGAGATAAACTTATGCTTGAGGTCGAGGCAATGACATACCTTTCTGAGGATGACTATCTTCGAAACAAGTTTATCCAGGATTCCAACCATGTGAAAGTATACCAGTTTGATGCGAAGACAAAATTACTGGAAGGCCTTCAGGTGTATGTTCATACGACGGACGAAGATGTTCTGATTTTTGAAGTGACAGACATCGAATACAATATGGAGATTGACGATAGCAACTTTGCGCTGGATTTTCCGGAAGATATGATTTGGCACAGAAAGCCGGAGATACTGCCGGATAACGAGCGATATGAAAAGATGACACCGAAAGAGGCAACCGAGACATTCTTCCAAGCTTGTGCAGAAGAAAACTGGGAAGAAGTTTTGAAGTTCTGGACAGCCTCAGGTATTGACGACCGCTTGAAGGCCTACCTTGGCGGCCTTGAGATTATATCGCTGGGTGAGCCGTTTCAATCCGAAGGCTATAGTCGTTTAGGTTGGTTCGTTCCTTATGAGATTCGTCTTAAATCTGGTGAGGTCAAGCAACACAACTTAGCAATACGGAAAGACAATCCCACCAATCGGTTTGTAGTCGATGGGGGATTGTAAAAGACTTATCTGGTTATTTCTTTAATGGCATTATTAGAACAGGCCGGGCACGTTTGGCTCGGCCTTCTTTTATTAATGCTTATTTTCGAGATTCTTTTCTCCTTCGACTTGTCTGGGACAGGTGTGCTCAGAATGACGAACCTGATTTATAGTCCCCAGACTTTGGCAAAGGCCTTGAAGCTGCGGTCATAAGTTCTCTCGATGTCGTTGGGGAAGCAACAGCCGGGCAGCTGCTTCATAGACAAATGATAGCTCAAACACTCACAACATACTCCCTTTTTATCACAGCCCGGATATGTACAGTTACAATTTTTAAGATTCTGCTCTTTTTTGCATTCCATATTTTAAACTATCTCCTTGTTATAAAATATGAAAACCCCCGCTTCTTCTTGTCGAAGACAAGAGCGGGGGCTAAATATTTATCCGTTTTTATATGGCGTATTTTGTTTAGCCGTCGCCGGTACGGCGACGGTTTAATATCTCACCGCACGGCCAATTTAAAAAGGCTGATACTCAACGGCGGAACACTTAATGTATTCGAGACACCGCTAACCGGCTTTTCCAAAATTACTACGTTAGGTTTTTTACCTGGCTCATTGTAAGCCATAGGGTCAGAGTTTGCAATCAGCCCAAGCTGTCCATTGCCGGTCAGTTGTGCTCCTTTCAAATCCATCGTGAGCTCTTGTACGTTTTCTGTAGGATTGACAATAGCAACCGTCAAGGTCTTTCGGTCTTCGGTCCACGCTGCCGAAACGTCGAGCGGCTCAGCATTATCTGTAACTTCAACCGGCACAGTCCCAAAATTATTTCGGTAGAGTTTTAAGACCAAACCCGTAGTCTCCATGGCGGCAGCGGTCTTGCTGGCTTTGATACAGCCAATAACGTTGACTGTCTGGGCATAATTGGCCAGGAAGATAATATCCGAATGACGAAAGTATTCATGCAGACCTTTGGCGACTCCCAGACCGTCTTTGTGAAAATATCGGGTTCCTAATTCGCCGAACAGATGGGGGCCATACCAGTAGTTCCACTCTGTCATGGCGATTCGGATGTCTTTTCCTTTCAGGGAATCCAATTTTTCACGTAGCTTCTGATGGAATTCGACCTTTCGCTTGATATTGTCGGCGATTTGGGCTGTATGTTCGATCAAGTCCGGTTTTTCCTGACAATAAAAATGCTCTGCGATAAGGTCAATATGGTCAGTGCAATTCCGTAGCAGACCTTCGCTCCACCTGCCGGCATTTCCGGATGCGATAGGGACGATGTCGGGGTCCACTTCGCGCATTTTGTCCACAATCCAATTGTGTTTTTGGACATAGTGCTCCAGCTTCATAAAGCCAAGCTGCCAGTTTCCCCACATTTCATTGCCGATAGCCCAGTAGCGGACATTAAAGGCTTCCGACTCGCCATTCTTAGCCCGTAAAGCCCCCATTAGTGTATCGGTCGAGCCGTTGGCGTATTCCAGTTGTGCTGCGGCGGAGTAGGCATCGCCGAAACCGGTGTTGACGGTAACCAGCGGTTCAGCCCCGACTATACGGCAGAACCGGATAAATTCGTTGAAGCCGAAGTCGTTGTGCTCGACCCCGGTCCATGCGGGATTTTTACGAGGTGGTCGCTTGTCCCTATCCCCGATGCCGTCACGCCAGTCGTAGCCGCTGACAAAGTTTCCGCCGGGCCAGCGATACATCGGGGCGTTGAGCTCTTTCAGCACGGCAAGCGTATCAGCACGCATGCCGTCAATATTGTCCGCCGGCATCAGAGAAACCGTACCTACAAAGCACGCTCCATTGGCTACCTTGATTTCCAGCTTGCCTTTTACAGTGTCGGCACCAGCAGTACACTTAAATGGATACTTGACGTACTCGCTCTCCGAGACATTAATTTGAGCGGAATCCTGCTGTTTCGGATCGTCACCCCAGAGAAGTGACACCGTCACACTCGCACTGTTCTGCTGTGGTTTCAAATAGATATAGCCGATATATTGTTTATTCTTAACCAATCCGAGGTCGAGCTGTCGGATGCTACTTTTGGGCTGAATAAGGGGCGAGTGCTGGCCAACAAAGGATTTCTCTTTGACCATAGCCACCGAATTGGGTGAACCCGTAACTTGCCAGGGTGATGCGCCTACTACCGCATAAGGTTTATCTTTAGAGACACCCCGCGTTGCGCGATAAGGGTCGTAATTCTGCGCAATAGGGAAATAGAACTTGCGGTCTTCGAGCATTTCAGCCCAGATGCCGCCGTAGATACATCGGCCGAGGTGTTCGATAAACTGGCCGTAAATGTACTTGGAGATCGGCTCGCCTGTTTTTGTGGCGTCAATCTTTATGGCTCGCTTCTGACCTGCTGCAATCGCTGGCTGAAATGACCCACCCAATATCGCTGCTCCCAACAAACCAATACAAGCAATCTGAATTCTGCTCATGTTATACCTCCTTTGACTTTACGATACCCTTAACTTATATCAACAACACTAAAAATTGATATTGTAAAAGAAATCAGAGTAAAAACAACTCAATAAAATTGTGTCCAACGTTCAATAAAAATATCCTGTTCTCCATTGCGGTGGCTCAGACGTATTTGATAACACGCCCGACAGGATTCGAACCTGCGACCTACGGATTAGAAATCCGTTGCTCTATCCGGCTGAGCTACGGGCGCTTAAAAACTTAACTACTTTCAATGTAACAACTTCTATCATAAACTGTCAAATCTTATATGGGTCATTCTTACGAAAATCACCGAAAAGTCTCAATTTAGTGCCAATCGTCTTGTTTATCTGAAAGGATATTGTTCAAAACCTCACTCGCTGAGACCATGTCTTCTGGTCGTACTGCAAAATAGTATTTCCTCGTAGTTTCAATGCCGGAATGACACGCAATGACAAGCTGTGCTTAGCAAATTAACCAATGTCTAAAAACTTTCTAACAGCAGCTTAGCAAAGGACGAAAAGCTGTACAAAACCTAATAATAAAACTACAGAATTTAGCAAATCCTGATTAACCTCCGAATGTAAAAAAGCCAACGGTCGGATTCGAACCGACAACCACTGGTTTACAAAACCAGAGCTCTACCGTTGAGCTACGTTGGCATAATCACGAATCAAAGCGAAAAAATCGTCTGTCAAACCACTACTTACTTTAAATTAAAAAAGAGCATATTGCAAGATGATTCAGATTTTATAACTGTCCCAAGGATTGAGGGAGTAATTGTTCAAGGACTAATTCGCATATCTCACAGCTATAGATTTTGAGCTGCTTTTGGTGGTGAAACCTCTTTCCAATTAAATCATCAGTTTTCTGAGCAATGCGCGTTGGAAGTGCAGGCGGTTCTCAGCCTGGTCGAACATAATCGAATTCGGCGACTCGGTCACCTCATCGGTAATCTCAAAGCCGCGATAAGCAGGCAAACAGTGCATAATCTTGACACCAGCCGGTGCGCACTTCAATAATTCGGCATTTACCTGAAAACCTTTGAAGGCTTCGATGCGCTTCTTCTTTTCATCTTCCTGGCTCTTGGCTTTGCCAAATCTGTAAGGTCTATTACCAGGGGTGTGTCTGGTTCTATGTACTTTGCGACTTTTTGCCTATAGGCAGCTACCACATTAGTCAAATCACCGCGGGTACTTACAAGATGGTTGAGCAGTCGTTTCAATCGATGGAATATATCTGAGCAGTCATCACGTATCCAGTGGGCCAACTCCGTTACGATCAGAGAACCTGAAAGCAGTATTGCACTCACAGTTTGGCGGAGGAATTTTTGTCTTGGCTTATCTGCTTTTTCAGTGATTGGAGCCATAAATTGGTTTAGTAGATTTCTTGTCTTGCAAATTATGAAATCTTTTCTTATCATTTTTTGAACCTCCTTGTTTTGCTTGGGTTAAAGGTTTCAAAAAACAGCATTTTACAAGCACAAGGAGGTTTTTTCATCACCGCCTTTCAAAACGGGTAATCACGTGAAGATTTTTATTGACAAAAATCCGGCATTTTTTTATTATAATATCATATCTAACGTATGATATTATACCCATCCTGAATGGAATTTCGGTGTAGATTATTCATGTTTTTATTGGA
>CAZVWH010000051.1:7516-21503 GCA_964631175.1 uncultured Pirellulales bacterium | reverse complement strand
CATAGATATGTTACTAATCTTTAGATTTAGCCTTCATTTGGATTATTCTATCCTGGTGAACCTGTAGTTTAAGATGCCAAAGTCTAAACCCTTTTATTGCAAGAGCCAAACCCGACAGGAAACCAAAAATACCAAAGAACATCTCTATAGTTATTATTCGTGAAAGATATATGTGCTCCTTGCATTTTGTCTCATGCTGTATAATGGTGACTTGCTGTTTGCGGATTTCTTCTTTAAATTCACGGTTTTTTTCTTTAAGTTCACGGTTTTTTTCTTTAAGTTCACGGTTTTTTTCTTCAAGTTTATGCTGTTCTTCTTCAAGTTTAAGTTTACTCTGGATATCTCTATCTAATTCCTTTTGGATGTCTTCTTTTTTCTTTTTGATAGTTATTTTCTTATCTGACTCTACTGATGGTATTTTTGAATCCAACGATACTGTAGTTTCTGGGGGCATTGTTTCTATTAATTCATCAATTTGTTTATTTAAGTCAATAGATTGACCTTCCAGGTTACTGGTTTGTTGCGCAAGGCCAACGATTTTTTGCCATAGGTTGCTGATTTGTGGTGTTAAGGTGTCGAGTTGTTGCATTAATTCATTAGCATCCTTGGATTGCCACTCAAGCTGAATGCCGCATATTTTTATGTCACCGCTCAAATGTAGGGCATCCAAGTATAATCTGTGCGCATGATAGAATGGAATCAAAGATAAAACAAGGATTACAACACCGGATAAAGCCATGAATTTGTAAAGATTGTCTGTGGGAATTTCAGGAAATTCCATTTTTTTCTCCTGTTATCTTCAAACCCATTCTCAGTCTAACTATACAATTTTAAGCACTAGCACTAACGCTTCGACTGTATGGGAGAGTCCTAATTTAATGAGGTCGATGCTTCATCCGCATAGTTGTTGCTCGGAATTATACCAAACTTCCATGTGGAAAAAAATCAAAAATTAAAATGCAAAAATCAAAATGACAAATAAAAATTCAAAAATGACTTTTTACACTTTGCAATGTAATTTTGATATTTGATTTTTGATATTTAATCTTGTTTCGGATTTCTCCGCAGGACACCTTATGGTGGTGCTTAGGATTTCGAATTTAGCAGGCACGGCTGAATGAATAACGGAACTTTTCACTATTTATCATTCCTTTTCATTGTTTTTTGCCGTAAGGCATCCTTTGGGCTGTATTCTGTGTTCTGGATGCGGTATTCTATCAGTATGAGTATCTTTAAGTTAAGCACGGAATTTAGCCCTGCGGGTGATCAGCCTCAAGCCATAAGCCGGCTCGCTATTCAGTTTTGGATCAACCACCTTGCAAATTCATTATAAGATGGCCATGCTTTATTAAAGTTGTCCCCATCAATTTCTATGCGTTCAACTTGGCTAAATAATTCTCTAAGAAGCTGTTCGCGCTCGTAATCACAAAATTGAGAATGTTTCCAATGCACATATTGGCCCTTCTTACAACTCGGTGATTTAGTCACTATTCTCTTTAACTTCCCCTCGGACCAGAGAAAAATAATATGATCTGACTTATTTCGAAAATGGAAATGTATATGACCTGAAGTGCGTTTCGTCTTTTTGAAAAGTATGGCACTCAACTTCTCTACTAAGTAACCAGGGTCAAGGTACCCTTGCAATGTTTCATTATTGATGTCAAGAACTCTGTTATTTTGCTTAGCTCTCTCAATCTCTATCTTAAAGGTCATCGATAGGAACCGCTTGATATAGCGAAGAAAACGCATCTTAGTATAACCCCCATTACGATGGTTGCAAAACCCCATTTAATCTGACGACCATTCGAGCTTATTTATTATATATTTTACAAGTTGCACGTAAAGCTGATTTTTAGGCTTAATATCATTTTTTTTCATCCCTGCAAATCCCCCATACCAAAGCCCACCCTTTTCCTGCTGAGCGTGAAGGCTTTACGACAAATTAGTCCATTCGCACACGCTATCCGATTTTGAGGAAAATTGTGCCGATCATACAAAAAGCTGATAACTCCTCATGCCTTAATTCGGTCCTGCAGGGTTCCTACGTTAACGAAAGGCCACAAGCTCATAGGACCGTGCTAAAATCAAGCTACTTTCTGTTGAGTTTTGCTTCATCTGAGTGTAAAATAGTTAGCTTGGAGGCTAACGGATGGCAACATTTAAGCTAAACAATGAATTTAGCCCGGCGGGCGACCAGCCTAAGGCTATAGAACGGCTGGCGGAAGGTCTGCGCTCGGTCAAGAAATACCAAACATTAATGGGTGTTACCGGCAGCGGCAAGACCTTCACGATGGCTAACGTCATCGCTCAGTTCGACCTGCCGGCTCTTGTTATATCTCACAATAAAACATTAGCTGCTCAGCTTTATGAGGAATTCAATGAGCTTTTTCCGGAAAATGCGGTCGAATATTTCGTCAGCTACTACGATTACTATCAGCCGGAAGCTTACATCCCGCAGCGAGACATTTACATAGAAAAGGACGCCTCGAAAAACGCCGACCTTGACCGGCTTCGGCTTTCGGCCACAACCAGCCTTTCGACAAGAAGCGATTGTATTATTATCGCATCCGTTTCGTGCATCTTCGGATTAGGCTCACCTGAGGATTATAAAGCCAGTGTCGTAGCTGTCGTAGCTGGCGACAGTATAAATAGAAACGACCTGCTTGGCAGATTGGCAGACATCCAGTACTCCAGAAACGATATTGATTTTCAGCGAGGTAAATTCAGAGTTCGCGGTGATGTAGTGGAGGTATATCCCTCATACGAATCATTCGCGATACGCATCGAGCTTTTCGGCGATGAGGTGGAACAGATAAGCTATATCAATCCTGTTTCCGGGGAGACTCTGTCTGTCGAGCAGCAAGTCTTTATCTATCCTGCTGAGCACTACGTTATGCCCGGCGACAGGATTACATCCGCGGTAGATAGTATAAAGGCTGAGCTAAAAGAGCGATTAGCCGAACTGCGAGGTCAGGGTAAGCTACTCGAAGCTCAAAGACTTGAGGCTCGAACGAAGTATGATATCGAAATGATACAGGAGGTCGGCTATTGCAGTGGGATCGAGAACTACGCCAGGCATCTATCGGGCCTGCCTGCTGGAGCAAGGCCCTATACGTTGATTGACTATTTCCCAAAAGATTTCCTTTTGTTCATAGACGAGTCCCATGCTACCGTTCCGCAGATACGGGCGATGTGGGCAGGTGACAGAAGCAGAAAAGAAGTTTTGGTTGAGCACGGCTTTAGACTGCCGAGTGCGCTGGATAACAGGCCGTTGCGCTTCGAAGAGTTTCAGGAAAACTGGTCGCATGTAATTTTTGTTTCTGCTACGCCTGGGCCTTTTGAGCTGGAAAAATGTGACCACGAGGTGGTCGAGCAAGTAATAAGACCTACCGGCCTTTTGGACCCGAAAATCTTTGTGCATCCAGCCGGCAACCAGATTCCACACCTTTTGGGCGAGATAGAAAAACGTGTTCAAGCTAAGGAGCGAATGCTTGTTACAACCCTGACCAAACGAATGGCTGAAAATCTTTCAGGCTACATCGCAAAGAAGGGTTTTAAGTGCCGGTATCTGCACAGCGAGATTGACACTCTTGAAAGAGTGGAGATACTACGTGACCTTCGCAACGGCGAATTTGACGTTCTTGTGGGTATAAATCTGCTGCGGGAGGGCCTGGATTTGCCGGAAGTTTCAGCCGTTGCAATCCTCGACGCCGACAAGGAAGGATTCCTGCGAAGCCAGATTTCTTTGATTCAAACTATCGGCAGAACCGCACGAAACATCAATGCTACCGTCTTTTTGTACGCGGATGTAATTACCAAATCAATGCAAAAAGCTATTGACGAAACAAACAGACGCCGTAAAATTCAGATGGAATATAATAAGAAACACAATATTACGCCGGAAACAATCAAAAAGGAGATCCGCAGGAGCTTAACCGAGCGGATAAAAGCAAGGCATACCGCCCGTGAAGCTGTAAGTTTTGCCGACAACGAATACGATAAGGTCGAGCTGGTCGGTCAGATTGAGAGAGAGATGCTTGAGGCGGCGCAGGCCCTTGATTTTGAACGGGCAGCCTTTTTGCGGGACCAGTTGCGAGAGTTGAAAGAACTGCCGGAGCTGGTTATAGCCGGTTCAAAAAGAAAGAAACGAGACTTCTTAGTAACAAAGAAACAGCGAAGAAAAGGAAATTAATTTTAGCCGTCACCCCTGCGGTGACGGTTCATTGATAGAGTGAGAATAATCCAACGATAATTTTATATATGACAAAGACGGGAAGAAGATGACAAAACTTAACATTGCACAAGTTCGGCCGATTATTCAAATGGCCATTGACGAAGACCTCGGCCAGGGTGACACTACCAGCGAGCTTCTGTTCAGAGCTGATACCATTGATAAAGCAAGTATGATTTCACGAGAAGAAATAATCGTGTGTGGAATGCTGGTGGTAAAAGAAATCCTCAGCATTTATGACAAAAAGCTCAAGCTAAATGTTTACGTAGATGACGGCCAGGCTGCCCACATCGGCCGCAAAATCGCCACCATCGAAGGGCCTTTGCGTTCTATGCTCAGCGCCGAGCGGGTAACACTGAATTTCCTACAGAGACTCAGCGGAATAGCTACCACCACGCGCAAGTATGTCCGCGCCATTCAGGGTACAAAGGCAAAAATTTTCGATACCAGAAAGACGCTGCCCGGCTGGAGAATCCTCGAAAAGTACGCAGTTCGATGTGGCGGCGGACATAATCACCGACTGGGATTGTACGACGGCATATTGATTAAAGATAACCATATCGCACAATTAGGCAGACACTTCCAGCCGAAACTCAGGAAGATAATCTGTGAAGCCAAGAAGGTGAAAGGCGTCAAATTCGTTGCCGTTGAGGTTGACCACGTAGATGACCAGCTCAACTATGTGCTTGAAATTCCAGGCATTGACATAGTGCTTCTCGATAATATGGGCCAGTGGCAGTTAAAACACGCTGTCGAGATGCGAAATGAGATGTGCGGCAGAGACAAAAAGCCTCTGCTCGAAGCCTCCGGCAATATTACGCTAACAAATGTCTCAGCTATAGCTCAGTGCGGTGTTGAAAGAATCGCTGTCGGTGCAATTACTCACTCAGCAGCAGCCGTCGATATCGGCCTCGATAGGTACTAACAGACATGCCAACCGACCTGCTGGATCCAGACAAAATAAAAGCAAATCTGAAGACTAAGCGCATCGGCAGAAAAATCCTCGTCTTCGACTCTACGTCGAGCACGAACGATATTACAGCCGAATATGCAAAAAACAAAGACAACGACGGCCTCGTAATTTTCGCTGAACAGCAGTCCGCAGGCAGAGGCAGAGCAGGCTGTAAATGGCACAGCAGCCGAGCGGACAGCATTTTGTGCTCAATAGTCTTTATAGAGAGTGCTCTAAAAGCTGAATTACTTTCACTTGCCTGCGCGGTAGCTGTTGCCGATGCGCTCGGAAAAGTTGGCATCAGCGAAGCAAAAATCAAATGGCCGAATGATATACTACTGACCGGCAAAAAAGTGGCCGGCATCCTGCTCGAATCAAAGACGACCAATACCAATAACGCTTACATCATCGGTGTAGGGATTAACTGCCACCAAACGAGAGATTCTTTTCCTTCTGAGCTGCAATCAACTGCAACGAGTATCGATATAGAGAGTCAAACAATTTGTGACCGTATTTTGCTGGCCAAGAGACTTCTGACCTCCATAGATAGCTGGCTCGATATGGCAGAGAAAAATAGTAAGGATGTCACGGACAGATGGCGCGAATTAAGTATCCAATTAGGCCATAGAATAACGTTGTCCTACAACGGCAGGAAATTTGCCGGCAATTGTATTGGAATCGACCTCCAAAAAGGCTTAATTCTACAGTTGGACACCGGCGGCGTAAGAATGTTCGACGCCGCCCACACTACTATTGTCAAACAATAGTGGCTTTTGTTAGCGTACTGCTCTGTTGAAAACATCTATAAAATGTCATTGCGAGGCCCGAAGGGCCGTGGCAATCTCTTGCCTGGTGGGCAGAAAAAGTTATCGTTTCCGCCGTTAGGCGTCCTGTGGAGTTTGAGATTGTGGCGCAAGCCATCCCGGCGACTTCGCTTCCGTCTTCGCCAAGGCTACGACGGACAAGTCGCTCGCAATGACGTATCCACGTCTAATGTTTTCAACAGGGCATCAGCGCACTTCGAAAGAGATTCTTCAATTCGATTTGATAAAAAACCAAGCTCATGGTTTCATTTTACGCACAATTCTGTTATATTAATGACTTTTACAAACGCTTATTATGCGATACGAAATACGAGGTAAATCATGGCAGGAAAATTTGACGTAGTAGTAATCGGAGCTGGTCCTGGCGGGGCAAGAGCTGCCCGAAGATGCGCACAAAGAGGAGCTTCGGTAGCGTTAGTAGAAAAAGAATTTATCGGCGGAATCTGTCTAAACTGGGGGTGCATTCCGTCAAAAGTCTTGCTCGCCTCGGCGCATACATTACTCTCGGCTAAATGCGCAGCAGAAATCGGAATTGACATCGTTTCAGCCACTCCAAACTGGCCTAAAATTCAGCAAAGAAAAGACGCCATCGTAGCGGGCTTTCGCAAAGCGATGACGGCTACTGCTAAGGCCCATAAGATCAAGGTGATTACCGGCTGGGCAGTAGTAACTAAACCAAATCAAATTAAAGTCGAGTCTGACGGTCAATCTATTGAAATAGAAGCCGAAAGAATAATTCTCGCTACCGGCTCAGAACCTGTTGAGCTTGCAAATATACCTTTCGACAGCCAAACGGTTATCAGCAGCAAGGAAGCCCTGTCACTGCCGCAAATACCCAAATCGATGGTAATCATAGGCGGTGGCATAATCGGCTGCGAAATGGCCTGTGTATATGCCGCAATGGGTACGAAGGTATCTATCGTGGAGGCGCTTTCGAGACTTCTTCCTATGGAGGATGAATGGGTGGGCCGGCTGATTGAACGTGAGTTCAAGAAACTCAGCATCGATTCTACAACAGGCGTGAAAGTCACCTCGGTTGATATAACAGCTACGCCGACAAAAGTAGTTCTTGAGAACGGCCAGGCGATTGAAGCAGAAAAAGTGTTGGTTTCTGTAGGCCGAAAGCCTACTGTCGACAAAAAAATAGTCGAAGCTCTCAATTTGAAGATGAAAGGTCCTGCAATTGTTGTTAATGAAAAAATGGAAACCAATGTCCCCGGGGTCTATGCTATAGGTGATGTGATAGGTACAACCTTTCTGGCGCATGGCGCTACTACCGAGGCAGAAGTCGCCGCAGCAAACGCCGCCGGCAGCAACCGAAAGATGACCGACTATGGCCTTATCCCCAGAGTCATCTTTACCTTTCCCGAAGTTACATCAGTCGGCAAATCAGAAGATACCTGCAAAGCCGAAGGGCTCGATATCTCGGTAGGTAAGGGTTTTTTCAAAGGAAACGGCCGAAGTGTTGCACACAATAATACAGTGGGGCAAATACGGGTTATTCGTGATAATTCTACAAACAGGATTGTCGGAATCACCATGGTAGGCAGTATAGCGACGGAATTCGCTGCTTTCGCCGCTACGCTTATAGGCCTAAGCCCTGAAAAACTTGGACAGATAACATATCCACATCCGACAATCAGTGAAACGATTGAGGATGCAGTCATGGACACCTTTGGGCCATTTTAACCCACAGGGTAAACCCCCAAGGTAAACTTGGGGGCTAAACATTGAATTTGTTGTGTGACTCGACATATCTAATTCGTTTCTCCAGGTCTTACTTCGTGAAACAGAAACGCTTATCGAAACCTCTCGTCCACACTCTACCAATAAAACCGCTCGCCTGTAGCGCAAGCCTCGCTGCATTTTTATAGTGGCTTACAACAGTCTCTATGGATTCTGAGATATACAAGAATAACATCACCGAGAATAATCATCCATCTACAACGCGTTTAGCCCCCAGGTTTATCCTGGGGGTCAAATTATTTGTAAAAAATACTACGCAATGTTAAAATGAAAATCGTGTCACAGAACCTTGAACAAAACAAAAACGATTTTTTACAGGTTATTGATTGCGGCCTTGCCGATTACAGAGAGGTTCTGCAAACTCAGCACGAATTACGCGATAAAAGACGCGAAGGAAAAATATCCAATACCATTTTAATAGTTGAGCACCCCACTGTTATCACCCTTGGTGCACGTCAAAACGCCAACAAACTGCTGTACAATAAAGAAGATTTAGCACAGCGGCATATCGACGTAGTTGATATTCGCAGAGGCGGCGGGGCAACCGCACATAATCCTGGCCAGTTAGTCTTTTATCCGATTATCAATCTGCAAGAGCTCGGCCTGGGAATAACCGAATACATCAGAAAACTGGAAACAATAGGTATAGAGCTACTGCAGCAATTGGGCGTTCACAGCCAGAGACGAAAAGGTTTTCCAGGCCTATGGGTGGGGGAGAAAAAAATCGCTTCTATCGGCGTACGCGTATCGAAATTAGTAACTTACCACGGCATGGCTATAAACATCCAAAACGATTTAAGCATTTTCGATTTATTTATTCCATGTGGCCTTGATGGTGTAGAAATAACATCGGTATTAAAAGAGACCGGTAAATATAATTCGATTAGTGAGCTAAAACAAAGCCTGAGCAAACTACTTAAAAAACATTTCTCTAAGGTGTCCCAGGATTCAGAAGACGAAAGACAGGATACAAAAGACAGAAGTCCGTCCTCAGCTCTCCATCATCCGTTCTCCGACCGGAAGCTGCCGCCTTGGTTACGCAGACCCTTACCGGCCAGCCGGACTTATAAAAAAGTTGAAAACATATTAACCTCACTGAACATAGAGACAATATGCAACAATGCAAATTGTCCCAATCGAGGCCAGTGCTGGTCAAGAGGAACTGTGACGGTCTTAATTCTGGGCAATATCTGCACGCGAAACTGTAAGTTCTGTTCGGTAGCTACCGGCAGACCTGCTCCGCCGGATCCGTCTGAACCGCTGCGCCTCGCGGAGATGGCAAAGCAAATGCAGTTGAAATATTTAGTAATTACCAGCGTCGATCGCGATGATTTGCCGGACGGCGGCGCCGGCCATTTTCGCAGCTGCATTAATACGATAAGGCAGCTCTGTCACAATATGAATCCCGTTAGACATTTACAAAACGATAATAATATGGCCGGAAGAGAGAAGATTTCTAACGGAGTAAATATGTCTAACGGGATAAAATTTGAAATACTAACTCCCGACTTCCGCAATTATCAAGAAGAGGCCGTAGAGATATTACGTGACGCCCTGCCATTTGTATTTGCTCACAATGTTGAGACTGTACCTTCTCTTTATCCGGTTGCCAGAGCAGGCGGAAACTATCAGCGCTCTCTGAACCTGCTTAAGATAGCCAAACAAAACCTCGCCGGCGTCCAGACCAAATCTTCAATTATGCTTGGCTTGGGAGAAACAGATGCCGAAGCCGAGCAAGTCTTGGAGGATTTGCGCAATGTGGGCTGTGATAGGATCACGATTGGTCAATATTTGAAACCATCAAAAAATGCGCTGGAAGTGGTTGAATATATAACTCCTGCAAAATTCAATTTCTGGAGGCAAAAAGCAATTGATTTAGGATTTTCCTGGATTATCTCTTCTCCATTTGCACGCAGCTCATACTTTGCAGAAAAAGAGCACACTTTGTAGTCTCATTCCGGCAGCAATCGACAGTTATTTATCGGACACCAGCTCTATAATAAATATTCCTTGTGTTGCCAAATCAATTAATTTGTCATAAGCTAAAATGGGATTATAATTTTATTAGAAAAGCCCACATAATACCAGTTGTACTCAATTACATTGCTTTTGCTGGATTATCTGATGTGGTTCATGGCTCTGCTGAGCCAATAAATATTGAATCCACAAGCTGGCTCAAATATATGATACACAGGGACTAATCACAATTGATATTATATATACTTTACAATTTGAAATTAGATTCTTGATACACTATGCTAAATTTGAGCCTCATAATACCTAAGACAGTTAAGTATTATATCTACCTTACAATTTGATGTTGGATTCTTGATACACGATGTTAAATTTGAAATTCATAATACCTAAGATAGTTAGGTATTGCTTAAAGATAAATCAGGATGAGGCGCAAGGATTAATTACAATTGCTATTAGCAGTTTCTGCTAAAAGAAACTGCTAATATATGCAGATATATATCTATATATTGGTATAATACCAATTGTACATAATTTCAGCGTTTTTTTACTGGATTTTCTGATGTGGTTCACGGTGCTTCTGAGGCAATAACTATAAAGTCTGCCTTCTGCCTTAAGTATATGTGGAACAAGGATTAATTACAATTGGTATAGGTGAGGTTTTTCGGGGGCGGAAAAATGAACCTCACAGGCAAATTAACCTGTCGGAGGCATCAGGGTATAACACTTATCATATCTATGATATTTGTGGTTATGTTCACCGCCCTGCTTGCCGGCATGGCAGTGATGTCCGGCACGAACATACAAATAGCCGCAAATCAGCACAAAGCTAATTGCGCAAGGGCATGCGCCGAATCAGGACATCAGATTATTCGCCTTTGGTTAAATAGTGTCTCAGTACCAGGCACCACTGCGCAAGAGCTAATGTTTAGTAGGATTGCAAATTCTCTTCAAACGGTTGCCAATGATGTTTCTAACATTAATTTGTACAGCGATAGCTCAAGCATAACCGTTCCGAGCATTACACTCGATTCGGGTACGGAACAAAATTTTTCCGCTGTGATTACACAGGTTGCCCCCGAGACGTTACAAGTGGATGTTACCGGTGTTTATAGCCCGATCAGCAAAACCATAAGTGGCAATTACAAATTAGCCGAGAGAGCAAATACGGTTTTTGACTACGCTGTTGCAACCAAAGGACCTTTATCATTAACAGGTAATGTAGAGCTTGAAGGTGTTAACGTTTCTGTTGAATCAAATGTCTATATTGAAAGTGAAAATTCAAATTTAGCGTTGTCGATAACAGGCAACTCACAAATAGCAGGCAATGTAAGCATCGTCAATCCGATAGCCTGTGTTTATTTGCAAGGTGCAAAGGCCGGCATCGGAGGCGAAACAGGTCAGGATGCGATAGATAACCACGTTTCATTTGGCGTTGCGACGAGTAAATTCCCTGAGCCTAATCCGACGTACTTTGAGAATTATGTTACAAATGTGATTGATCCTAATACCGATACTGCTACAAATGCAACGTATGAAAACGTAAGAATTCTGGCTGGTACAAATCCCAATTTTACAGGTCATGTCACGTTGAATGGCGTCGTATTTATTGAGGCACCCAGCGTAGTGACATTTACCGGAGGTACAATAATAACAGGTATCATCGTCGGCGACGGCGATTTGAATGATAACTCCGGAGCTAATCAGATTAATTTTTCCGGTAATGTCATCAGCTTCCCTGTTACCGACCTTCCCGACGAGGAGCAATTCTCCCAGCTTCGTAATGAAACCGGCACCTTCCTTATCGCTCCCGGATTTAGTGCATCTTTTGGTGGAAACTTCAATACTATGAATGGTACGATAGCCGCCAATGGGATCCAATTTTATGGAAACGCAGGTGGAACAATCAGTGGTTCCATCTTAAATTACTCCGATGCCGAGGCGGAAATCACAGGAAACAGTGATCTTTACTTCAATCGTTCCGGCACAATCCATGTGCCTGCCGGCTTTGTGCCGGAGATAATATTACAATACGACCCATCCTCCTATTCAGAAATCACGCTTTAACCGGGGTGAGTTGATTAGTGAATTAGAGGACCTACGATTCCATAAGGCGTGATAACTAATTCACTAATCCGCTAATCTACCAATTCACTTTGTCTTTTTGGTGAATATTTCTTATATTTTAGTTAGCATGTAGAAGTTTTAAGCTATAGGTGTATAAATCTTTAAATCGCTTCTAAATGGGGCTTTTCCAGCAGCGAGAATGAAGCTCACCAAAGGAATAATTCGCCACAAGCGTCGAGGTGCTGCGCTTATCATATCCATGATTTTTGTGCTGATATTCTCAGCCTTGGCTGTCAGCATGGCAGCTATATCGGGTACGAATATGCAGCTTGCATCGAATCAATGTAAGGTCAACTCAGCTTTATCGGCTGCTCTGTCCGGCCTGGATTGTGGTAAGTACATCGTTAGTACGGTGATTTTGGATGAAACCGGATTTAATTTCGTTTCAGATGCCGAGGCAGATCAGGTTTGGAGCGATTTATGTCAATATCTTCAGAACGTCGGTCTTGACGGACAAACGGTCGGCTCATCGAGCCGTTTTACAGACTCTCTGGGCAGCGGCGACCAGGTCATTATTCCACCAATAAATTTTGGCAGTTCAAACGTGGACTTTTCCATAAGGTTTTATCGTTACGATGATGATTGTCGTACAATGAAATTACAGGCTATAGGAAGTGATGTCGAAGTGACTAAAAAGATAACGATGGATATGGAAGTTACAAAAGACAGGCAGGTCTTAAACTACGCCATTTCCAGCAGAGGCCGAATGTGGCTGACCGGCGACACTACCATTCATGGCGATGTCTTTAGCTCGTGGAACCGCCCTGAGATTCCGCCTTACAATATGACCAGTGACTCAAGGGTGGAAGGTACCATCAATACCGTTCTGACTCTGGACCAGATTCAAGCTCATGATTATCAACTGGAAACACTCGATGAAAATGGAAATCCTATGTTTGATGAGGAGGGAAACCGTATTTACAGCCCTGAAGACGAAATACAGGCGTACCATGAGGGCATAAACTATGGACAGCCGTACGAGGACATACCCGGTATGGACATCAGTGATTATGATACCGACAGCTATAATTCCAGCCTTACCGATATACCGTCATGTCCAAGCGGCCAAAGGGAGGTGGAGTACTTCCCCCACGCTGCCGGCAATTACAATCTGCCGTCATCATGGTCGAGCTTAAAGCTTAATCGTCATGTCTATGAGAACCAGACCCTTAGCGATGTGCACCTTCCGGATAACCGAAATGCTTTGTTTAGAAACTGCACCTTTGAAGGCATACTGTATATTGATTGCTATAAAAGCGGCAGCTACCACTACAACAATGTTCGCTTTGAGAACTGCACATTCAACGGAGTTGTCGTAACCGATGTGCCACAAGTACTCAAGTGGAGGCAAAATTCCCTATACTTCACCGGTGAGGCAACCTTTAACAATACCTCAGGCATACAGGAAGCCACCATTCTTGCTCCGCATTTTAATGTAAACCTGGGCAACACTAATCCGGAGACGAGCGATAACAATGTGCTAACCGGAGCCATAGTTGGAGGGATTGTTGATGTGCGGGGCAACGCACAAATCTATGGAACGATTATATCCATGTGTGACACGACACAATGGAGCAGCGGATATGTAACTAACATTGGCGCTACCCTTGAGGACGGAGGTTCTGAAACGACCGAGTTAGGCGATATAGGCGTTATCGCTATCACGCCCGAAGAAGATAAAATGCTGCCGAGCGGGATAATGAGCCCTATAGTCATTAAGCCTTTACAGAATACTTATTGTGAAAATTTGTGAGGTTACTTAGGTTTTTCCGATGTAAGCAAGAAAAAAGTTCAGCCGTTTTTGAAAGGTCAATAAAATGAAAAGACCGCTTGTAAATATTTTAATTCTCGTATTGTTTTTAGTGGGACTGCTAATGGTCGGTGGGCCTATTAGCCGATCGGCTCAGAATCCTATGGATAAAATTGCTAACTGCTTAACGGAAGAGCCTAACGAGCCTGAGCCTGAATTTGTTTTGAATGATGGTCAAATTATTTTTCTAAGCGAGCAAACCGACGGACAGGCCGAAGATGAAGGTGAACAAGAAGATGGCGATGAGGCTGATGACGGAGGTGACGAATAATGAGAATGATGTAATTTGCTCCTTGAAGATCGAATTGACTAAGCGTAGCTAA